>DATBEF010000196.1:0-10450 GCA_036269625.1 Bryobacteraceae bacterium | reverse complement strand
CAGCGCGCCGCATTCGTTCAAGACCAAACCGGCTGCGTTATTTCTGACGATTTGGTGGAAAAGCTCAACTTCAAGCTCGGGGACCGCATCCACCTTGTCGGGGACATCTATCCCGTAACGTTGGACCTGAAAGTCGTTGGTATTTTTAAAGATCCGGATGCACTTGATTCGCTCTTCTTCAATATGAAATATCTGCGCGAGGCGCTTCCCAAGGCGCGGCAAGGGATGGATGGCACGTTTGCCGTACTCGTAGACAGCCCGGATGACGCGCCGCGCGTGGCAAGAGCGATCGACAATATGTTCGACGAATCGAATCCGCCGACGAAAACGGAATCGGAACAGCAGTTCGTGCTCAGTTTCCTTTCCCTGCTGGGGAATGTAAAACTGTTCCTGCTAAGTATTTGCGCGGCCGTGACATTCACCATCCTGCTCGTCTCCGGCAACACCATCGCCATGTCGGTACGGGAAAGGATCCGGGAGGTCGGCGTCTTGAAAACGCTAGGGTTCACGAATGAGGCGATTCTCGGAATGATCATCTCGGAAGCCCTGACCATTGCCGGTATCGGCGCCGTAATCGGGCTGCTGTTAGCCAGCGTGCTGGCGGTGGGAGTCGGCAAGGTCGGGGAAAGTACCGTAGGCCAACTTCACAACCTCTCGCTGACGCCGATAACAGTAGCGCTCTCGCTCGCGATAGCTCTGCTCATTGGCTTGATTAGCTCGTTTATTCCGGCGTGGAATGCCGCGCGCACAAATATTCTCGATTCGCTGCGGTATAGCGGATAAGGCCAACCGAGGGGTAAGGATCGAATCACATGGCAATTCCCGTTTCGTACAACGTACGCAATCTAGTGGTGCGCAAAACGACTACCGTCATGACGGCCGTTGGCATTGCGATGACGGTGGCGGTGTTGCTGGCCGTACTCGGATTGGTCTCCGGGCTGCGCAGCGCCTTCGCCTCTACGGGCGATCCATTGCATGTCCTGGTTCTGCGAAAAGGCGGAAATGCCGAATTGACCAGCCTCATGACGCCGGCGAATTTTCAGATCATCAGGAACTTCCCAGGCGTTGCGACGGGCTCGGATGGCCAGCCGATCGCGTCCATGGAGATGGTCACCGTCATCAACTTACCGGCCACCGACAACCCGGAAGGTTCGAACGTTACGCTGCGGGCGATTTCCCTCCGCGGCATCGGAATGCGGAACGTGAAAATCATTGAGGGACGCCTGTTCACGGGCGCAGCGCGCGAAATTGTGATCGGAAAGAACATCGCGAAACGGTACCCGGCGGCGCAGTATGGCAAGGCCCTGCGTTTCGGCAAAGGCTACTGGAAGATCGTAGGTGTCATGGACGCTGGCGATAGCGCCGTTAATAGCGAAATCTGGGGGGACGCGGCCCAGGTTGCCGCGGATTACAACCGTTCGGAAGCCTATAGCTCCGCGCTGGTGAACGCGACCGACGAAGTCACGGCCGCGGCGTTGATCAAATCCTTTGCCGCCGACAGAAGGCTGAACGTGGACGCCATGAGCGAACGCGACTATTACACCGCACAAACCGGCTCGGCCAATCCGGTGCAGTTTCTCGGATTTTTTGTGTGCATCATCATGGCCATTGGCAGCGCGTTTGCCGCCATGAATACCATGTATGCGGCCGTTGCGCGCCGCGCGACCGAGGTGGGCACGCTGCGCGTCCTTGGCTTCACCAAAGGCAGCATTCTGCTCAGCTTCTTTCTGGAATCGCTGCTATTATCACTGATCGGTGGAGTGATCGCCTGCTTGCTGGTGCTGCCGCTCAACAAGATCACGACATCCATGGGAAGTTTCACCACGTTCAGTGAGACCACCTTCAATTTCCACGTGGGTCCAGACGTGATGGCGGTGGGCATTATTTTCTCGTTAATCTTAGGGGCGCTGGGCGGCTTTCTGCCCGCGCGCCAAGCGGCGAAAAAGGAGATCTTGACGGCGCTACGCGAAGTGTAAGACGCCAGCTACAAACGTATGGAGACAGAACTCAAAAATCTTCGAATCGACCGCACTGCCCGGCGCCCGCGCGAGGGCAAACCCGTCATACAGATGGTTGTCCTTGCAGTCGTGCTGGTCGGACTGGCCATAGCCGCACTCGTCACGTACCAGAAGCTCACCGCGCCGGTAGACGTCCAGGTGATGCAGGTGCAGTCTCCCGTCAATCAGGCAGCGGTGGGCAATGAAGTGGTGCTGACTGCGACCGGATACATCGTGGCGGCCCACAAGATTGAAGTGGCTTCGAAGGTCAACGGCCGCGTGGAATGGATCGGCGTAGACAAGGCCTACAAAGTGAAGGAAGGCCAAGTCATGGTGCGGTTGGAGAACACCGAATTCCGCGCGCAGCTACAGCAGCAGCAGGGCAATCTGGCCAATCTGGAGGCCAAGCTCGCTGAACTCCAAAACGGTTCCAGGCCCGAAGAGATCCAGAAGGCCCGCTCCGACGTTGACCAGGCCAAGGCTGACTTGGACGACGCAAAAGTGTCCCTCGATCGCACCAAGGGATTGGTATCCGAGGGAGTGCTGTCGAAGCAATCGCTCGACGATGCGCAATCGAAGTATGACGGCGATCTGCACAAGGTGGCGAGCCTTCAAAGGACCCTGGATTTGGCTGTCTTGGGTCCGCGCAAAGAAGAACTCGATATGGTGCGCGGCCAGATTGAGCAGGCGCGTGGCGCGGTCGCCTATGCACAGGATGCGCTCGACAACACCATCATCAAGGCGCCCGTTACCGGGACCATTCTCGATCGAAATGTGGAGAAAGGTGAGTTCGTCACCAATGGCTTCGTCGGCGACAAGGGCGCGAAAGGTTATCTGGTTACCATGGCGGATCTGAACGATCTGAAAGTGGAGCTCGACATCAGTCAAAACGACTTTCCGAAGCTCGGGCCCAATCAGAAGGGCATCGTCACGACGGACGCGTATCCCGACCGCAAATACCAGGGCGACATCGATGAGGTTTCTCCCGAAGCGGATCGCGCGAAAGCAACCGTGCAGGTGAAAGTTAAGGTGATCAACCCGGACGATTATCTACGGCCGGACATGAACGCGACCGTGGCGTTTTACAACGAGGCCAAGGCCGCACCGAACGAACCAGCGAAGCGAATTGTCGTGATCCCCCAGGACGCCGTGCAGAACGGAAGCGTGTTTGTCATGGTAAACGGGCATGCTCGCAAGCGGCCGGTGACGGTGGGTGGAACCTCTTCGCGCGGCGTGCTGATTGAGAGCGGATTGATTGGCGGCGAGGACCTGATCGTGAGTCCCCCGGCCAATTTGAAAGACGGGCAGAACGTGCGGACAAAGCAATGAGGAGCAAATAGGGATGGGCGAAACCGTAATCCGGGCAAGACAGTTAAGTAAAGAGTATGTGCGCGATGAGTTCCATGTGATGGCGCTGGATGAGGCGGACATCTCGATCGATCGTGGGGATTTCATCGCGCTGATGGGGCCTTCAGGATCGGGAAAATCGACGCTGCTGCACCTCATTGCAGCGATGGACAAGCCCACTAGCGGCGAGATTGAAGTGCTGGGATCGGACATTCGACAATTCGGCGACAAGCAGATTGCGCATTGGCGCAATGAGCACATCGGGTTCATTTTTCAGTCCTTCAATCTAATCCCCGTGCTCTCGGCGCTTGAAAATGTGGAGCTGCCGTTGAAGCTCACCAAGCTGAGCAAGAAGGAACGGCTGGAGCACGCGCAAACGGCGCTGAAACTAGTTGGGCTGGGCGACCGCCTGACGCACTTACCCAAACAACTATCGGGTGGCCAGGAGCAGCGCGTAGCAATCGCAAGGGCGATTGTGACCGACCCGGATTTGATTCTCGCCGACGAGCCGACCGGAAACCTGGATGCGGCTGCCGCGGAAGATGTCTTGACAATGTTGACGCGGTTGAACCGCGAATTCGGCAAAACGGTAGTGATGGTGACGCACGATCCGCACGCCGCCAAATTTGCACGAACCATACGCCATCTCGAGAAGGGCAAACTGCTAGCGCCTGGGACGCTCCCCGCCGACTGGGCCTCTGCCATCGCCGTGCGGAATTAATCGGGGAAGGCGTCGTCGATCACGGACGTGGCTAACGCGGGCGTGAAAGTGTACCCGAGCCGACGGATTTTTTGACATCCCCAGAGAACTTCGATGGATTATCAGCACTTTCTACTAGAACATGAAGCTTCGAAAGATAGTGCCTGCGTTCATCGCACTCCTCGTTTCGGCCGGTCCAGGCCGAGCTGGAACAATATCCGGCAACGTAGCCGATTACAATGCCGCGGACGTGCTGCTGACAAATAATGTTTTGGTAGTGCCCGCTAATGTTGCTACCTACACCGCGACTTCGACCATAACAGCCGGGTCCAGCTTTATCGTCACATTACCTTCCGGGTTCGAGTTTGGATCGGTTCCCGCGCTGACGACTTCAGGTTCTTCAACTTTTACCCTATCCACAGGTGGATTAGGCGAACGGTCTGCCACGTTTACAGTCGCGGCAGCCGACTTGACCTCAGGCCAAACTATCTCCCTCGCGGGATTCGATATCAATGGCGCGTCCGCGCTCCAAACCGTCACGCCAGTGGCCAGCGCACTGCCACTCACTATGCAAGCTATCGGCAGTGACGCGTCACCGCTCTCGTTCAAGGCATTTGCGAGCGATCTGGGAGCCCACTCAGTCTTTGTTGGTGCAATACAGTTTATTGATATCAACCCTCCGTCCAACGGCACGAAATTTATTGGTCCCCCAGACACCCTAACAATCGTCTTAAGTGCGATCGAGATATCGGCCCAAACGGTAGACGCTGCCACAAATACCGTTCCGATCTTAAATTCCAACGGATCGCCCAATAGCTTGTTAAGCACTGACACAGCTACCGTAACGATCGGAGGCAATTTTGGCGGTATTGCTACCGCGTTCTCGTCTTCGAGCTCAGATTGCTTACATCCACTGAATTATGGCACTGTAAAGACCGGGAGCATTTCCATCCCGAACGTTGCCATTAACACGGAGGTCTTCTTCTGCCTTACCGGTTCGGGGCAGGTTCTTCAATCTAACCCGAATGGACTTACTAACATCACGGTAGGTCCAGGCTCCAGCACTGATTTCCTGTCGTCTAACAATGTCCAGAACGAGTTTCCCGGGGAAATTTGTTATTCCGCCGGCTCGGGCTGTGTTTCGTGGACACCTCCTGCTATTGGCACTCCAGCTCTTTCCGATTGGGCCATGATTGGGCTGATCGCGATGATGCTCTCGTTCGGTGTTTGGAAGCTGAGCACGAGGCAAACGACTTAGAAAACCTGACTCTGTCGGGTAAGTTCGGATCTTCTTCGCCGGAACGGCGGAAGCTTCCACGTCCGGCGCGGTTCGTTCTTCTGTTCGCAACGCTCATCCTCGCAGCGCCGTGCGCATCCAGTCAGGCAAAATCCGTGCGACTGGGCGCCGAAGCCGAACCTGGCGCTCAGGGAGCCGACTTCTCATACCAGTTGAGGACACGTAGCGCCCGCAGCGTGTTCCATCGGCTGGGCCGGTTGTCGTCGTCCTCGAGCTCAAAGTGGACTTTGCCGGGATGCGTGTTCTCCAACAGCCAGGCGCCATCGGCCTGCTGTTTGGATCGGACCAATTGGATCGCTTCGTCCATCCGCGAATCCGGCGTATCTCCGGCCGAGCGAAAATATTCGAGAGCACGCAGCACGTCATAGTGCCACCGAACCGGAAACGAGAATTGCAGCCACTCAGGGTTTACGACTTCGCCAGTGCTCTTACGCCGGAACAGCTTTCGTTCGAGTAGGTACTCCTCACCTCGACGCCGAGCCGCGACGGATTCCGAAGAGCCTCCGGTTGCGCGCTCGTGCGCCAACAGTCCCTCCAGCACGTTGATCGTAGTCGCGAACGATGAGCGGACGGAACCGTTCTCCGCCTCGCAGTTCCACCCGCCGTCCTCAAGTTGCTCATCCAGTAGGCGGGCGACAACGCCATCTACATCCTGACCAAAATAGATGCCCAATGTAACAGTTCTGCCATTGATGCACGGCTCGACCTCGCCGCTGAAGAACGGTTGCCCCGCGTGCTCCCAACGGCAGTAATCTCTGACTAGCGCCACCGCCCGGCGGACTTGGTCCGAGCCCGGGTCGACCCCGAAATCATGCAGCAGTTGAAGTGTCGGCAGCGTGGAGGTCCACGGCTGGCCCTGGTTCTCGTCGGCATCACGAAGGCGGCGCGCCGGGAAGCACGCGCCTCCCGCCCACTGGCCGTCTTCGCCCTGCAATGCCAGCAGTCGGGCACACCAGCCTTCGCTGATCAACCGCGCACGCTCTGCTGCGACGACCTCGGCTGGCGCATGGATAAGGTCGCGCAACACCTGCCAGCGAACGGAGGGATCCGAGTCGAGCAGCCAGTCCAGCACGGTCATGCGGCTGAGTTTAGCAAGTATTCGTAAAAGCTCGGGTCTCCGCACGGAACCCCGACCGACAGGGACCGCCGTCTTCAACCGAGTAGATTCACCCTACCGCTGAATACGAGCGGAACCGCCCTTTGCCAGAGCGCGGACCTGTTCCAGAGTGGCCATCGTGGTGTCCCCCGGAAACGTGGTTATTAATGCACCGTGCGCCCATCCGAGTTTCACAGCTTCTTCCGGCGATTCTCCCGTAAGGAGGCCGTAGAAGAAACCTGCTGCGAACCCGTCGCCACCGCCGACCCGATCGTAAACGTCCAGTTCCGCTGTCGGGGCTTGATAGGTTTTCCCATCCACCCAAGCCACGGCGCTCCAGCTATGCCGATTGGTCGAGTGCACTTCGCGCAACGTGGTTGCAACCACTTTCACCTTGGGTTGCTTCTTCACCACGTTCTCTATCATTTCGATGAACGCGCTCGGATCCAACTTCGATTTCGCGGCTACTTCCGGTCCGGGAATACCAAGGCCCTTCTGTAAGTCCTCTTCATTGCCCACCAGTACGTCCACGTTCTCCACAATGCGGGCGATCACTTCTACGGCTCGCGAATTGCCGCCGGCGAAACTCCACAATTTCTCGCGGAAATTGAGATCGAATGAGCAAATCGCGCCCGCGGCTTTAGCGGCCTTCATGCCTTCAATGATCACTTCAGCAGTCGTCTCAGAGAGGGCGGCAAAAATTCCACCGCTATGAAACCAGCGCACGCCGCCTGAAAAGATCTCCTTCCAATTGAAATCGCCAGGCTTCAAGAGCCCGCCCGCCTCGTTCGCGCGGTTGTAGAAAACAACTGGCGGCCGCACGCCCAAACCGCGATCGCTATAGACCGTCGCCATATTGGGTCCGTTCACGCCGTTGTGCTCAAAACGCTTGTAGAACGGTTTCACGCCCATGGCGCGCACGCGTTCGGCGATCAAATCCCCAATGGGGTAATTGACCATTGCGCTGGCGACGCCAGTATTCAACCGGAAGCAATCCGATAAATTCGCGGCCACATTGAACTCACCGCCGCTAACGTGAATTACGCATTCAGTGGCTTTGCGAAACGGGATGATACCCGGATCGAGCCGGTAAATAAGAGCCCCGACCGATACAAAGTCCAGTCCACCCTGTTTCGGAATATTCAAACCGTTTTGCATAATCTTCTCCATTCTCAGGCGTTGTAAGAGCCCGACGATACTCTGCCCCCGCGGCCGGTCCAATTCGTATGAAAGAATTCGCCCCGCGGCTTATCGACACGTTCATAGGTGTGCGCGCCGAAAAAGTCGCGTTGCGCTTGCAGCAGATTGGCAGGCAGACGCTCCGATCGATAACCATCGAAAAACGCGAGCGCAGTTGAGAACGCGGGCGTAGGCACTCCAAATTGGATCGCATGCACAATCGCTTGCCGCCACGACGATTGATAATCATTCAGCACTTTGCTAAAAAAGCCATCCAACAGCAGATTAGTCAGCTTGGGATTGTTATCGTAAGCTTCTTTGATTTTGCCGAGGAAGCGGCTGCGTATGATGCAACCGCCGCGCCACATCAGGGCAATGCCGCCCATATTCAAATTCCACCCCTGATCTTTCGCGGCTTCGCGCAGAAGCATGTAGCCTTGGGCATACGAGATGATCTTCGAACAATAAAGCGCCCGCCGCACCTCTTCGATAAACGCTTCACGGTTGCCGTCTGACGATGGTTTCGCGGGCTCGTGCAACACCTTAGACGCCGCCACGCGCTCCTGCTTCAACGCGGAAAGACACCGGGCGAAAACGGCTTCGCCGATTAATGTAACCGGCGTTCCCAGGTCAAGCGCGCTGATGCCGGTCCATTTACCGGTGCCTTTTTGCCCGGCAGTATCCAGAATCTTGTCGATCAGCGGTTTGCCGTCGTCGTCTTTCTTCGTGAAGATCTGGCTGGTGATTTCAATCAGGAAGCTGTCGAGCTCGCCTTCGTTCCATTTATCGAAAACTTCATGCAGTTGCTCGGCGCTGAGGCCCAGCCCCGTCTCGAGCAGGCTATAGGCCTCACAGATAAGCTGCATATCGCCATACTCAATGCCATTGTGGACCATCTTCACGTAGTGGCCGGCGCCCTCTTCACCCACCCATTCGCAGCACGGGGAACCATCTTCCACTTTGGCGGCAATAGATTGGAAAATGTCTTTGACATGCGGCCACGCTTCCGGATTGCCGCCAGGCATAATAGAGGGACCGAAGCGCGCGCCTTCTTCGCCGCCCGAAACGCCGGTGCCGATGAAGAGAATGCCCTTCTCGTTCAACTCTTTCACGCGGCGATTTGTATCGGGATAGTGCGAATTCCCGCCATCAATAATGATGTCGCCCTTTTCCAGAAGCGGCGCAATCTGGTTAATCATCTGATCCACCGTTTCGCCGGCTTTCACCATGAGCATCACGCGCCGCGGGCGCTTCAACAACCCGATCAGTTCCTCGATCGAGTGTGCGCCTTGCACTTTCGTGCCCTCTGCTTCATGCTCCAAAAATTCATCCACCTTCGAAACGGTTCTATTGAACACTGCCACGTGAAACCCGTGGTCGTTCATATTAAGAACCAAGTTCTGGCCCATTACCGCAAGACCAATCAGTCCGATATCACAGCTTTCTTTCGCCATAGAGCCTTTCCTGTCCAAACGCGGAATTTTCATTCTACTCGCTCACGATACGATGACTCTGTTTGCTTTTTAAGCGAGGATCTCAATGCGAATATCCAGACGAAATGCGATAAAGACGTTGACCGCCGCCGCTGCCGGCACTGCCATACACAGGCGGGCAAGCGCCGCGGCGCATGATTTGTCCATCGCGCCGGGGCCATTCAAAGGAACGAAAGAGTCCCTGGAGAAATATGAGGTCCCCGAGTGGTTCCGCGATGCCAAATTCGGATTATGGGCGCATTGGGGACCACAATCGGGCGTGGAGGACGGCGATTGGTATGCCCGCAACATGTATATCGAAGGGAGCGACCAGTACAAGTACCACGTCGCCACTTACGGGCACCCATCGAAAGTCGGATTCAAGGACTTAATTCCGAAATTTAAAGGGGACAAATGGGACCCCGATCACCTGATCAGCCTATATAAGAAGGCGGGCGCAAAGTATTTCGTGAGCATGGGCGTCCACCACGATAACTTCGACATGTGGAACTCGAAACATCAGCCGCGCTGGAATGCCGCAGCGATTGGTCCAAAGAAGGATATTGTGGGCGGATGGGCCAAAGCTGCCCGCGCGCAGGGACTGCGTTTCGGAGTCAGCGAACACCTCTGGATTACTTACAAATGGTTTACGAGTAGCCACGGCGCAGACAAGACCGGTTCCATGGCCGGCATACCTTACGATGGCCAGGACAAGGCATATTGGGACCTGTACACGTCCGACACGACTGTGTATGTTCCGAAGCTGCCCTGGAATTCGGACAATATTCCCGATGCATGGCGCTATCACTGGTTTCAACGTATAAAGGACCTGGTGGACAATTACCATCCGGACCTGCTCTACACAGACGGACCGCTACCGTTTGAAGCATACGGCTACAGCATTGTCGCGAACCTTTACAACCTCAGCGCGAAACGCAATGGCGGCAAGAGCGATGCCATTTACAACAGCAAGCGCCGCGAGGACTGCGCCGTGGGAACCTGCGTGCTCGATGTGGAACGCGGAGTCGTGGATAAGATCTGGCCGGAGCCATGGCAGACGGATACCTGCATTGGCGATTGGCATTACAAACGCGGTATCAAGTATAAGTCGCCGAAGATCGTGATCGACCTGTTATGCGATATTGTCAGCCGGAACGGCAATTTGCTCCTGAATATTCCGCTGCCGAATAGCGGTGAACCCGACCCTCAGGAACTCGCAGTCGTGGCGAATATCACTAAATGGATGTCCGTGAACAGCGAAGGCATCTACGGCACGCGGCCCTGGAAGATTTTCGGCGAGGGCCCGAGCACCAAAGCCATCAAGTCCGATAGCTCATTTAACGAGAAGAACCGTAAGGATCT
>DATBEF010000185.1:0-27838 GCA_036269625.1 Bryobacteraceae bacterium | reverse complement strand
CGTTGGCTTGGGGTTTCGCCTCCCAATGGCACCGCGGTTCTAACGCTCATCCAGCCAAAGCGGGATTCCGCAGAAAGCAAGTTAATCGGAAGGGCCACGAGAGTTGTTTTTGTCACTGAAGATGTCGCCGGCAAATTCCGCGACTGGAGCGAGCGCGGAGTTCGTTTCCGTCATGCACCGCGGCTTAGACGTGTTAAGTATCACAATGGAGTTGTCGAAACGCCGATTTGGGGAGAAATCTTTACTCGGTTTGAAGATATCGACCGAAACTCATTCTCTCTGGTAAGCTTCGATGCCGTAACTGCCGGTATAGAGGCACAAAGACGTGCCCATGCCGAAAAGCTTGAGGCGGAACGCCGAATTGCTTATGAACTCGACATTGCAAGACAGGTACAGTCCAGACTTTTCCCGCAACAATTCCCGCTGTGCAATAGCCTCGCATATGCCGGAATTTGTTCCCAGGCTCGACAGGTGGGCGGCGATTACTACGACTTTTTATCCTTAGGCCAAGAACGGATCGGTCTCGTCGTGGGCGATATCGCCGGCAAGGGCATCGCGGCGGCACTCCTCATGGCCAACTTGCAGGCGCACTTGCGAAGTCAATGCGCCATTACTCTGGATCAGCCTGAAAAGCTGCTCCGCGCCGTCAATCAGCTCTTTTACGACAACACGATACCTAGCGCGTACGCCACCCTTTTCTTTGGCGAATACGATGGAAATCTCCAGCGCCTGCGCTACGTAAATTGCGGCCATCTGTCCGGCCTTCTTGTGCGCGCTGATCGCTCAGTGGAGCGTCTGGAGTCTACCGGCACTGTACTCGGCTTGTTCACGCAGTGGGATTGCTCAATTGAAGAATGCCAACTTCTTAAAGGAGACGTCTTGGCGCTCTATACCGACGGTGTAACGGAATCGTTCAACGAGGCCGGCGATGAGTTTGGCGAGGAAGGCCTGCTGGAATCATTAAAGCGCCATCTTGAATTCCCTCCGAGCGACATGGTGAACGCAATCCTCGCCGATGTTCGTCATTTCGCCGCGAAGGAACAACACGATGACATCACGGTGATGATTGCTAAATGCGATGTTTAACAATGGTGATACAGACCGCTTGCCTGGCTAACACCAGCACCTGTTCCAGAGGATACAACAAACCATGCCCATCAGTCGCCGTCATTTCTTGCAGACCACTGGCGTTGCCGCTTCCACAGTCGCCATGAGCGAAGCCGCTACCGTCCTCGAAGAGCCCGCCAAACCAATCTCGCCCAACGATCGCGTTCAAATTGGCTGCATTGGCTTCGGCATTATGGGGCAGGGGGACATGCAGACCGTATCGTCCCTGCCTGGCGTCGAAATCGTCGCTGTTTCCGACGTCTACGATGGTCGCCGCACCCTCGCCCAAGAACGCTACGGCAAGCAAGTCTTCACCACCCGCGACTATCGCGAACTGCTCGCCCGCCGCGATGTCGATGCCGTCATCATCGCCACCCCCGATCACTGGCACGCCCGCATTGCAACCGACGCGCTCCACGCCGGCAAAGATGTCTATTGCCAAAAACCCATGGTTCGCGAAGTATCCGATGGTCACATGGTCATCGAAGCGCAAAAACAAACCGGACGCATTCTGCAGGTCGGCAGCCAGCGCGTGAGTTCTATCCTCTACGCCAAAGCCAAGGAACTCGTCAAAAGCGGCATGATCGGCCAGATTCACTTGATCGAGGCTTATATCAACCGCAACTCGTCGCTCGGCGCATGGCAATACACCATTCCGCCCGACGCCTCCACCGAAACTATCGATTGGGATCAGTTCCTCGGCAGCGCACCCAAGTGCCCCTTCGAGCCCGTCCGCCTGTTCCGCTGGCGAAATTATCAAGCCTATGGCACCGGCATCCCCGGCGATCTCTTCGTCCATCTCTTCACCGGCATTCACTTCGTTATGGACAGCATCGGTCCGCAGC
The DNA here is from genome assembly GCA_036269625.1 of Bryobacteraceae bacterium. Lineage (GTDB taxonomy): Bacteria > Acidobacteriota > Terriglobia > Bryobacterales > Bryobacteraceae > Bog-105. Next base: position 25,886 of record DATBEF010000185.1, on the reverse strand, counting down.
GCATCGCAGCCACGGGAGGCACGTACTTCTGGAAAGACGGTCGTGACGTCCCGGATCTCATGACCGGCGTGTACGACTACCCGGACACCCCGTCTCATCCCGGCTTCCAGATCAACTTCAGCGTAAACTTCGAAGCCGGCAGCGGCGAAGGCGCGGACTCGCAGGCCTTCCGCTTCATCGGCACCGAAGGTGTCCTCAATCTGTCGGTCGGCAATTCCCTCTCGATTTCCAAACGTCCGCGCGAGCTCGATCCCGGAACTACCGCCGGAACGTTTTCGAAGAAGATCCAGGAGCAAATCCTTGCAGAGCATGCCGCCAAATATCCGCCGCGTCCCGAAACCGCCGACTCCTTACAACTGAATGCTGTTGAAACATTCCCGCTCCCCAGAGGCTATTCCGAGCAGGTTGCGCATCACCAGACTTTCCAAAATGCCATTCGCACCCGCACGCCCGTTGTCGAAGACGCCGTGTTCGGTCTGCGCGCCGCCGGCCCCGCGCTCATGTCCAACGTCTCCTACTTCGAGCGCCGCATAGTCTCCTGGGACCCGGTCAGCATGTCCATGGCTTAAACGACAATCGCCTTAACGCTGCATCCGCGCTTCTTGTTCTCTGGCTTCGACGAGTACCGGCAGATCCGAGTCGGCCCCTTTCCACTGGGCTAGAAAATCCGCGTACGCGCGACGTGCCTGAGGCGTGTCGGACTTCAGTTGCGCGGCCCGCGCGAGCCCAACCATAGACAACGGAAACAACGGTGAGAGCGCGTCCTGACCTCTATTCCCCTGGATTTTTCGGAACTCCGCCTCGGCTTGACTCGGGTTTCTGAGTTGCAGATAGGCCAGACCACGAACATATTGCGGCCAGAGTGTGGCCGCCGCTTCATACCTTCGGACCGGCTCAAGCGTGTCGATCGCGGATTCAGCACGGCCGTTTTTTAGCTCGGTGGCGGCCCGGATTATGGGCAGCCATATTTCGTTGACGACTGTATATCGAGGATATCGCCGGCCCAACTCATCAATCAGCGATGCCGCCCCTTGCGAGTCACTGCACCAGGACAAGGCGAGTGCCGCCCGGGTTAGTGAAATCTCGTTTCGCTCGATAGACAGGGCCTCGGAGACGCTCCCTTTGACCCCGTCGCATCGCCCAAGAATTGCACTCCGAAGGGCCGCTTGTGCCGCGAATTCGGCTGCAACTTCCTCAGCTTTGGTCCCCTTGACGGCTTGGACGGCCAGGCGCGAGAAGTCCGTCGAGCGCCGCCACTGGCCCAGACTTGCTGCGGCTCCGGCCTGCCAGTCAAACGCGGTGTAGTCGTTCGCGGTTGCGCTGGCCCATTTGATCTGCTGCTCCATGCCGATGTGGTCTCCACTGACGAATGCTATCCGGAACAAGCCTGTGTGTATGGCAGCGTTATCGAATCTCGCTTCCGCTTCTTGGTAAACCTTCTTGGCTTCTGCAAAACGACCCATGTGGACGAGAATGTTTCCCAACACCGAGTGCCGGACAGCCGAATCCGGGTTGATTCGTAACGAAGTACGAATTTCCTCCAAGGCGCGATCGAACTCTCCAATCGAGTCATAAGTAGTGGCCAGGTTTGTATGCGGCGCAGCATCGCGCGGATAATTCTGTGCGTACAGCTTCAGAGCGTCAATCCGCTGGTCCGTCTCTCCGGTCACTAGCCCGTAGTACTGGGCCATGATGGTCAGCCGCTCTCTTTCGCTGACATGTGCCCGCAAGGCGTAAGCTTTGGCCGTGCATTCTGCCGCCCGACCGGGCTGCCTCGTGTTTCGATACACATTGGCCAATGCGATGTAGGCGAACGCGAAGTTGGGATCCAGTTCCACGGCCTGTTGATAGAGTGAAATCGCTTGCAGGTAGTTGCCCCTGAGCCTTTCACGATACCCGAGGGAATAAGCTCTGAGCGCGTCAAGCGACGCGGTAGTGTAATCAAGCAAGGCATCGAACTTCCGAATAGACCGAACCGACTCGCCCAGTTGTCCGCGCAGTTCGGATGCGGCCTGCGATAGGGCCCGAAGGATCTGCTCTTTGTCCTGAGCCTCTTTCTGAACCCGACCGAGGGTATCGCCGCCGCTGTCGGTCGCTTCGAGAGTAATAGCGTAATGACTACCGACCGGCGCGATCCATCCAGTAACCAACGCCTTGATACCGCGCCTTTGACAGATTTCTCGCCCGAGCTCTGGCGTCAGCCGCTCGTCCGGCGACCGGCGCATCAGCCCGAGTGTTTCCCGCACACGCTCCTCAGGGAAAATACTAAGTACCGGGCTCTGCTCCAGTTGGACCGCCAAACCTTGTTTAAGGGTCAGATCGAAAACCGAGTCGCCGGTTTGGTTGACAAAATCGGTAAGTAGAATCACGTCCCGATCGCTCAGAGAAGGACGGAAGTGACGGTACAGTGCGAGAGTAACCACAGCTCCACCCAGGAGCACAATTACTAGCGCAATTACCAGTTGCCGGCGGCTCCCGATGATTCGCGACGCCGGCTTTGTGATCGGGCTGATACTTGTCTTCGGTTCTAGTGTTGGTTCCGAGAGTTGATCGATCGCCAAGCCGGGCGAATCGAGATCTTGAGACGGCGTTTTCACGTCCGCCACAAATTGATAGCCTCGCCCGGGCACAGTAGCGATGAATCTATGCTGCCCCGGACTTTCGCCCAGCGCCTTGCGAAGCGCCGAAATGTTCTTGGCGAGACCAACTTCTTCTACCGCGGCTCCGCCCCAAATCTCCCGGAGCAGTTCTTCTTTTTCGACGATGCGTCCTTGGTTTTTCAGAAGCACCAAAAGCGTGTCGAAGACTTTTGGCAGGAGAGGAACTACATCTTGATCGCGCAGCAGAAGGCGCCGCCCAACATCCAGGCGGAAGTCTCCGAAGTCGTAGAACTGACTGATAACGCTGCTCATCTGCCTCGGTAACAATTTTCAAGAAAAGTAAAGGTCGGCGGAAAGACTTTTGCCGGCTTAATCGGCGATTCTGGCTTTCGAAACGACCGCCATTTTACATCACTAGGGCCTGACTTGACGGGAATGGCCTTTGAGTGGAACGTTAACCGGCATCGAAAAAGGAGAATCCGAAGAGATGGCAACATCCGCACTAATTCCGGTAGTCTCGCCCAGGCTGCCCTCAACACTTGCAACTCACAACGAAAATGGTCTGCTGGCCATTCCGAAGACCGCGCCTGATACTACGCCCACCCCCAGCGGTTTTGGACTCACTCTCCGTCGCCGCGGTGCACTGTTTCCGCATCCTCCGACGATTGCGGACATCAAGCAATGGGGGTTAGGGGATTGTTTTCTCCTATCGGCATCGATTGCCGTGCTTAGCATGCCGGGGGGAAGCCAAGTTATTGAAGAGATGATGAAAGACGATGGGCGTGGCCACGTCTACGTTCGCCTCTACGATAAGTCGCTTGCGCCTCAGATCTTGAAAATGAGAAAGCAAGTCCGTATTAGCTACCATCATGCGTACGGCTCGCTTTGGGTGCAAATGTTGGAGGCCTCCTATGGGGCGATGTATTCAAAGGGATCTTACGAAGTCCTGCATGAGGGTGGACAGAGCGCGATCGCTCTGACTGCGATTTTGGGCGCGACAGCAGATTCTCTTCAAGTGACTAAAAGCACGACCGAGGGAGATCAGAAGGTCCTCAGCCTATTGATGAACGTCTGCAATCTCGATAACCCGAAGTACCTAGCGCTCGTTAAAAAGGACGTGTTTGGCGATAACGATATCCTTTACAAAAAGTGGATAACCTATTTCAATGTGGCGGCTCATCGCCGCTGGAAAGAGCATCTTGGAAAGCAAGTCGGAGTTCAACAATGGAAAATGGAGCGATTCACAAGTTTCCTGGACAGCGAAGAAAAAGCCGGCAACCTCAATAAGGAATTGAAGGCGTTTGTGCTCGAATGGGTCACGTCCCGCAAAACGCTTTCGGGTAAGCGTGGATCCGGCATCTATACCCAGCACCAGCTCAATACCTATTCAGCCATCGAGGACGCATTGCGATTCAATAAACCAGTGACAGCGCATACCGTGACGCAGATACCTACTGCGGCCGAGGGACGCGGCGGAAGCGCCGGGGAACCGATGCGCAAAGGACTCGTCGGTAAACACGTCTATGCTGTGCTGGGCTGTCAGACCACTGAAGACGTCCGCTTCATACTGGTCCGTAACCCATGGGGCGAAGACAATCCATTTGGAAGCACTTACGGACGCGGATACGTGTCCAGGACGAAACCCGACGGGAGCGTTGTGCTATCGCCAAAATCCATCAAGAAAACTGAGTTTTGGCTGGAGTTGAACGACTTCGATAAATGGTTCTATAACGTCGTCGGTGGCGAGGTTCCCATGGCCGAAACTCGTGCACGTTCGGCGACAATTTACAGCGACGAGGCGTGAGGCCGATCTACGCGGTTCGAACGGCAGGCTGGGCACCGAACCGCGTTGATTGGGCGGTCTAATCGTGGCGCATACAGTAAACTAATACACGCCGCGCCCGAAACTCCGCGCCGGGTCGAGAATAAGAAGACAGGAGCACAGCTCACCAAATGGACCAAGCCGTCGTATTGCCCAACAAGAAGTCAGGACTCTGCCACGCTAAATCGACTCGATCGGCGATCTTCATTCTTTCGAAATTCCTGCTCGTTCCGCTATTCTTGACTGCAACACTCTATCCGCCGGCTCGTGCCGCAAATGCTTCCGGACGGCTTTATGTCACCAATAGCTTAGGAGACGATATAACCGTCATCGATCTTCAATCGTTGAAGGCTGTTCAGGACATCAAAGTAGGGATGGAAGTCCACGGGATTTGTGCGCCCGCCGATGGCCGCCGCCTTTTCACAACCGTCGAGTCCGAACGCAACCTGAAGGTCATCGACACTGAAACGGGCAAGATCCTCAGTGTCATTCCTGTTACCGGCCGCCCCAATCAATGCGCCTCCACTCCGGATGGGCGCTACGTGGGCGTTCCTATTCGTGACGGCAATAGTGTCGACATTATCGATACGATGCAACGAAAAGTAGTAAAAGTTCTGCCGGTGAAGGTGCCGCATAATTGCTACAACGCGGGACACAACGACGCGCTATACGTTTCGTCCATGGGCGACAACGAGATCGACCGCATTGATTTAAAAACGATGAGCTATAGCGAAAAGATTCCAGTCGGCGGGATACCGCGTCCCTATGCGGTTTCAGCCGACGAAAAGACGCTCTACACCGCCCTCAGTGATTTCCACGGTTTTGCGATCGCCAGTATTCCCCAATGCAAGGTGATTAACCGTATCGATCTCCCGCCTGCTCCGCCATCGGAGTGTCCGCTGGAACCGCACACGCCTTCCCACGGGCTGGAACTGTCGCCAAGTGGCGACCAACTCTGGGTAACAAGTCTGGCCGACGACCGAGTCTACGTGTACGACACAAGTAATAATAGGCTGCTGGGCCACGTTCTCACGGGCAAATGCCCAAACTGGATCACCTTTTCTCGCGACGGCCGATATTGCTGTGTCAGCAATAGCGGCACTGATGATTGCTCCATAATCGACACCCGCACCCGCAAAGAAGTGGCGCGTATCAAGGTGGGGAAGGCCCCGAAACGCCTTCTGGCTCTCTCGCACTGAACGATCCCGGTGGAATCGTCAGCAATCAAGAATCCGCGCAACGATCAGCGTCATGTCATCGTGCTGTTTCGCGCCTGCTGCAAATGCGTCCGCGGAAGCAATTGCGCGTTCAATAACGCTGCCGCACTTAAGAATCCCGCAGTCTCGCACACAGCTAATTAGGTTTTCCACCCCCCATTCCTCATCCGACGGATTCATCGCTTCGCTAATGCCATCAGTAAGCGCGACCAGGATATCGCCGGGCTCAAGCGTGAGCGTTCCCTTGTCATAATGAACGCATGGCAGCAGTCCAACCACCGGGCCTCCGATGTCCAGTCGTATCACCGAATCGCCGCGAAAGATCAGCGGTGGTTCGTGACCGGCATTCACGTAACGGAGCAAGCGTGATCCAGGTGAAAACTGACCATAAAAGAACGTCGCATATTTGTTTACAGCCGAACTTTCATACCCAAGTGTGTTTACGTTCTGCATGATGGCCGCAAGATCACATTCACCACGCATCGTCTGGGCCCGCAGAGACGCACGAAGACTTGCCATCAGCAATGCAGCCGGAAATCCCTTGCCGGACACATCCCCAATCGCGATACCAAGATTGCCGTCGGCCAACGCGAAATAGTCGTAATAATCGCCGCCCACACCTAATGCGGGGCGGCAGTATCCGGCTATCTCGATGCCGGGTATGGACGGTGTTTTTTGGGGAAACAGCCGCTCCTGGACTTCACGCGCGATTTCCAGTTCGCGATTCATACGTTCCCGCGCCGCGAGCTCCGCCGCAATTTCCGCCGTTAGCCGGCTGTTTTCAAGTGCCAAACCCGTTTGTGTCGCAACGGAATCCAACAATTGGATATCCGTCCGGGTGAATGGCTCTTCCGATTGCTTCGGTCCGAGACTCATGATGCCGACGAGTTTCTCGTTTAACGAAAGCGGCAGTAGCAGTTCGGGCTTTAACTTCTCGATTGAGTCGCGTTCCGCCTCTCCGGCATACCGAATCCAGGAGTCCTTCTCGTCGAAACGAACTGTGAGTTGCTGATTCTCTTTCAGATGCTGAACAGTCAGGCTGTCTTCCGAAAGTCCCACGCCTGCCGAGCCCGAACATCCCACAGCGTAGGCCAGCTCAAATATCCCGCCGTTGTTCAACAGCAGCGCGACGCGTGGCACATGCAGGGATTCGGAGATCCGATGGGCTACGGTTTTCAGTACCGAACCGGTATCGACTATTCTTCTGACCTGACTGCCGAGTTCACTGAGAATCTGCTCGGCATTGAATGCTTCGCGAAAGAAGCGGCGATCCAGCCACCGCTGAACGCGCCCGGCGAACATGCCGATAAGCACAATTAGCGCGAATCCCACGCAAATCGCAACCATTCGCCGAGTCACGGTCCCGGCCTGATCGCCACTCATATTTGCGGCGATTAGGATGATCACAAGGCTGACGGTCGCCTGCACGGCTCTGACACCGCTTGTGGCCAGCAGATAGCGAAGGCCCTGCCTGATTACCAGCCGCACATCCATGGCGCGGTAAACCAGAATTACATAGGCCATGGTGAGCGGAAAGAGGAACCAGAGTGCCGCCATCAATAGCATGCCCCATTCCGGAAAAACAAAGTGGGCCCTGAGGAAGAACAGCCATAGAATGATCGGCGTAACACTTACGGCCGAAGCCGTGTCGATAAGGAGCAATCTGCGGCGAGCGTCGCGGCCAGAGGCGGTGAATGTTTTATATCCGAGGATTCCAAAAAACAACGCTATCGCTAACAAGTGCAACAGCGAGACCGCGCCGACGATAGAGCCCAAATTGCTCTGAAACTCACGCGCGGTGCCGGCATGATGCAGATAAAGCGAAACAGTGATTGAGTCTGTAACGACTTCGAAGAGTAACGGGCCGATTACCAGCCACTTCGCCCAAGCAAATTTGCGATCGACGCTGAGCTGCTCTGGAAAGTACAGCGCAAACAGCAGCAGAGCCGACGAAAACAAGTTGGCAAAGAGTATATGGTATGCAACAAAAACCGGGTGGAACAAGTCTGTCCGTCCAAACAACTCCGGGTACCCGCCGGCGCCGAACATTTCGGCGAAGCTCAACAGGAGTACGAGTAGGAGCCAAGCCAGCTTGTCACGGATCCGCACGACTGTGACCCAGAAGCCGAGCGCAAAGCACAGGACAGGAATCGCTAAAGTTTCAATCGTGAACGACAGCCAGTCGGAAGCTTGTGGGCCGCTGGGGAACGCTGGTTGCAGGTCGATTGAAGCGTCTTTCGCGCCGCCGCTGCCCGGCGTAGACAACCGAACCTGAATTTCCAACCGCTGGCCGGGCCGGGCTTGCCGCAAGACCGAGTAGAAATCGGTGAAGCCTCGCACCGATTGTCCACGAATTCCGATGAGGAGATCGCCGTCTTTGACTCCTGCCGCGCGAGCCTCTGGCTGGACGTGAGTCAAGACCATTTCCGGCCCGTCTATTTCGAACGGATCGCGCACATGCTCGTTGCTCTGCAGCAGAACACCGAGCGCCCCCGCCGCGGTGCGGGCATGGTAGGTCACCGCAATCGCGAACAGTAACAACAAGCAGAAGTACACCACATACGGCCGGCCATGACCTTTGCTGAATGCAGCTGGCATTGGCGTCATTGTAGTCGAGGCCCGCCCTAGCTTTGAAAAAGGCACTTCTATACGATCTGGAGAGATCGCGCGATTCCGTTTTCCCACCTTATTTTGTGTCGATAGTCCGCATGGACACGATCTCGAACCGCGGGGCTGAGTTCACCGCAAGGTCCGCTGCCAGAAGTGCTTCGAAATGCGGTATTCTTGCCCGTGACTTTAGCGACAGGCGGTCACGTAGTTGTGAAATCCATTGGTTGGATGTCACAAATTCCTGTCCGGCCTCCGCCGACGACATATCGGTTCCTTCCAAAATCAGGGCCGTACCGTTGGCGCTCAGGTTTGAAAGATACGCAATGCGGCAGTATCCTCGGCGATTCCATTGCACGCGATAGATCTTGTCTTGTCCGGAAGACGGCTTCATATTACGAAAGTAGCCGAAACCATGAGCGTCGTCATATTCGTATTGGAAATTCAACCGATCCTCAAAGAATCGCATCCAACGCTGAGAGCGCCGCAACTTTTCACTCGCCGCAATTCGGCTCACAAGCTGCCATCCCGGATCCCGATCGAGAACCTCTGGCGATCTGAATCGGCCGGTTGCTGATACTTTGGCCGCCACGGGGATTATCATCCGAGCCAAATTCTATCACCCGAATACATTAATCCTTTGAGGCGCTTCTGCTTGAGTGCGCTCTCGATTCGGTGATCCGAGCGTAGCGGAATGCCGGTCAACGCATTCGCCTATTCAAGTGCCCCGATGCCGCGGTGAACTTCTTCGCGGTCTTGCGCTGCCTTCTCGGCTGCTTTTCCGAAGGCGAACCATACCAGAACCAGAGCCGCCCCGGCAATGAGAAATGGCCACAGCCCATCGAGGAAGTGAAACAGCCAGGAGGAAAGGTCGAGCCCCCGGGCCCACGTTGCCGCCATTGGGCCGCCGCCCAACCAGGACGCCACCATGCTGGGAATAAACAGGAACAGCCGGCGACGAATCCACAGATAGCCGCACCGTCTTTCCTCATGCTGCCTCTCAAGGAATCGAGCGCATGGCTCGCCGGCGCCTCTGAGTTGGACCCGACGCTCAAGCGCCGGCAGGAAAAGATAGACGATTACGCCCAACATCCAAGCCTGTCCGGCCCTGATCCATGGCTGGTCGAGTCTATGTATGTTGTAGAGAAGAACTCCGGTGAATGCTAGCGTAACGGCTACTATGGCCCTGGTAACACGGGCGTTGAGCTTCTCCCGTGACCGCGCCATAGTGCAAAGCTCCTCAGGCGTAAATGCGATTTGCATGCTTCGTTCTTGCTCCTCTGTCTGCGATTTCCAGGCCGTCTCGGGCGTATCAGGTTCGCGCGGTTCCTCAAGTTCTGGCATTGCTGGCTCCTTTGCGATACTTCTGCTTGAGTACGCTCTTGATTCGGTGAATCTTCGTGGCGACGTTGCCGGCAGACAACCCAGTCACCTCCGCTATTAGTTCTGCAGGTTCGCCTTCGAGATACAGCAAAATGACCTGGCGATCCAGCGGTTTGAGCTGGTGTATCAAATCCAGAAGAATTACCACCGAGAACCGGCGATCGGTTTCCGCTTTTCCATCGACCACGGAGATTCCAGCCTCGAGGGTTTCCAAGTCCACCAGCCGAGAGGCTGAGCGGCGGCTTCGCACAACGTGGGAAGTTCCGACGTTATGCGCGATCCGGTAGACCCAAGTCTGCAAACTGCAGCGACCGTCAAACGACTTGAGGCTCATCCACAACTCCATATGCATTTCCTGAATGAGATCTCGTTGCTTATCGGAATCGGCCTCATAACCACGGGCCAGCCGCCGGATGGCGGCGCCGTGTACGAAGCTTGCCTCCGCATACAGCGCGTCTTGTCTGTCCCGATCGACGGTAATCCTGATCTTGCCTCCATCTGGGTAGTCTCCAACGGGGGCGGATTTCTTACACTCAATCAATCGGTTTTAACAGCCGGCTAACAGGTGTTTAGACCTGTTAAGTGTTGCTAATTCTTTGTGAATTCACTGGATTGAACCCAGCCCCGTGCTCGATACTACAACTCAACCGAACTTCCAAGCGCGGCGGCGCAACGTATCCGCGACGTCTCCACCTGCTTCAGGAGCTTACGATTCATGTCGCAATCAAAATTTTCCCCGCTGGTTTACATTTTGCTCGTGGCTATTTCCAATCTGCCGGCCCAGGAGTCTCGCGGAACCATATCCGGCCGGGTAACCGACTCGAGTGGCGCGGCATTGCCGGATGCCTCCGTTCTGGTCGTCAGCACCCAAACTCAGACTGAGTTCCATGCCAATACCAACGAATCGGGGCTTTTCACGATCCCATTTTTGGTCCCGGGCCTTTATACCGTCGTCATTGAGCACCCCGGTTTCAAAAAGCTCGTGCGCAACGGTATCCAGTTACAGGTCAACGATACCGTTGCGCTGGACCTGGCGATGGCGTTGGGGGATGTCTCACAAAACGTCGAGGTCTCCGGTGCGCCACCTCTACTTCGAGTTGCCGATTCTTCACTCGGGCAGGTCGTCGACACCCATCAAATGGTCGAACTCCCGAACCCATCAGGCAATCCGGCGGAGTTTGTAACGCTCACTCCCGGCGTTACCAACCTCAGCATCGCTATCCATAAGGCTGCCTTCAACGCCGGTACTTCCTCGTTTATGGTGAACGGCAACACCTCGCAGTCAAATGAATTTGGGATTGACGGCGTGCCCAATACTTTTGCTTCCGGAACGGCGCCGCGCATTGCGTTTTCCGCCCCTCAATCGGCCATCAGCGAGTTCAAGGTGATGACGACGTTCTATGACGCAGCCATGGGCCACACGCCTGGCGCCATCATTAACGTGACGACCACGACCGGAGCCAGCCAGCTTCATGGCGAATTACACGGGTATTTCGGCGCCAGTGCGCTGAACCGAACGACTTCTTCAGTAACCTCGGAGGCCAGCCGAAGACCGTCTGGCGCGACAACCCCTATGGCGGAGCCTTCAGCGGTCCCGTTTACATCCCGAAGCTATACGACGGCAGAAACAAAACCTTTTTCTCCTATGTATACGAAGGTGACAAGTGGGGCATCCCCTACACGCTCACGATGACAGTTCCAACTGCCGGGGAGCGCACCGGCGATTTATCCGCTTTGTTAAAACTGGGGTCACAGTATCAAATTTACGACCCGTTCTCCACCGTTGCCGCTGGCAATGGACAATACGCGCGGTCGCCTGTTCCGGGTAACGTGATTCCCACGAGCAAGTTGAATCCGGTGGCCCTAAACATTGCCAAGTACTGGGAACGCCCACCACATTGAAGGGAAGAGAAGTGCGCATTCGAGGTAGAAATTCGAGTGGCAACGTGAAATCATCGCACCCCTCCTACACCGCAAAACTCTTGCCGCAACTGCAGCTTCGTTTCACGTTCGGGTTGTGCCAAACAAACGAGCTTTCCATCAAAGATGCCCTAAAATCAAGCGTCAAACCGTCCAGAAACGGGTAGCTCTTCGGGTCCACGTAAATGTGAACATCCTCGAATTCGAGCACCTGATCGGTCGCCTTCGGCTTTGGATCGAGCCGGAAAAGATAACTCATGCCCGAGCATCCGCCACCCTGAACACCCAGCCGCAGCCCACCATTACAGCCGTGTTTTATTAACAGCTGCCTGATCCGCGCGATTGCATTCTCAGTGACGTCGATCATGCTTTCCTCATCCATCATATCAATCTTGACTTGAATGTACAGATTGGTTAGCCTGAAATCGAGGTCGCTTCTTTGGCTACACAACTTACCTCAATCGAGAAGCTCGCCAACCAGGAATACAAGTGGGGGTTCGTCACCGATATTGAAGCCGACACGATTCCTGCTGGCCTCAGCGAAGAGATTATCGGCCTGATTTCAGCCCGGAAAAATGAGCCGCCATTCATGCTTGAGTGGCGCCTGAAAGCCTATCGGCAGTGGCTCAAGATGAAGGAGCCAACTTGGGCCAACGTCCATTACCCGCCGATCGATTATCAGCAAATCATCTATTATTCGGCGCCAAAGATGAACAAGGATGGCCCCAAGAGCCTGGAGGAAGTCGATCCAGAACTACTCGCGACTTACGAAAAGCTGGGCATCCCTCTCCTCGAGCGTGAACTGCTTGCCGGTGTTGCCGTTGACGCGGTCTTCGACAGCGTATCCGTTGCCACAACGTTCAAAGAGAAGCTTTCCGAGTTGGGCATCATTTTCTGCTCATTCTCCGAAGCAGTGCAGAATCACCCGGAACTGGTTCAGAAATACCTCGGCACAGTGGTGCCGCACTCGGACAATTTCTTCGCTGCCCTGAATGCGGCCGTCTTCAGCGACGGCTCCTTCTGCTACATACCAAAGGGCGTTCGCTGTCCGATGGAGCTGTCCACCTATTTCCGTATCAACGCGAAGAACACCGTCCAGTTTGAGCGCACGCTCATCGTTGCCGATGAAGGAGCCTACGTCAGCTATCTGGAAGGCTGCACCGCGCCCATGCGCGATACCAACCAATTGCATGCCGCGGTAGTCGAGCTGGTCGCCCTCGATAACGCCACCGTCAAGTATTCGACCGTTCAAAACTGGTACCCCGGCGATAAAGAGGGCAAGGGCGGTATTTACAACTTCGTCACGAAGCGCGGCAAGTGCCTGGGCGTGAACTCCAAAATTTCATGGACCCAGGTCGAGACTGGCTCGGCAATCACCTGGAAATACCCGGGCTGCCTGTTGATCGGCGAGAATTCGATCGGAGAGTTCTACTCGGTCGCGCTCACCAACAACTACCAGCAAGCCGACACGGGAACGAAGATGATCCACGTCGGTAAGAATACCCGCAGCACGATCGTTTCGAAGGGCATCTCGGCCGGCCACGGGCAAAACACCTATCGCGGTGCGGTGAAGATTCTCAAAGGCGCACAGGGCGCCCGCAACTATTCGCAATGCGATTCCATGCTTCTGGGCGACAAGTGCGGCGCGCACACGTTTCCTTATCTGGAAGTGAAGAACACGTCTTCAAGCGTCGAACATGAGGCATCCACTTCCAAAATCGGCGAAGACCAGATCTTCTACTGCCGTCAGCGCGGAATCTCAACGGAGGACGCCGTCGGCATGATCGTGAACGGCTTCTGTAAGGAGGTCTTCCGCGAACTGCCTATGGAATTCGCAGTCGAGGCGCAGAAGCTCCTCGGCGTCAGTCTCGAAGGGAGCGTTGGCTAGCGCTCATATGGAGGAAAGAAATTTGTCGAAATTTCCGATTCTCGATATCAGAAATCTACACGCCACAGCAGGGGGAAAGGAGATCCTGCGAGGGATCAACTTAAGCGTTTTCCCGGGAGAAGTGCACGCCATCATGGGGCCGAATGGCTCCGGCAAGAGCACTTTGGCGCAGGTGATCGCCGGGCGCGATCTCTACGCCGTCACCGATGGCGAAGTCCTTTACGAAGGCAAAGACCTGCTGGGGCTGCCACCAGAGGAGCGGGCGCAGCAGGGACTCTTTCTTGCCTTTCAGTATCCGGTGGAGATTCCGGGCGTGAGCAATCTCTATTTCCTGAAAGCAGCGCTGAATGCCATCAGAAAGAGGAAAGGCGAGCCCGAGCTCGATGCGATGGACTTCCTTTCTCTGGTACGCCAGAAGATGGCCCTGATGGATATGGAAGAGAGTCTGCTCAACCGTGCGGTCAATGCAGGCTTCTCTGGCGGCGAAAAGAAACGCAACGAGATTTTCCAGATGGCAGTGCTCGAGCCGCGGGTCGCGCTGCTGGACGAGACCGATTCCGGCCTCGATATAGACGCTCTTAAGATCGTCGCGCATGGCGTGAATACGCTCCGCAGCCCCAAGCGCGCCATCGTTGTCATCACGCACTACCAGCGTTTGCTGAACTATATTGTTCCCGACTACGTTCACGTTCTGGCGGAAGGCCGTATTGTGCGATCCGGCGATAAGTCGCTGGCTCTCGCGCTCGAAGAGAGCGGCTACGCGGGAATCGAGGAATTAGCGGAGAGTGCGCAATGACCGCAACGATCGCTTGCGAGCTTGCAGAGATTCGCAAGCGCGCCGCTGAGCATTTCGAGACGCATGGCTTCCCCACGACAAGAGACGAAGAGTGGCGGTTCACTAATGTGGCGCCAATTGTCAAAACTCAGTTCCCCACGGTTGCGCCCAGAGTCAACGCACATAGGCTACGCGCGGCCCTCGAACACAATCCCGGACTGATCGAACAGTATCTGGGCCATTACGCGAGTTGCGAAAACCCGTTCGTCGCCCTGAACACCGCCAACTTCGAAGATGGTGCGTTCCTGCAAATTCCTCCGAATACCGTTGTCGAACAGCCGTTATGGATCGACTTCACGGCGATTCCGGAGCGCACAACGCATCCGCGCAATCTGATTATTGTCGGTGCAGGCAGTCAGGTTCAGATTGTCGAGAGATACACCGGAACGGGGCAATATTTCACCAACGTAGTCACAGAAATTGTCCTTGGCGAGAACTCGACTGCCGAGCACGTCAAACTCGAAGAGGAGAGCCCGGATGCTTTCCACGTCGCGACCATTCAGGTACACCACTCTCGGAATTCCAATTTCAAATCGCATAACATCTCGCTCGGCGGCTTGCTGGTGCGTAACGATGTGAACGCCGTTCTCTCGACGGGCTGCGAAAGTACACTGAACGGCCTGTATCTTGCAAATGGCAAACAACACATAGACAATCACACCGCGCTCGATCACGCCGCGCCGCATGCCGCCAGCCACGAGCTCTACAAAGGCATTCTTGACGGTGCATCGAGTGCCGTGTTCAACGGGAAGATTTTTGTGCGCAAGGACGCGCAAAAAACGGACGCCAAGCAAACCAATAAGAACCTGGTGCTTTCCGAAAACTCAGTGATCAACACCAAACCCGAGCTTCAAATCCTGGCCGACGATGTACGCTGCACGCATGGCGCGACTATCGGCCAGCTTGATGAAGAAGCGCTGTTTTACCTGCGCGCGCGAGGCATCACCAAAACAGACGCGCGCGACCTTCTGATTTATGCCTTTGCCCGCGATGTCATCGAGCGCATTGCCATTCCGGACATCCGCGCGCACCTTGAAAAAGCGCTCTTCGAATCTCTGATGCATTCGCGCCAGTCCGCGGAGGCATACGCATGAGCGCTCGAGCTGAACTCCTCCAGAATCCGGCTACATTGGACGTGAACCGGATCAGGGAAGACTTCCCGATTCTACAGGAAAAGATTCACGGAATGCCGCTTATCTATCTCGACAATGCCGCGACCAGCCAAAAACCCAAGGCGGTTATCGATGCGCTGGTCCATTACTATTCGCACGACAACGCGAATGTGCATCGCGCCGTGCACCTCTTGAGCACTCGCGCAACCGAAGCCTGCGATCGGACGCGGGAAAAGGTTCGCCGCTTTATCAACGCAGTTTCGACAAACGAGATTATCTTCGTTCGTGGCACGACCGAAGGGCTAAACCTCGTTGCACAAACCTATGGGCGTCAGAAGATCAACGCCGGCGATGAGGTTCTGATCTCCGGTCTGGAACACCACTCGAACATCGTTCCCTGGCAGATGCTCTGTAACGAGAAACAGGCGCGCCTACGCGTGGTTCATATCGACGACCGTGGCGTCATTCCGCTCGATCAATTCGAGAAAGCGCTGAACGAACGCACTCGCCTTGTAGCTCTGGCACACGTTTCAAATGCTCTTGGGACGGTAAATCCGTTACACGAGATGATCGAAATGGCGCACCGCTGGAACGTTCCGGTGGTCGTGGACGGAGCGCAGGCCATACCGCACATGCCAGTTGACGTGCGCGCGCTTGGCGCGGACTTCTATGCCTTTTCGGGCCACAAGCTCTTCGGTCCAACCGGCATAGGCGTTCTGTATGGCAAGGAAGCCTTGCTGGACGCCATGCCGCCGTTCGAGGGCGGCGGTGACATGATACGCTCGGTCACCTTCGAGAAGACTGATTACAACGTTTTGCCGTACAAGTTCGAGGCGGGAACGCCGGACATTGCAGGCATAGTCGGCCTCGGCGCGGCGATCGATTACGTCAATGGTATCGGCCTGGAAAAGATCGCACCATACGAACATGAGCTGCTGGAATACGCAACCGCAGCCATCTCTCAACTGGGCGGCGTACGGATCATCGGGACTGCGCCGAATAAGGCGAGCGTGATCTCGTTCGTCGTCGATGGCGCGCACCCGCACGATGTTGGCACCATTCTCGATCAGGAAGGCATCGCTGTGCGAACCGGCCATCACTGTGCCCAACCCGTGATGGACCGCTTTCAGATCGCCGCCACCACACGAGCATCCTTGGCCTTCTACAACACCACAGCCGAAGTTGATGCTCTGATTGCCGGAATCCGTAAAGTACAGGAGTTTTTTTCGTAGTGTCGGACCTGCACGATCTTTATCGGGAAACGATCCTCGACCACAGCAAGCGGCCCCGCAACACGGGTGCGCTCGCGCAAGCGACGCACAGTGCCGAGGGTTACAACCCGCTCTGCGGCGACAGGCTTACTTTACAGCTCAAACTTGAGAACGGACACATTACGGAAATTTGCTTTCAGGGCGCCGGTTGCGCTATCTCGACTGCCTCGGCTTCCTTAATGACCGAGGCAATCAAGGGTAAGACACCGGAAGAGGCGGAGAGCGCGTTCCAGAAGTTCCACGGCCTTTTGACCCAAGAACGACCGCCCGCGCCCGATCTGGGCAAGCTGGCCGTCTTTTCCGGTGTCCGCGAATATCCGATGCGCGTGAAATGCGCAACGCTTGCGTGGCACACGCTTCGCGCTGCCCTGCGCGGTGAAGGACAATCAGTTTCGACGGAGTAACCATGTCTCAAGATCTGCGCTCCCGTGTTGTCGAGACACTAAAGACGGTGTACGATCCGGAGATTCCGGTCAACATCTACGAACTCGGTCTCATCTATGATCTCCAAATCACGGCCAACGGAGAGGTGTTGGTCAGAATGACACTGACTGCCCCGAACTGCCCCGTGGCTGAAATTCTGCCGAACCAGGTGAAGCGCAAAATTCTAAGTATCGAAGGCGTCACATCGGCGAACATCGATCTGGTTTTCGATCCACCCTGGGATCGCGGCAAGATGTCGGATGCAGCGAAGTTGGCCCTCGGTTTTGATATGGGCCGCGACACTGTTCCGCTTTCGAAGCTACGGTCATGAAACTGAGCTCTCACGAGGAATACGGATTGCGCTGCCTGCTGCACGTCGCCCATCAGGGTGCGAACGGAAGCGCGACCATTCCAGAGATCAGCCTACACGAAGGTATCTCGATAGCTTACGTGGCCAAGTTGATGCGCATTCTGCGGCTGGGCGGATTTGTAAAGGCTGCGCGCGGCAAGACCGGCGGTTACACGCTCGCCCTTCCCCCTCAGCGAATCTACGTTGGGGATGCTTTGACCGTTCTCGGAGGCCGCATCTACGAAGACGATTTCTGCAATCGGCACTCCGGCACCCTAACCAATTGCGCGCATTCGACCGGCTGTTCCATTCGCTCTCTTTGGCGTGACGTGCAGGTCGCCGTTGACAGCGTACTGCGCAAAACAACAATTCACGACCTGCTGGGCTCTGGCCATGACACTGCAGCTAACAGCGCCCTTGAGATAGATCTGATTTCTCTCCCCGCCCGTCCCAAACGCGGTCGCACCGTTCCGCTTTCAAAATAGAACGACTCAGTCAGGCAGTTCGCTTCCCAAAGCAAACCTGATAACATTACTGGGTCAGCCAATTACATCCAGTCGAATGGCAACAATTGCCGTCCGGAGGTCAACTTGATTGAGAATCTCGTTTTAGCTTGCGACGAGAGCGGCTTTTATCTGCCACACGCAATGGCAGCGCAGGGCGTTGCGGAGCGAGTGAATTGCATTGTCCTGTTCCGCGAACCAGGGAAAATGGCTGCCGGGCTGATCGCCGAAGGCTACGCGATGAAGGGTTTCCGCATCGACACGAAGTCGTGTACTTGGGGACCTATGGCCGGCTTCGTCTGCATGGATCCACGTTTAACTAAGGACGAGGTATATGTCGCGCGAAATAGGACCTGGACCCACGAAGCCGTCTCCGGAGAGATAAATAAGAAATTTTTTGGCGACGTTACCGATCCGGATTGGGTGGGCGATGTCGCGCCCATCGTGCTTTCAAGGAGGCGAATCGATTACCTCACAACACAAAACGTCATCCGTCCCAGTACAGACACTGATGGCCACTTGGTTGGAACCTCGAAGGCAACGAAGGGAGATGCGGTGCTGCCGTGGCGGCTGATACCCGTCGGAAATGCCGCACAGCCCTGGTTGAAAGCAGCATTGCCTACGCATCACGTATTGTGCATCGACACTTCCGCCAAGGTGAGCTTCAAACAAGAACTTCCAAATGAACACGGGTTGAAAGCACCGATACAACCGGTTCGTTTTCGCGGTTATGAAGCTGTTATGGGCCTCTGCAATCCGCAGACTAGCATGCAACTCGGATTCAAAGCTTGTGTAACCGCTGATTACGATCTTTTCTCAATCTGGCCCGGGACGAAGAACGGTGATCAGATGGCAAACCGCCACACGGTTAACAGCATTATCACTGGTTTGAAGCCCGGAACTGGGCAGAGTAATACACTCGCTGGCGGGGTCGCGCGAATGGTCGGCGTCGATACGCGGTTACAGGCCGACGGCCTCCGGGAGCACCACCGATACGGCGACGTAAGTTCCCGGGTGCTGACAGTCAAGGCCTTGCTCAACAGTGCAATTCAAAACCCCGGCGGCAATGCCGTGCACCACAACGATGAGGCCGGCAACTTCGCTCTAGCGAAGGGTACACTCAAGGACTGTCTGCCCATCGTCGCCTTCATTCCGGGAATCTTCAGCAAAACCTCACGGGGAGAAGGGTCAACTGCGCTGATCGAAACGCTAGACGATTTCAAGACAATCGTAGAAATGGCGCGCGACCTAAAGTTCAGTGTTATCGCGAAACCAGCTTGGCTGCAGGAAGCCAACGCCAATTAGTTAAACACGTCAGACCCGGAGCCGGCAGTGAAATGGCCTCGACTGCCGATCGGCGCCACACTCCGGCGATTTATAGCAGTTTGTAAAAGTCGTCGGCTACGCCGTCATTCCGCTCAACATTCCCAACACGCGGCTTATACCAATTGGTGTGCCCGATGGCCCAGTATAGTGAATCAGCGTCCTTGTCGGAAACCCAGGGGGTCTTCAGAATCATGGTGGCGAGACGCGTGGATTCGTCGAAAATGACCTGCCACGCCGCCCAACTGATGGGGTGTCCAGGGTCGGAGCTAACAATGTAGCGCGGCGATGGGCCGTACAATATAAGCCCATAGAGGGCTTGGGCCACGTAGGCCACCCCCTCTGTCTCCTCCACACGAGTGGTGATTTTGCGCAAATCGAAAATGGCGTGAGTACACTCATGCACGATGAGCGCGGGATCGGAAGTAGTAGCGAGATGAATCTCGTTGAGGTTCCAGTAATATTCAGCCTTGTTCTTCAGACTGGGATCGACAACGACAGTGATGTAGCCGGACTCGATGGCTCTGGCGACCGACTCGTACTGGTCAGGAGAAATGACTATGCGGCCAATGCCAAACCTCATTCTGGCGATAGCCGGACCGCGAAGGGTATTGAGCACCAGACTGCGAGCGGCATCGTTTTGAGGCTTATTCGGCAGTGAGATTTCACCGGGATTCGCAGTTCTGCTGAAGACAAAATTCCGTTGGTTCGGGGTAAGCTGCGTGCAGCCGACGTATTGCTGGAGATACCAGTTGACCTCCTTGGTAGCCAATTGCTGGTCGGCTGGAAGAGTGGGATAGTTGTAGCGAATCAATTCCCAGGCACTCATTCCCACAGTGGCGGCAAGAGTCCCCCAGGTTTCGCGATCATCGACCTTGTGCTTGTGGCCGTCCGGCGGTGTATAGGTTTTGGCCAGGAGACGAGCGGGACGGGCGATATCATTTGAATTTATGGGCATCGAGTTCCTCATTACTGGAGATTTCCGCGTTAGGATCTCCTATTCCTGATAGCGCAAATTCAAAGAGAATTTAGCCGAGTTTTTAGAGGAGCGGTTTTTCCAGGGAGCGTTTTTCAACCGAGCCGGTACCTTTCGCTTTGGTGGATACAGGAGCGACCCATCATGGCGCGGCTGCCGGAGGGGGATCGACGACGAGCACCGCGGGCTTACTCGCTTCGCATCGCCAGTTGACGTTGTACGAACCCGTTATGTGGCAGTTTCCCGTCCCACTGCCGCCAAAGCTCGAGTCGGCGCTGGTCCATCCCGGCCGCCTTGCCGCCATCGCCCGCGCGCCGGTAGACCCCGGCCATGTAGTACCACATCATCGAAACCTTGGTGGCGTCCATCAGATCCCTGAGCGGATCGGGCTTCGACGCCATCATGGCATCGAACAAGCTCTCGTATATTTCCACAGCGCGGCGCCGGTCACCTACCTGGGATTCGTAATCGGCCCGGGCGCGAAGCGCGGCGACCGCTTGACTTTCGGGATCGATTTGTTCCGCTGGGTAATCCTTGGTTTCGCGCAGCAAGGCGAACGCGGCATCGATGCGTTGACGGGATTCGGGAAGCCGGTGCAGCCGGCGCAGCGGGTAGGACGATTCGGCCAGCGCTTCCGCCTCATTCCGCCGCGCCCCGACATTGTTCTTCACTTCGCGAAGCCGCTGGATACCTAACTCGAACACCGCAAGCGACCCCTGAGGATCCCGTTCCTCCAACAGATCGGCCAACTCGCGAGAGCACAAGGCCAGGCGGTCGCGGGCGTTCTGATCGCGCGGATCCTTGGATGCTTGTTCCTCCATCAGATTTACAGCCTCCCGATATACCGCTATGGCCTCTTCGGTCCGTCCCAGACTGACCCCGCCGTCCTGCCCCAGAGTCCGCGCCTCCCGCAACAGGATGCCATACAGATTGAACGCACGGTCGACCGGGCTGGAGAAGACCGAACCCTCGGCGATCTGTCGCGCTTCGCGAAGCGCTGTGAGAGCTTCATCCAGGCGGCCCTGCGAGCGCAGCGAACTGCCGATCAGACTGAGACTCACCGCTCGAATCCTCGGCTCTGACGGAAGAGAAGCCGCCGCTTCCATCGATTTTCTGGCGTATTTGACGCCCTCCTCGTAGCGATGGAGGTTCACATAGTTCAGGGCGATGTTGGCATAGTAGCTCGCGGCGCTATCGCGCTGATCCGGCGTGAGCTTTCCCAATCCGAACAGCCGGTCCAGGCGTTCAACGGCCTTGGCAGCGTGGGCCGCGGCATCGGCTTTGCGGCCCTGGGTGGAAGCCACGATCATGCGGTCCCTCGCGATTCCGGCGGAAAGGACCAAGGCGGCCGCGCTGGTTTTCCGAGACTCCAGCACGAGATCGATGAATCGGTCGGCCTTCGCCAGATTCTCTTCCGCCTCGTCGGTCTCCCCCAGATTCAAGCTTGTTGGCACGCCCTGGATACTGGCCACTCGCATGTAGGCTGCGCCAATCTCCTGCGCAAGATCCAGGTCGCCGTGCGCGGAGCCGCCCAATCCTTCAAGATACGCAAGCGACATTGCTACCAATTCTTGCCGGGCTTCCGTGGCGCCAGGCAACCCCCTGATCCGATCGTCGAGGTCGAAAACTTTCCCGGATAGCAGATGCAACTGCTGGAAGCGCTCCTCGGCGATGAGCCGCTGCCGATTCGCCACGAACAGTCCCGTTGCAAGCCCCGCAATGGTTAATGCGGCGGCGGCCACCGCCGTGCGGTAACGGCGCACAAACTTGCGCGCCCGATACCAAGTGTTCCCGGAGCGGGCGCGGATGGGCCGCCATTCCAGGAACGCCCGAATGTCGCCAGCCAGAGCCTCTACCGAAGAATAACGCTCCTCTGGTTCCTTGCGGAGAGCCTTGAGAAGTATGAAGTCGAGGTCCTGGGGCAACGCCGGATTCAAGCGGCTGGCCGCAGCAGGTTGGGCGAAACAGATCGCGGCGTCGATGCCTTCTGGAGTTCGGGAGGGAAACGTGTGGGGCGACTGCCCGGTGAGGAGATGATAGAGCACCGCGCCCAACGAATAGACATCGGTAGCGGTAGTCTGAGCCGTCCCGCGGACCTGCTCGGGACTGGCATAGTCGGGCGTCAGCAGACGCTCCTGTGTACGGGTCCGGTCCGTCCCGTCCTCCAGGATCTTGGAAATGCCGAAATCCAGCAACTTCGGTTCGCCCTCAGCGTTTACCAGGATGTTGGAAGGCTTCAGGTCGCGGTGTACGATCAGGTTGCGATGTGCGTAGCCGACCGCGTCGCAAACTTTCAGGAACAGGCCGAGTTTGCCGCGCAGGTCGAGCTTTCGGGAGTACGCGTCGATGGGCTCACCGTCGATATAATCCAAGACCAGGTACGGCCGGCCCTCCTGTGTCTCGCCGGCGTCGAGCAAGCGGGCGATTCCGGGATGCTGGAGCGAGGCTAGAATCTGGCGCTCTTGTAGAAACCGCGACCGAAACGAGCGTCGCGTAAGGTTTTGCTGGATCAGCTTGATGGCAACCCGCTGTTCAATCTGGCCGTCGATGCGCTCGCCCAGAAAGACCTCGCCCGTGCCACCGCGGCCCAGAAGACGAGTCAAACGATATGGTCCGCAACGGAGCCCTTCCGGCGGGGATTCATCCGATCCAAGAACGGCTTCCGCTTCGCCAGCAATCAGCTGGGCCAGCGGCGTATCCGGAGCATCGAAACTGAGGAGCGACTCAAGTTCCGCTCGCAATTCCGCCGGCACCGCATGCCGCTCGAAGTACCGCTCGCGCTCCGCCGGTGCGAGGTCGGCCACTTCGCGGAATAATAAGGGCACCTCGTCCTGCATAATTCCCCATATAATGTCACTTCTTTAGCGAGGGACCTGTGGCAGACTGGCGAGTCGTATAATCCTTACCATCAGCGACGAACCCCACCCTCCCATCACCGAGTTGCTCCATCATCTGCGCTCCGGAGACGAATCCTGCCGTGGCGAGCTGATGGACGTCGTGTATGCGGCACTCCACCGCATTGCCAAATCGCATCTCCGCAAGGAGCGCTCCGATCACACGTTGCAGCCCACGGCGTTGGTAAACGAAGCGTATCTGAAGCTTTTCGGCCGCTCCGAAATCGAGTTCGTCGACCGCGCTCACTTTTTCGCAGTGGTGTCCCGGGCGATGCGCCGGATCTTGGTAGACCATGCGAGGGCACGGGCTGCGCGGCGCGGCGACGGGCGTGTCCAGTTGGACCCGGCGATCGAGATTGAATCGGACACGGGCCACCAGCAGATTCGGCTTTTGGAACTCGACCTTGCCATGGACGCGCTGGCCCGGGAGAACCGTTCGCTTGCCGAACTCATCGAGATGCGCTATTTCGGCGGCATGACCGCAGAGGAGACGGCCGAAGTAGTGGGACGGTCCGTGCACGTCGTGCGCCACGAGCTTCGCCTCGCCCACGCCTGGCTGCGGCGCGAACTGGCAGCACAGCGCTAATCCAAATGCGCCCTCCGTCTGAGCGAGAGTCAAGGAAACATTTGGCAAATGGAGTCGTGCAAAATCGCCCTGTTACGGCTCGGCCCGCGGCCCTATAGTGATGTCGATCTGCCCGCCCCCGGCAGTGAGATCGATCACAGCATCATTCACCATCTTTCCCTTAAACATGATGCCTTGAACCGACATCCCAGCGGGCAGACCAGTGACAGTCAGCACGTTCGGCTCTGGGCTCGGAGTGCGGAACGTATAAACTCCATCCGAGCCTCTTTGCGAGAACACAATCTGAGCTGTCGGATTGCTCGTGGGGCGCAAGAATAGCCTGAGGTTTTCCATATCAGCGGCCCCGGTAACGACCGCACGCGCAAGCACAATCGGCGGTGGCCGGATCGCGAGTTGCACATCTTTCACATCTTCCGCGTTCACCTCGACCTTCATATATGCGAGCACAGCGGGCCATCTAGGCACAACCGGCGTTGTGTCGAGCAGCTCAAGGCCATATTGCCCAGGCAACAGACCACCAATCGAAAAGGATCGGTCTTCAGCGACTCTGATCATCCGCAGACTGCTTACGTCCAATTCGCGCTGTACGTAAACCTTATAGGTGTACCCCTCCGCTGCATGAACGACAATCCCTCGGAGAGAATATACGGAGCCGCGCCGCATCTGAATATTCGCATCCGAGAACACCTGGTCGGCAACAAGGGTGACCGGACTCGCCGATTTGATGGCAAGCGTTCCAGGATAGAAAGTGCGTACCAAAGAGTCCGTGGGACCGGCCTGAACATTCTCGTCGATCTCGATTCCGTCTTGAGCGCGTCGTTGGATCTCCGCTGCCAGAAAGTAGGTTCCGGCACGTAGCCAAATGATCTGGTATGTCCCGTCCTCCAATGTCGTGGCGCTCCCGGCCGGAAGTTTACGCGCCAAGCCGTCGATAGTCATGGACCCTAGTGCCGTCACTTGCAATCCCCGGATCGGCTGATGATCCGCACCTGTCACGCGACCCTGGATGATGGCGCCCACACTCAAGTAAATTAGGACATGCGGCGAAGTCTGTCCTGCCTTAACCTCGACGGCACGGTTCGCCACGTCACTAGCCGATGGCCGGTGCCACCTCACGTAGCTTGTCAGTTCGGCCTCATCCAGCACCAGATAACGCCCCGCTGGGACAGAATCAAATGCGAAGCTACCGTCCTGGCGAGACTCAGCCGATCTTTGAAATCCAGATTCTGTCGCGGAAACGAGATAGATCTTCATCCCCCGCAAGGGCGCCGCAGTCGATTTGCTCAGGACTCGACCTTGCACCGAACTCGTATCTTGAGCAAGCGCCTGAACGAGCCCGAAAGAAATCACAGCGGAAATGCCAATGATCAAGGAGAGCGCAGTGCGCATGAAAACGTCTCTAGTCGAAAGGATGAGCGTTCTTTTTTCACCGTACCGCTTTCGATTCCGGCAAAATGCCGATCACATATGCGATGCGAACTTATCGGGGCGTATGCGTTTACTCTCCGGCGACAATCCACTCGGAACACGTCGATGCCGAAACTACTCAGCTTCCTTGCATGAGGCTAAAAGCTGTCCGAAGTCGCGAGTCTTCGACGTCTATGCAGAGCTTCGAAGAGCCGGTCAAGCACCACTGAGGTGACATTCCCCATAGTTGCAATCTGTCCCCAATTTCGAGATTGAAGATACTGTGATTCGTACGCGATTTGAAAGCCCGAATCGAGACACTGCTCCGGAAAGGAATAATCCGGCAGAGCGAAGGTAGTGATATTCGGTGCCGCGACGGCGTCAGACGCAACGGGCTCGAGTCCTAGAGATCGCATCTGAGATCGGGCGCGCTGTCCAAGCACGAAATATTCATGAAAGCGCTGTGCTGCCGCTTCTGGGGATCCGTAATCGTCTTCGAGCGAACGAGCGAGAGCAAACACCAATGAAGAAGGTAGAGTCGTTAGAGGTCCGCGCGTTTCGTACATCCGTAGAAGGTTGAAAGAGGGGCAAAGCATCGTTTTCGAAAGCAGGTACCTGCATTCGTCATTTGTGCCGCCTCAGCTGGAAATGGAGAGAGCGTTCCGCCGTTAAGATAACGGAGAGAACGCGTGAAGAAGCAACGGAAGCATTACACAGCAGAGGAGAAAGTCGCTATTTTGAGGCGACGTCTGGTGGAGAACGTGGCGGTA
>DATBEF010000180.1:0-5580 GCA_036269625.1 Bryobacteraceae bacterium | reverse complement strand
CTCGAAGAAAATAGCCTCGCGACGATTGCCACGCTGGGTCACATGGTGCGGGAGACCAGGAACGACCATCCGGGCAAGGCGCGTCATGCAGGCAAAACTACCACGAACTCCGGTGAATATGTATGCTGTCACCAGATATCCCAAATGACTCGGTAATTCCAGATTAGACGATGAGTTGAGGCATGCCGCGGACGAGATGCGTCGACGGTAGAATGGCACGATGTCCAACCGGGCTGAGCCAGTCCCGTAGGGACGGAACAATCTGTAGCCCGGCACGGCAGTGCCGGGAAATGGAAAAGAGAGAATTCCGAGTCCCGTCAGGGACGGCATAAACGCCGTTCGCGCAATCAATCCCGTCGGGCATGCGTATCGCGGTAGGGACGCATATTACTATGCGCCCCGCACAGAGCCGGAACGTGCGGCTTTCCCGCATACGGCTCCCACTTTGGGTATTTGACGACATGCCGGATAGAAACGGCGTGCCGTATGCGGCCCAGCGCCTGTGACACGCGATCCCGACGCTGTGTTCGGAGCGTGCTTTGCTAGCCCGCATTTCCCTTGACCCCCGCCCTTGGCTCCATCCACTCCTCCCCTGGCTGCCCAGCTTCGTTCATGGACTTCACAGCTATTACGATGGGGACTGACTTCTCGCGTTCGTTCATCATAGGCTTCGGCTCATCACCTTCCCCATGCGGACCGGCGCGGCGTATTCTCCGCCCGGCCAAACGTGAGATCTCCCAAGTTCCGACTTGTTCCCTTTGTGCGTGATAGGGTCTTGGGGAGTCTTTCGGGGACAGATAGCTTAACCCCCATTTGAAACGCAGCTTAATTACGAAGACCGATTCAGGGCGGACGGAGATACACACCTTCGGCATTGCAACCTCTGTTCAGGCATGTCGATCTGACGCTGGTCGGCTGGACTCGACGTCCACGACAACGTGCAGGAAGGCGAGCGTCTGAAAGCCGGCGAGCCGTGGATGGACGGTCCACTGGGACGAGACTTGTCTGGGGAAAGTTTATTCTAAGCCCCGGTTTGCCTGGGCGTTGCCTTGGCCGGAAAATCAAGCTGGGCCCGCATTCGACTGCTGAATTCGAAAGCACACTCGGTCTTCAACCGTATTGGGGGAATCGCTTGCGTCAACTATAACCAATTGCGCTCCTAAACGAGCGGACGTAGCATTATTTGCGACGAAATGAGACGCTGTCTGGCCCGACACTATTTAACCGATGGGGAATTGAGAATAACGCAATGACCATTAACAGAGCGCAAACCCACCCTGAAACTTCTCCGCAGTCCGCTAGTGGGGAACCGACGCCTTCGTTTTCACCAACCCACGAAGCGACTACCGTGCATGCTTCCGGCACCTTCCCCGCATCTCCGGTTGTTGCGGATCCTGCCACCATTGGCAGAAGCCTGCAGATTAAGGGAGAAGTGATAGGTTCCGAATCGTTATACGTTGACGGCAAGGTCGAGGGAGCGATCACCTTACCGCGCAGCCGAGTCACTATTAGCAGGGATGCACAGGTGTCGGCGAATATCACTGCACGTGAAGTGGTGGTTTTTGGCAAGGTGTCCGGGAACATTACTGCCAGCGATCGTGTCGACATCCGGAATGAAGGTTCGGTAACCGGCGATGTGACTGCACAGCGCATCATCATTGGGGATGGTGCCTTCTTCACGGGCGGCATGGACATCGGTAAACCGGGCCGACAAAATGACAGCATTGTGGGTGCCGAAAGCTCCGCCAGTGGCGCGCAAACGGCGGCGTAGACAAACGCGCCTTTATTGCATGTTGATGGGATTGCGTGTATCGCGCTTACCTCAACTACCTTGAAGCGCGATTTTTCAAATAACGGCCAAAATCTCCCAGCTCTGGTTGCTTAGGCTTGGCGAAGAAATCGGGCGATACCCGTCGCGTTCCACGCTCCATCGGCATCGCTAATGCCAAGTTTGGAACGAGCGTAGGGCAAGGCGGGGCTGACGGAACAACCACCATCGCGCCAGCATTCGTTAGGCTTCCGAATTCGGTGTGGTGATTGATCCGTCTGTTTAACTCTTGGGACTCGATTTGGCGTGAGATCCTACCCGGCACTCCCACGCCAGGCCTGGAGTTACATTTTCGGAGGGGTGAACAGATCAAATTTCCGGAATGCGCTGCGCCAGGTCCTGCAGGCAGGTGGGAACAGAGTTTTCTGTCAGTCACCGCGCTTACGCTTTGTATCAGGGCACGACTTTAGTCGGACCGCTCAAGGTCCAACCAAGATCTGGGCTGTTTAGCCCCTGAGGTACGTTCTCCAGGTGAGGAGAAACTCTGTACGAAGGGCACGGCTTCAGCCGTGCCGTAGATGGCGGCGTGCTTGACGGCTTCAGCCGCTGAGGTACGCTTTTCGAGACGCCTGACTGCAAACAATGGCTGCTGGCCGCTGCTTAAAAGTGGCTTGGTTCGTAGACGGAAACGGGACTAGGATCACGTCCCCGAACTCATACGGCATCGTAACTGTCGTCTTCCGGGCTATTCTATATCGCCTCTGTAATTCCCAACCTCGACTTGATTTCCATCTTTTGGGTTTCTGCTGTTCCATGCCGCGATGGACCATGCCGCGATTGACATTGCGTGTGATCACGACTTAAAATTTCTCCCCACCACAAGAGTCCGTACACCCTGGGAGGCACTCCAATGCCCTACTCTTGGTTTTGCGTATTCTTCGCGCTTCTTTGCGCAGTCCTGCTGCCGCGGCCGGCGGTCGCGGCGGGGTCTGCCACCGATCCAGCGGTCGTCACGGGTCTCGCGGCCCAGGCCTACGTCTGGGGTCTCGGTCCGGAGTTCATCGAGCGATTCTCGAAATACAACACGATCATCGGCGCACCGTTTAACGCACTGAAGTACGGGTCCGTTCCTGCGGCATGGAACAATGACGCGACCAATGGCGGGAACGCATCGGTTCTTTACATCAGCGGATTCGTGAACCTCGACGAGAGTCCCGAACTGGTCTTGACGGTGCCAGCATCGAGGAATCAGTACTACGTCGTTGCCTATTACGATGCTTACGCCAACACCATCGGAAGCATCGGGACGCGAACGACCCCTTCCGATGCCATGACGTCTTATCTTCTCGTCGGACCCCAATCTCCGTATGCCAACAAGCAGACCGCCCAGATTGATGGGTACGAATACCCGGTGATGGCTTCCGACACCAATGTCAACTGGTTCCTGATTCGCGTTCTCGCCAACACGTTGATCGATGCTTCGGACCCGAGGTCGGTGCCGAACGTCATCAGCGGCATTTTGGACAAATTCGCGTTGAATTCGCTGCAGGAGTTCGAAGCCAACGGTCATGAGCCGGTCTATCCGGCAAGCTTCGTCTTGCCGCCGCCGACTCCGGAGCAGATTGGCGAAGCTGCCCCCTACCAGAGCGCGCCGGAAAAGGCCGTCGATTTCTTCACACAGCTTGGCAATGCCGTGGCGGCCAACCCGATACCCAACCAGGGCACCGGGTTATCCCCGAACACGGCTTTGATCGATCTCCCCGCATGGCTTGCTCCGCAGTACGGGGCCACAACCAAGTACCTCATTCCCTCCTACGGCCAGAAGGAGATCTTCGATTCGTTCGCGCCGCTTGGGCTCACCATGAAGGGTTTCAGCATTCCGGCCGACTGGGGAGAGGCGCAGCAGGCTGCCTTGCAGGCCGGTTACGTCTTGGGACAGAACACTCTCCGCCAATTCATCGACCAGGCCGCCGCGGGCCCCAGCACCAACTACTGGGGAATCCTTAACGACGTCGTCGGGACGTATCCGAACAATGCGCAGGGATACCTTTTTCGCTCGCTGATCGTGGTGGAGGGCGGCGTCGCCAATGTCCCGCTCGACGCGGTTTATCCGAGTATGGTCGGCAACCCCGGCCCGCTCGATGGCAACCATACCTACAAGCTGACGTTCACGGTGCCGTCCTCCAACCCGACACTGCCGGCCGTAGGAATCTACCCGCCGATGGTCAGCGACACCAGTGGTAACCCGAAAGGCTTCTGGTCGATCCATGTCTATGCAACGGATCCGACACAAAGCGCCGCCCCCTTCATCGCCCAAACCAGTGTGCTGAACACCAGCTACTCGACTGCGGATACGGCCGTTCTCTCCGTGGATGCCGCGACCAATTTCATGACGGTGAGAGCCCCGAACTGGGGAACGCTCGTGGCGAGCACCCCCATCCTGTTCGGCGAGGCCGCCGCCGCTTACGGCTTGACGCCCAACACCGTCTACTACGTGGCAGGCAAACCCACACCGAACACTGACAACACCACATATACCTTCCAGATCTCCGAGCAGTGGCTCCAGACACTGTCGACCGGCAATGTCCCGATCCAGGGCACCGGCGGCCCCGGGCCTATCGTCGACCTGTTATCGCCAGCTGGCGTCGGCGCGCTCAACTACGGAATGGTCAAGCCGGTCACTCAGCTCGGATCGTCACAACTCGCCGCCAACCAGTTCGCCAGGAACGCCGACGGGTCGCTGACCATGTGGTTCGGCCCAAGGCTGCCTGCCGGTGCGCCTGCGTCGAACTGGATTCCAACGCCGTCTACGGCCTACTACAGCACGCTCTACCCCAACACCCCGGTGAGCACGGCGTTCCAGTTGACGTTTCGCATGTACTACCCGACGCCCGGAAAGGTGCCGCCGTCGATCCTACCGTGCACTCAAGCGTGTGCTCCGGCGTTGCCCGAGAGCTATATACCGCCCGCCCTGGAGTTGGTCCAGTAAGCCATTTGAGTTCACGGCTGCCGTTCTCGTTTGCGCCGTTTCGCGACGACGCGGGGGGGGGCGGTGTGCTTGTAACCACATTGGTAGCTTGTCTTTGCTCGGATGCACCATGATTGAGGAAAAAGACGGAAATTCAAGCCATTGTTTCCGCCAGGTAGACGCCAAGCATCGAATTGCGGCTTAACCTCTTCACAATCGAGCGTCGAAGTTCGAGAAAAGCGATCGCCAGATAAGCCGTGATGGACACCGCGAAAGCCAATGCACCGGAAACTTCGTGATCGTGTGTTCGTGATCGTGTTGCGGATCTACTGGCCTGATGATAGAATCCGCACGACCAATGGACGCCTCCCAGAGTGCAAATGGTGAAGTGACACGTTAGCAGCAGGGGAGGACGGTTTTCGACTGAACTGGACGATCAAGGCATCTGCACTTCGGTAGGCCCCTCGGATACATGTGAACGCATTTTGGATGCAAATAGCACTCGCAGTTCGTGTGAAAACTGGACTCCTTCTGCTCAAGGAGCTGTATATGGAGCAGCGAGAACAAAAGCATGAAGAAGGGAACAAAGTGCTGGCTGCCGGCCAGCGCCCGAACCTCGAGCCACGAAGAAATATTGAGACCGTACCCAAGCACACGCGTGTTATCCGGATAGTGACGGCGGCCATCGCTACTGCAGCCGCGATGGTCTGTTTAGCGCTTTCGGTTCCCAACCTCGGATCAATGACAACGCCTTCTGACTCCCCGCGTGGCAGCAATCCCCCTTGGTTCCCGTCGCTGATGGCATTCGAACACTACGACTCGGGCCGCACCAAGCTGTTCGAGC
>DATBEF010000160.1:0-29227 GCA_036269625.1 Bryobacteraceae bacterium | reverse complement strand
TCGGCCGAACGCGCGGAAATCGCCAAGGATTGCACGCACGTGGTCAATTATCCGGAACTTAAGTCCGAAGTGCGCGGCTTTTGGACTGATACAGACCTTTATCTGCTATTCCAGTGTCCCTACAAAGCGCTAAACCTATGGTTGCCCGCGATGGGTGGCGGCCCACGCACCAAGTTGTGGGACCGCGACGTCGTTGAGATGTTTCTTGGCGACGATTGGACGAACATCCGTCACTACCGCGAATTTGAAATTGCTCCGACCGGCGACTGGATCGACCTGGCGATCAACCTTGATAAGGAGAGTTACGACCAAACGTGGCGATCAGGATGGACCACCACCGCACGCATCGACGAGAAAGCGAAAATCTGGTATGCGGCGGCGAAGATTCCGCTTGCCGCCGTGAGCGGGCAACCCGTCACGGCGGGGACGAAGTGGCGTGCAAATTTGTATCGCATCGAAGGCTTAGGCGAAGATTCACAGCGGCATTTTATGTGCTGGCAGCCAACCTGTGTGGTGAAGCGTGACGCGAATCACGTTCCAGAAAACTTCGGAACCATTATTTTCGAGAAGTAAGTGGGGTTGCATTTATTATGACGAAATCTGGCACACGCCGAAGCTTCTTCACATGGACAAAACACGCACTCGCAACTGCGGGACTGTTGAGTGCGGCGCCGGGCGCGAGCGAAGCCGCGAACCAGCATTCCGCGGCAGTTGGTGGCGAAGACTACTACGAGAAGCTCGGCGTGACCAAGATTATCAATGCGGCGGGCACGTACACCATGTTCACCGCTTCGATCATGCCACCCTCCGTGCAGGCCGCGGTGGCCCATGCTGCCCAACATCCAGTACGGCTGGGGGAACTGCAACAGAAGGCTGGCGAATATATCGCCATGCGGCTGAAATGCGAAGCGGCTCTGGTGAGTGCGGGCGCGGCTTCGGCGCTTACTTTGGGGACAGCGGCCTGTATGACGGTGGGAAACCGGAAGACGGCGGAGTTGCTGCCGCTGGATGTCGCCGGGCTTAAGAATGAAGTGATCGTTCAGAAAACGCATCGCTACGGTTACGACCATGCTCTGAAGAACTGCGGCATTCGCTTCGTTGAGGTAGAGACGCTCGAGCAATTCGAACAAGCCTTTACCGATCGCACGGTAATGTGTCACTTCTTCAACGCGGCGGAGGAGGGCCAGATTAGCCGCGAGGATTGGGTGAAGGTCGCCCATCGGCATAGCGTGCCGTGCTTCAACGACGCCGCGGCTGACGTCCCGCCGATTTCTAATCTCTGGAACTACACTCAGATGGGCTTTGACCTGGTGACGTTTTCCGGGGGTAAGGGAATCCGCGGGCCGCAGAACGCAGGCTTGCTGCTGGGACGCAAAGATCTTATTCAGGCAGCGGCGTGGAACAATAATCCATTCGATGAGACGGTGGGCCGCGGCATGAAGGTGTCGAAAGAGCAGATCATTGGAATGGTTGCGGCGGTGGATTGGTTCTTGAGCCAGACCGACGAAGGGATGCAGGCGGAATTTCGCCGGCGTGCGGGGCGCATCGCCTCTGAACTCAAAAGCATTCCAACCCTATCACATGAGATTTGCGTACCCCCGGTGGCCAATCAGGTGCCGCATCTGCTGATCCGCTACGATCAGGCCAAGGTACGGAAAAGCCCGCTTGAGGTTGCGGAAATATTGCGCGCTGGGACTCCGTCGATTGAACTGAATCCTTCGACAGGGCGTAAGTCGGGCACGGCGGGACTCCCCAGCGACGAAAATTCTATTGTCGTCGGCGTGTGGATGTTGCAGTCGGGCGAAGATCTGATCGTCGGGCGGCGGTTGAGGGATGTGCTGGCGGAAGCGGTCGTGTAGCCATCATCGTCGCGTCGCGCAATTTCACGCCTTCAGTGTGCGAATCCGGTCTTTACGCGAGCTCCAGCATGCGATCAATCGCGCGCCTCGCCCTCCGGGCAATTTCCTCTGGCACGGATACCTGAGGCGACATCGTTTCGAGCGACCGGAGGATGTTATCGAGCGTGATCGTCTTCATAAAGGCGCAGACCGCCCCCGGGTTTACTGGATGGAAAGTCTTTTGCGGATAATCCTTTCGTAGCCGATGGAGAATCCCCAGTTCGGTTCCCACGGCGAATTCGTCTGCCGATGACTCGCCGATATGCCGCAGCATTCCTTCGGTGGAGAGGAAAAATGTGCGGTCCTGCGGGAGCGTCCCGTCCAGCGTCTTGGCCATGCAGGAACTCACGCAGCCGCACTCAGGATGGAGAAGCAGCTCGACGTCGGGATGCGTTTCGAGAATTTGCACAACCTGTTCGGGGCGGATCGTTTTGTGAACGTGGCAGTAACCCGGATACGCAATGATGTTGCTGCGCCGGGTTTGCCGCGCGACCACCTGGGCCAGAAATTTGTCGGGGAGAAAAAGAATCGGCCGGTCTGGGGGGATGGCCCGGACAACTTTCGCGGCGTTCGCGGACGTGCAGCAGTAATCGCTCTCGGCCTTCACCGCGGCGGATGTGTTGATGTAGGCGACCACTACCGCGTCCGGCACCTTCGCTTTCCATTGCCGGAGTTCTGAGACAGTAATCGAAGCGGCAAGAGAACATCCCGCGCGCAAGTCCGGAAGGAGCACGGTTTTTTCCGGGCATATGATCGCGGCGGTTTCCGCCATGAAATGCACGCCGCAGAAAACGATCACATCGGCCGTGGTTTTCGCCGCCTGCTGAGAGAGCTTGAGCGAATCCGCGACCGCGTCGGCAGCCTCCTGCACCTCCGGCCGCTGGTAATGGTGGGCCAGCAGAATGGCATTCCGCTCGGTGCAAAGCTCCCGGATGCGGAGCTGTTTCCGGCGAATCTCCTCCGGCGTGTCCTCAATTGCCTGGATTGGCGGAAGCGTGTAGCGCGCCTCGAAGGCGTCCTGGAAAATTGGATTCGTTGTCATCGCCTGACTTGCCTCCCGTTGTGACGTTATGAAATCCTCTGGCAAATATCGAGAGCGCGCGTCGAATGCGTCAGGGCGCCCACGGAGATCGCGTCCACTCCAGAGACCGCGTACGCTTCCGCATTCCTTTCCGAAATTCCGCCGCTCGCCTCGATGAGCGTGGCGTCCCATAGGTTTTCTCGCCGAAGCATGGTGAGGATGCGGCCGATTTCTTCCGGCATCAGATTGTCGAGCAGGAGCAGGCAGGGATATTCCTCGGCCGACTCCACCTGCAATCGGCGAAAGGCTCGCGCCGCCGCGAGGGCCGCGGACTCGCTCCGCACCTCGGCTTCAATAAATGCCGCCTGCCTGCGGAAACTCCAGGCTCGCGATATGGCTATGGGCGCAGCTTCCTCTTCACGGCTCGCAATCAGCGCGAGATGATTGTTCTTGATTAGGATTGCGTCGCCCAAGCCCAATCGGTGCGTCCCGCCCCGGCCCAAATGGACGGCCCGCTTATCGAGCA
The DNA here is from genome assembly GCA_036269625.1 of Bryobacteraceae bacterium. Taxonomy (GTDB): domain Bacteria; phylum Acidobacteriota; class Terriglobia; order Bryobacterales; family Bryobacteraceae; genus Bog-105. The sequence continues at coordinate 25,782 of DATBEF010000160.1, read as the reverse complement.
GGCCCCATAAAGTCTTCCGCGTAGCTACTACTCGCGTACCTGGAGCCTTGCTGCACACTCGCGCCGCGAGACAGCGCGTCGCGGTGGCGATTCCGCTCAGTCGCTGCACTACGTTCAGGCCCACTCGCTCAAGTGAAAGCAGTTGTGTACGGTCGCCTTCGGCGCGGAGCAGCACGTCACCCCATTCGATCGGGTCGCCGTCCCTTTTTTCTAATCGTACGGAGACTCCGAACCCCTGTAGCATGAAAGCCAACTCCGCAAGACCCGCCACAACTCCGGACTCGCGAGCGACGATCGCCGCCGATGCCTGCCTGCTCTCGAATCCTAGGGCCTCCACGGTCAAGTCCCCCGGTCTCAAATCGGTCCGGAGCAGGGCGTCTGTGAACGTCCGCACCGCTTCTAAGTATTCGGGATTTTCAAGCGTCAGGCTTCCGCCCCGGAAAAGGGCTTGTTCAATCTGCTGCTCCCGGGTCGCGGTCATTTCCAGCATGTGTGTTGTCCCCTTCACTTCAAAAGAATGCCTCGTGCGCGGAGCAGCGCTTTGGCGCGCGAAATCACTTCTCTCCGTGAAGCTTCCACCGTGTGCAAATGGACCCCTCCAGTGAGAGAAGAGAGCAGCGCCGCACCGGATGTGCGCACCTGCTGCAAAAAGTCGCGCACATCGGCGCGTGACTCGATCATGAGTGATCCACGAAGCTCGCCATAGAGTGGATGCTCGACGATCACGTCCAGCACCTTCACTCCGTTATCTACTAAAATTTGAAGTTCTTCTTCTGTGCGCTCGGGCGCATGCCGGCAGGCCAGGACCGCATGATGAGAGTTCGGGGCGCTTTCCGGCAAACGATACCCTCGCGGAGTGCCGAGGATTTCCTTTCCACCGGCGCGGAGAATCGCCACATCCTGGACTACGCACTGGCGGCTCACGCCAAAGCGCCGCGCTAGCTCGTCACCTCGAACAGGGGCGTGATGATCGTGCATCCACTTGAACATTCGCCGGCGGCGGATGTCGCCCGATTCCGGCTGCGGTACGGGCGGTGGTTGTTCCTTCCCTGATTGGGTCTCTGCTTTCATTTGAGATGAGCTGTCTTGTCAGAAGACAAGATCACTGACATGTCAAGCCTAGCATAGTGACCGATGAGGCTTATCGAAATGACCGGGAACTCGGGCTGGGATGGGCCGGCGAACTGAACAACTCGCTACGCGTGTGTCGACGACGCGCTTCGTTTTCGGGCCGCCTGCCACGCTTCTGTCCGCGCGCGAATGTAGGCTTTGTAGTCGCTGTTCGTTCTTAGCTGCGGCATCGTGTGGTGCGTTCTGCCCTGATCATCGGGAACCGGGAGCTGCGCCACCAACTCAGCGTATACTTCCTGTAAATGGGAAGGCCGGTTTTCGTCAAGATTTTGTCCAGTAGCCACGGGCACGATAACGTTTTGTAGCGGATCGTCCGTGCGGAGCTGCGTCAGAGTCAGCACGTTCCCGACATCGCTTGCAGCGGCGTCTCGCGCAGTGAGTGCGGGCAAATTCCAGCGTGTTTCAATGGTCTTCAATATAGACGTGTGATCTAGCGGTGTCGTCCCTGCGGCCACCCGGAACACAGCGCCCGCCGGGATCAGCGGCGACACCAGGACAGTCGGCACGCGCGGGCCGAAACGGGTGAAATCAAAACCGTACTCGCCCACTGAATCGTCTGGCGGCGTCGCGCCCAAAGGCGGCGCCACGTGATCGTAGCACCCGCCGTGCTCGTCGTAAGTGATGATCAGCAGCGTTTGATTCCAAGCTGGACCATTGCGGAGCGCATAGTAGACGTCGTGAATCAACTGTTCGCCCAACGCTACGTTATAGTTCGGGTGCTGGCTGTTCCCGTCTGCGCCCCAGCTTGGTTCCAGAAAAGTATAGGCCGGCAATGTTCCATTCCCCGCGGCCGTCTGGAAGTCCGTGAACTGCCCGAAGTGGCTGTCGACGGCATTGGTTGTATCGGTGAAGTCTAAGCGTGTCAGCGGCGGCGCGTCGTAACCGTAAATGCTCCATGTGATGTTGTTCTTGGACAGAAGACCATAAATACTCGGGCACGTGTACTTCGTGGTCTTGTCATCCATATGGCCTTGCGATGTTCCCGCGTTCACGAAGGCGCGGTTTGGCAGGGTTTCCGTCGGAACCGAGCCAAACCAGTAATCACAAACTGCGAAGCCGCTTGCCAGCCCGGAAAGGACCGGTAACATTTTTGGCGGGAACACGCCCATGATGCTGCTGGCGGTTGTACCTGCAATGATCGAGCGTCCCTCGTTCGATTCCCATCCGAGCGTGTAGCTGAAATCGGTGACGAATCCCTTGTTGGTTGCGACCGGCGGTTTCGGAGCGGTCGTGCTGCCAAAAAGTTGGGAGTTCGTTGCCGTGTAACCCTCTCCCGGATCAGCGCCGGGCATGAGGTAGGCATTGGGATCGGACGGCGCAATCGAGAACACCGGGGTCGGCGATCCGTCGGTACCCGGGTTCGATTCCTGTCCGGTGAGCCCTTCGAAGGGTTGACCTGTCGGCGATACATTGCCGCTCTCCGCATACAGGAGTCCCAGCATGTGGTCGAACGAGCGATTCTCCAGCATTAAGACAACAATGTTTTTGATGGAAGAGAGCTGATTATTGGGCATGAACGTATTTCGCTTGCATCTCGAAAGCTCACATCGCGGTGTGCGCTTGAGCGACTGGGCGCTCTAAGGCAGTACGGTCCCAACCGGCCAGGTTTGCTCCGGCTTCGTAGGTGCTCTCCAGGAATTCAAGGACGGCATCATCCGGGGCATTTGCTCGACGCACGTCGTCATACTTCAGAATGTACTCTTTAAGCTCATCGCTATAAAAGGCCTGTGCCGGGCGAACTTGCTCTTTCTCAAATCCAGGAGGTTGCGGTGCAGCGTAACAATAGAAGGCCGGGGCGCCGAAACCGCCGTTGCCGGGCCAGAATCCTGCGCTAATCACCTCGTGCGAATAGGCCTCGCGGGTAATTGCATCCGCCCCAGGGCGTGGAGGGGCCGGTCTTCCCGAGAATCGAGTGACAGCCAAATCGAAGCTTCCCCAAAAGAAATGCACCGGGCTGGATTTGCCGAGAAAACGGGCTCGAAACCGCTTGAATAGCGTATCGGAGCGCTGCAGTATGCGCCAGAAGCGATAAACAGAATCCTTCTCATAAGAAGCGTGCTGGTGATCTTCCGGAAAAGGAATCGGGCCGGCGATCTCCACTGGCTTCGGATTGATCTTCGCGTCGATATCGAACGAGCGAAGAAGGTCTCGATATTCCTCATAGAAGGCGGCAACGGATTGCGGCCGGAGCGCGATAGATTTGCTCTCCCCGGAAGTCATCCGAACATGCAATCGGTGATCGAGAAAATCGAACTCAACGTCGAAGAGATCGTCGTGGTAGGGGATGGACCAGGTCGATAGGCCGCGCGGAGTCACATACAGGGGCACGTTCCACCAGTGGTTCTCGCGAGGTGTAAGCGCCAGACGGGTCTTGCCTACAATCTGCATCCACATGTGAAGGGTTGTGGCCGTGTCTTTCCACTCCTCCCAAGGCAGCGCCGGCCAAAGCTCATTTGCAGAGGCTTGTGCTTTCATCTGTCCTCCGTCTCTTGCATTTACCTATTCTGGCTCGTTGGAACTTCGGTTCAGTGCATCGAACGCGGGCTGACCGGCCCAACAGATTGCAGTATGACAGCCATCGCCGGAGATGCCGCGGCAAAACCGCGACTTCTACGCCGGCGTCCTTGGAGCCGGGCGCCGGTTGCGGATTTTCCATTCGAGTTTCCAATGCCCAAAACCGAGAGCATGGCCGTGGCCTTCCGAGTGGCCGGCTTCGATGCTCAATATTCCACCAACCGATATCAGAATGGTCCCGACGACGGACATTGCATCGGGAACGTTGCCGAAAAACCACCAGCCCAGAAGTCCCGAGAAGATTACCACGCTGTAATTGAAGGGTGACAACTCCGTTGCGCTTGCGTAACGGTAAGCCCGAATAATGAGGTACTGGGTCCCGGCGTAAAATACGCCAACACCCAAGAGAAGCAACCACTGTTTCGCATTCAATGGCCTCCACGCCCAGATGCAGAACGGAATCAGAAGAACTGTGGAAAATCCGAAGTTATACAGCAGTATTCGGACGGGTGGTTCGGTCTCAGCCAGCTTGTTGGTCGCCACCAGAGCGATAGCAGAAAAGAAACCTGCCATAAGCGCGATCAGCGAAGCCGAACCGTGGAGCAACTGCGGAGTTGGTTTGATCACCAGAATGATTCCGACTAAGCCGACGAATAGACTCACCCAGACAAACGGTTGTACGGTCTTGCGAAACCACACGTAAACCACGATTGGAATGAATAGCGGCGCAGCGTTGGAGAGCAGAACGGCGTCTAGCAGAGGCACGCTTCGCACGGCGATAAAGAACAATAGCTGGCATACGCAGCCCGAAAGGCTGCGGAATAGCTGCAACCAGAAGTGCTCGGTCTTTAATTTTGCCGGCCCGGACTTAATCGCCGAGGGAACGAAAACCAGGAAGCTGATCCCGTATTGAAGGGAGAGGATCAGCAAAGACGGCACGCCCGACGCCTCTTTGCTGAGGGCACTCATTATGGCTGAGCAAAAGAAGGCCGACGTGATGAGGAGGATTCCAAGCGAGAGGTGGTGGCCGCCAGTTTGAGCTTTTAGATCCACGCGAGCGAAGGTCTCCTGCTATCAGTCAGGCGGGCGTGGCTGCTGACGTGCCAATGATTCCTGAATTTGGAACGGCTTCAGGTCCATTATCGCGGACTGCCACGAAAAGAACCGGCGAATAGAGCCGGTCACGGTATAGACGCACAGATCTCAAGAGCCAGATCGCGGTTTGTGCCGCTCCGAATGAAGAACGAACGTTCGAATTAAAGCCTACCGTCGGTAGTAATTCGGCCCGAAAAGGCGTCGGAAGATGGAATCCTACGCCCCATCCACTTACAATAAGGAGGATCCCCTGAGTTGTCGGGAACATTTTACCTAAGTTCTTCGTCTGGACGGGGGCGGGAGCATTTGCGATTACGTGAAAACTAAGTGGAAAGCCCTCATTTTGATTGGGTTGCTGGTGCTGGTGTCGGGCGCTGTCTTCGGAAGCATCAAGTACAGCCAGCGAGGCATCGTTACGGTGCAGACCGGGAAGGTTATGCGGAGCGAGCTGGCGTCTATCGTTACGGCGTCAGGCGAGATAAAACCCCGCAATTACATCAACATCGGCGCAAATACGCAAGGTCCGGCCCAGATCACCGGCATTCTGGTCAAAGAAGGCGACCACGTGAAGAAGGGCGAGGTTCTGGCGCGCTTGGCGGATGTGCAACCGCAAGCGGATCTGCATGCGCAAGAGGCGGCGCTGAATTCCGCAATGGCCGATTCTGCAGCGAGCGAGGCTGCGGAGAAGTCGTATGACGATGCGATTACAGTTGCTGAGGCGCAGGTCCAGCACGATGCGGCAGACCTTGAACAGAAAAAACTCGATTACAACCGTAGCCAGGATCTCTTCGACCAGAAGCTGATCGCGCGACAGGACTTCGAGGCGAAAAAGTACGCTTATGACACCGGGGTGGCTACTTTAAACGAATCGAAGAGCAAAGTGGATCAGGCCAAGGCGCAACGGGCGCAGGCTACGGCGCAACTTGCTTCCGCGCAGCGAAAAATCGCGCAGAGTCAAGCTATGGTGGCGCGCCAGACGGACGTGTTATCGCAATATGCGGCAATTGCTCCGCTCGATGGCGAGGTTACCGATCTGCCAGTCCGAGTGGGGGAGACGGTTGTGCCTGGTATCCAGAACTCCGCCTCGTCTACGATCATGACGATCGCAGATATGTCGATAATCACGGCAGAAGTCAACGTCGATGAAACAGATATCGTCAGCGTCAAGATGGATCAGCCAGCCGAAGTTTCAATTGACGCAATCCCGAACCGGACATTCAAGGGGAGGGTGATCGAAATCGGCGATACGGCCATTGTGCGCTCTACCGGGGTCGCAGCATCCCAAAGCACCACATCGAGCCAGGAGGCCAAAGATTTTAAGGTGACGATCGCATTGGATATCCCGGAGGACCTGGTGCGGCCCGGTCTCTCCTGTACCGCCAAGGTCACCACGGCCACCCGGGCCCATGTGCTTTCCATTCCGATTCAGGCGTTGACTGTGCGCACCAAGGGTCAGTTGGAAACTCCGAAGCCGGGGGCGCCGCCGCAGCAGCAAATGGATCCGGCAGCTCTGAAGGTCTCCAAAGAGGAACTGCAAGGCGTTTTCGTCGTGAATGGCGAAAAAGCGCAGTTCCGTAAAGTGGACACAGGGATAACAGGAACGACCGATATTGAGGTGCTTAGCGGATTGAAAGATGGAGATCAAATTGTTACCGGTTCCTATAGCGTTATCAAATCGCTCCGGAATGACGCGAAGGTGAAGGTCGACAATAAGCCGGTTGCCGTAGCCCCGGCTGCGGGTTAACCGGAGATTCACTGCACAATGGAAGCCGCAGTTCAGGAACTCAGCGCCCAGCAACGGTTGGAGCGCGGCGAGCAACTTCAGCGCGATGGCATCGTCATCCGCACCTATGATTTGTGGAAGACCTACATCATGGGAGATCAGGAGATCCACGCTGTCTCGGGAGTGGATATCGAGATCAAGCGGGGCGAGTATGTCGCGATTATGGGACCATCGGGGTCAGGTAAATCGACTCTGATGAACCTGATTGGGTGCCTCGATACACCCACTAACGGCCTGTACTACCTCAACGGCAAGCTGGCCAGCGACATGGAAGACGATGAGCTGGCCCGCATCCGGAATAAAGAAATTGGGTTCGTTTTTCAAACTTTCAATTTGCTGGCCCGGGCTTCGGCCTTACAGAACGTAGAACTGCCGTTGATTTACGCCGGAATCTCCTCAGCAGAACGGGCGGAGCGGGCCCGCAGCGCGCTGCAGGCTGTGGATCTTGAAAAGCGCATGTTGCACAAACCAAACGAGTTATCGGGCGGCCAGCGACAAAGAGTCGCAATCGCGCGCGCACTCGTGAACCGCCCGTCCATACTTCTGGCCGATGAACCCACCGGCGCTCTCGATTCCGCAACAGGGAGTGAGATTATGGCCCTCTTCGCCCGACTTCATCAACAGTGCAACACAATTGTCCTGGTAACGCATGAGGCTGATATCGCGATGCATGCACATAGAATCATTCATATCCGGGACGGGAAGGTCGAGCGGGACGAACGGATCGCAAGAGCCTAGGCAAATCAATGCCCAACATGGCATTTGATGTTATTGTTATTGGCGGGACTGAATACACGTTCGGGGCGGGATAAGAGTTGTGTCTGTCGAATCTGTGACTAGCGCTGTGCACTTGGCCTCCGCGCCTGGAAGGTCGGACGGGGACGCAATGCCCATTCGCATCCTGATGGCCGAAGATAATGCCATCAATCAGCGTGTGGGGAAATTGATTCTTCAACGGGCCGGGTTCTTTATCGATCTGGTGAGCGATGGGAACGAGGCGTTTGAGGCCCATCGCGCTAAACCTTACGACCTGATCCTGATGGACTGTCAGATGCCGACGATGGATGGGTTTGAAGCGACCCGGCTAATCCGGCAACTGGATCAGCGGCAGCCGGTAATCATCGCGGTCACGGCGAACGCGCTGGTCGGCGAGCGGGAGCGCTGCATAACTGCCGGCATGGACGACTATCTCTCGAAACCCTTTCAGGCGGAGCACCTGGTCGCGATGGTCAAAAAATGGGTTTCAAGTCCTAAGGCCCGCTAAGCTCTCACTGACGCCAGGTCAGTAGCAATACAAAGAGAACGATCCAAAGGAAGTCCAGGTAGTGCCAGAAAATGGCAACGGCGTTGGCGATTACGCGCGTATTCATCTGATACTTCGGCCCGGTAGCGGGCTCCTTAGTCCTGGTGAGCAGCCAAACGAAACCGGCTGTGCCCAGCAAGATGTGCGCCGCGTGTAACCCGGAGAAGATAAAAACGAAGCCAGGATGTGGGTTACGGTCCATGAGTATGCCGCGGCTTATCATCTGCAGCCAGGCAGTGGTCTGAGACGCCAGAAAGAGGACCGCCAAGGCCGTCGTTACCGCGGTCAGCCGAAAGAACGCCGACTGGTCCCGATGCCGCAAACGGCGGCGTGCAAACTCACAAGTCGCGCTGCTGGCCAATAGAATCGCCGTCGAGACCCACAAGGTTCGCGGGAGCGCCACGTGGTTCCAGTTGAGAGAAACCTGGGAGCGCAGCAGGAAAGCAAGGATCAGAGCCCCAAAAGTCATTGTCACGGTGGCGAGCACGACGGTAACGGTTAGAACGTATAGCGAATTCAGGTCACGCTCGCGAGCGACCTCTTCAGCGGTAAATGTCACCACGATTACTATGATGCGCCATTCGGGCGCGAAATGAGGGAGTCCCCACCCGTATGTAGTCCATACAGGCTAGATGGAGACAAATTTAGCTCCCGACGCACATTATCATCATCGATGGACAACACTACTCAGATCGAACCCGAAGTAAGTGTCATCATCCCGGCCCACCGGGTCACTCGATATATACGCGAAACACTGGAGTCCGTCTTCGCCCAGAATTTCCGGAGTCTGGAAGTAATCGTAGTTAACGACAGCTGCCCCGACACGGCGGCTCTGGAAGATGTGCTCGTTCCGTACCGCGACCGGATCATCTACATCCGGCAGCAAAATGGAGGTGTATCGAGCGCGCGCAACACCGGTCTCCGAGCGGCGCGAGGCAAATGGGTAGCATTCTGGATGGCGACGACGCGTGGCTTACGGGCTATCTCGAAGCGCAAGTGCAAGTTACGCGGACCGACCCAGCTGTGGACATGGTCTTTCCCGACGGACTTTTCTTCGGTAAAACCACGTTGGCAGGCAGAAGGACGATGGAATTCTCGCCCGCTGACGGAAAGATCAGTTTTCTCCGGGTGCTCTCGGGCGAAGTAACGGTCGGGTATTGTGCGCTGGTACGTGCGAGATCTTAGCCCAAACGGGCCTTTTCGATACTAGTCTTCGCGGATCGGAGGATTTCCATCTCTGGTTGCGCATTTTGCGGGTTGGAGGAAGGATTGTAGCACAAAACCCGCCCCTTTATCTATACCGTCGAAGAGATGAAAGCCTCACGGCAAACGAAGTCTGGATGACAACGCAAATTCTCGAGTCATTACGGCTTACCGAACAGGCGATCGAACTCTCGGCGGCGGAGCGCGACGCCCTGGAACAGCATCGCCGCAAACTTCAGGCGAATTTGGCCAGAACGCTAGGCAAGCAGGCGCTCCAGAGCCGTCAATGGGAAGAGGCGGCAGACCATTTCATTCAAGTGCAGCAGTACGCGCCCAGCGGGAAAACGCGCCTGGTCGTGATGCTCCTAAAGCTTTGCCCTAGGCTGCTCTATTCGTTCTTTTCTTGGCGAGAACGGCGTCATCATACGCGGTTCGCACTCGAACACTCTTAGAGGGGGAACCGGCGCTCTATTCCTGGCGCAGTGCGGCGATCGGATCGACCCTCGCTGCCCGGAGCGATGGAACCAGGGCGGCAGCGAGTGCCACGGCGATCATCAGGCAAGCGACAAGAGCAAATAAAGCCGGATTTTCAACAGGCACCTTGAAGACGAGAGTGCGAAGCGACCGAACCACCAACGCTGCAACTGCGCAACCGATCAAAACACCCGAAAGAGTCCAGTAAAGCGAATGCTTGAGCATTAGGCCGGCGATTTGGGCAGGAGTTGCGCCGACCGCCATTCGAATGCCCATTTCCTGAGTGCGCTGGGCCACCAGGAAAGAAATGAGCCCGTAAAGGCCAGCGGCGGCGAGGACCAAGCCTGCGAAAGCGAAAAAGCAGAGCAATAGAGTGGTGAAACGGGGACGTTCCGAAAGCGTGGCGAGCCGGTCCCGCATGGTGCTGATCGCAACAGGTACGGTAGGGTCCATCGCGGCAGTCACGCTACGAATCCAATTGGCCACGGCATCGGGAGTAGCCGCGCTTCGCACGATGACGAAGGCCTCGCCGCCGTACCAGTGGAGCGCTCGGCTAGCAAGCGCTTCATCACGCCCCTCATTCGGATCGGTCACCTGTTTGCGAACGATGTAGTATTCAGGATCGGGCGGCTGAGAAAGGCCGTTGTTCTTGACGTCTGCAGATACACCGACTACCGTCAGCATGGTATCCGAGCCGAGGCGAATACCTCGGCCGATGGCATCTTCGTTCCCGAAGAGGTGGTGAGCCCAGGTTTCATTGATGATGATGGGATTGTCTTTGCCGATCTGGTCCTTCGAATTGAACGGCCGGCCCCTCAGAATCGGAATGCCGAGCGCAGCAAAGTAGTCCGGGCTGACAGAACGCCAAGCCACAATGCCGGCGGGCGCAGGCTCGCTCATAGGTTGACCTAAAGCACGAAGCGTGCGAGCTGGACGCGTATGGATGAACCCGATCGGCGGCGCCGTGTCACTGAGAGCGACTGCCTTGAAGCCTGGCAACTCCCTCAGGCGGCCGGACAAGGTTTCGAAGAATTGTTGACGGCTGGTGGTATTGGAATAACGCGGCGGCCCGACGGCGATCTCTGCCGTGGTGACGTGGTCGACAGCAATACCTGGCGAGACGTTTTCGAGGTTGGCCAAGCTCTCCATCAACAGCCCGGCAACACAGAGAAGAACGAGCGAAACGGCGACCTGCGCCACTGTTAGCACCCTTCGAAGGAGGAGTTTGGATGTGCCGGCGACACGGCCGCCGGTGGTGAGAAGCTCTGGTTTAGGGGGCTCTAACGCTGTAAACCAGGCAAAACTCGTCGCTAGAAGAAAAGAAAGAAAAATGACAGCCAGCAGCACTCGCCCGTCAAGAGCAGCTTCGTGGATTCGAGGGATACCGGTCGGAGCAATACTCTTGAATATCTGCAACAAGGCCCACCCAAAGGCAGTACCCAGAACGGCGCCCGAGCCCGTCAGCAAGACGGATTCGGCGAAATTCTGCTGAAAGAGGCGGCGCCGTTGCGCTCCGAGCGCCGCCCGGACGGCGACTTCCCGCCGAAGCCCAGCCGAGCGGGCGAGCAAAAGATTGGCTACATTTGCACATACGATGAGCAGGATGGAAAGCGTTGACCCCAAGAGAAGCCTGGCAGCGAGTTTCACGCCTCCGATTTGATAGTCCCGCAGAGAACGGATAACGGTTCCTAGGCCGGGAACCTTCATTGAGGACTCGAACATATACGGCGAGCTCGCACTGAGCGCTTGAGGAGGTGTGACGCCATTCCGCAGACACGCGAATACGCGGACGGCACGACCAATACCCTGCGAATGCGGAATGTACTGCGTGGACGCGAGCCCCTGAGGGATTAGGAAGTCCGCATGTGCCAGATTGGGGAGCTCGAATGCCGGTGGCAGGACACCGATTATGCGAGTAGGCAGGCCGTTTATCCGAATAGTGTTGCTAAGAATGCCAGGGTTGCCACCGAAGCGCGACTTCCACAACCCGTAGGACGCGAGCGCGACCTGAGGCGCATTCAGACGGTCTTCTTCGACGCGAAAGTTACGGCCAATAAGCGGAGCTATGCCGAGCGCCGGAAGGAAATTCCATTCCACCTGAGCGCAAGAGAGACGCTGCGGATTCAGTTCGGAGAGATCGCAGTCGGCAATGCCCGTCCAGGATGTGAGCGCGGAGAAAACGCCGGCTTGGTGCTCGCGGAGATGCAAGTAGTCGTTGGAAAACAGAAATTCACCTTCGACCCACGGAATTGTGATTCCAACGGACACGATGTGATCCGATTGTGGATACGGAAGGCTCCGGAATAGCAGCCGATCGACGACGCTAAAGATCGCGGTCGTTGCACCGAGGCCAATCGCAATAACCAGAATCGTGATGACGGAGAAGCCGGGATTGCGAATCAGAGCCCGAGATGCAAGGCGGAGATCTTGGAGGGCGTTTTCGAATAACAAACGGGGAAGGCGTAAGGCCATGTAGACAGTATGCTACATAGTTGCAAGTGTTACCCGCGAGGCGCCAGCCCACTGCTGAACACTGCGATTATGCTCTAATCGGATGAATGACGATACTCCGGCACTCCCTATTCGTGTGTCTAGCGTTCGCCTGCCTCGGCGGCTTTCAAGCCGAGGCCCGCGCACATGTTCCGTCCACTTCAGATAGCCGTTTAAACGGCGGCTTCCGCAAACCACCGCAGGATGGCTGGATCTTCGTGCATTTGGAAGGCAATCCCTCCAAAATTGGTTATCAACACGGGTATTTGCTGACGGCGGAGATCGAGGATTGCAAACGGGCTATCGAACTCAGCACGACGCATGAAGTGAGTCAGAATTGGGCGGCGCTTCGCAAGGTTGCGGAACGCTACTTTTGGCCCAAGGTGCCCGCTGAATACAAAGAGGAACTCCAAGGAATGGCCGAGGGTCTGCGCGCCCACGGGTCGAAGCTGGATGTAATGGACCTGGTCACTATGAACGGGTACATGGAATTCTCTTATTACTACGATGAACTGAAGCACCGTGCGGGCAAGCTTGCCACCAGCAGTGCGCCGGAACACTGCAGTGCGTTTGTAGCCACCGGAAGCTACACCAAAGACGGCAAGATTGTCATCGGCCATAACAATTGGACCGATTACCTGACCGCTAGCAGGTGGAACGTCATTTTCGACATCGTGCCTGCTTCCGGACACCACATCATCATGGATGGGATGCCCGGTCTGATCCATAGCGGGGACGATTTTGGCATCAACGACGCTGGAATTATGATCACCGAAACGACAATCGGATCTTTCTATGGATTCGATGAACATGCGACCCCGGAGTTTGTGCGTGCTCGCAAAGCAATGCAGTATTCCGAGTCGATCGACGATTTTACACGCATCATGAAGGACGGCAATAATGGCGGCTACGCAAATACGTGGCTGGTGGGAGATCGCAAGACTAACGAGATTGGGCGGCTGGAACTGGGCTTGAAGAACGTAACCCTGGAGCGAAGCAAAGACGGGTATTTCGTAGGTTCGAATTTCCCGATCAATCCGAAGCTGATTGCGGAAGAAACCACTTTCCCGATCAATGATCCGAATACTCCCAACATTTGCCGTCACCGGCGTTGGGATCAATTGATGGCGGAATACAAGGGGCGGATTGACGTCGCGGCAGGCCAGAAGTTCGAGACCGACCATTACGATGTCGTCACGAAAGAGATCGATCCGAGTGAGCGGACGCTTTGCGGGCACAATGAACTGTCTAGCCGGGGCCTGAAGGGCTGGGTGCCTCCCTATGCGCCGGCGGGTGTTGCCGAGGCGAAAGTTGCAGATAGCGACATGGCCGAAAAAATGTCGTTTGTGGCCGGGATGGGCCATCCCTGCGGCGTGGCATTCCATGCAGCGGAACACTTGAAGGCTCATCCGGCTTTTGCGTGGCAGAAGCCGCTGTTACGGGATCTCGACGTGAATCCCTGGACGATTGTCGCCGCTGCTAAGCCGGGCGTCGGGGCAGCCGGATCGCAGTAAGAAATTACGTTTCGCCTCACTTGTATTGATCACGAAGCCGCGTTTGGCGCGTTTCGAGCGAGATCGCCTGCCCGGCGATGAACACCTGCTTGACTTCGGTTTTCACGTCTAGTGGGTCGCCGTTCGCGATCACGACGTTTGCGGTTTTGCCGGGGTCGAGCGATCCCAGCTTATCGTCCACGCCCCAGATCTGTGCCGGGTTCAATGTGAGCGCCTTCAGCGCTTCATCGTAAGGTAGTCCGTAAGCCACCGCATAGCCCGCCGCATAGGGCAGATCGCGTGTGAAACCAAGGCTGGGCGCGCCATGGCCTGCGTCGGCGCCATATGATGCGAACGCAATCTTGATACCCCGTTTGACCAATTCCGCAGGGAGCGAATAGACCGCGTCGTAGCGCTCGTTGGCGCGGGGCAGATCATAGAGTGGCCCGACGATGACGGGTACGTGCCACGCTGCGACTTCATCCAAAATGGTTTGGCTCCTGGTGAGGTGACTGATCACGACCTTCAGGTGAAACTCGCGCGCAATGCCCATTGCAGTTTCGACATCGCCCGAATCATATGCCCCGAGAACCACGGGCCGCCTGCCTTCGAGATAGGGGATCAGAGCTTCCAGCTTGAGGTCCCGGTCCGGGCGCTCAGCGCCAGACTTCTTTCTCCGATTCTTTGCCGATGCGGAGTTCTGCTTTTCATACTCATCGAGCTTTCGCTTGTACTCTTGCGCGTCTAAAAAGGTTTGCCGAAGTTGAGCCGCAAGTCCCATGCGCGTTACCGGGAACTGAGGGCTTTCGCGGCGTTGTGCTCCGGAGAAGTTAATGGGCAAAGCGAAATCACGGTAAAGGATCATTTCGTCGCGATCCCGTCCGGCAAGCTGCACAAAAATGTCCTGACCGGGCATGGAGTCGGCCGTTCCGGGCGCGATGACCGCGTTTAGAATGCCATTCGCACGTGCAACCGGGATATGCACGCTTTCAGCATGGAACGCGTCGGCGACATGCATGTGGGGGAAGATCTCGTCGCTGCTTTCGGCCAAATCGCGGCTGTCCGCATTCAACTCGGTTTCAACCAGACCGAGATTCGATTCCGAATCGATCCAACCCGGGTAAACGGTCATTCCTTTGGCGTCGACGATCTGGGCGCCGGTAGGAATGGCGACCGAACCGCTGGGCCCAACGGCCGAGATACGTTTCCCCTGAATCAGCAGAACACCATCCGGAATGGTTCCGTGGCTGATGGTCAGAAGCTTGCCGCCGGTAATCGCGACGATCCGCTCCGATTGCGGAGTCTGGGCCGCGAGAACAATAGCCAGAAGTGCGAGGCCAAATCTACTCATCGCTTCCGCTTCGGCTGGAGTCCGTCATCACGCCATGGAAATGAGTTGTCCCCAGACCTGGCGTGGTGCTGTCAAAGAAGAGTTCGCCATCGATAAAGACCTTCTCAGCGCGCGCGTATACCGATAAGGGATCGTGGTCCCAAACCACAATATCTGCATCCTTACCCACGTCGAGGGAGCCCACGCGGTCCTCCACGCCGATGATCCAGGCCGGATTAAGAGTAATCATGCGCAGGGCCTCCTCTTCGGTCGCACCACCATAGCGGACCATCTTGCCGGCCTCCTGATTGAGTCGCCGTATATGGTCGGCCGAATCGCTTTTCAATGCGACGCGAACGCCTTTGCGCATGCACATCACGGCATTCCACGGGATGGCGTCCCAGGACTCTTCTTTGTAGCCGTACCAGTCAGCAAACGTGGCGATTGCAACGCCGCCGGCCGCAATCGTATCGGCTATTTTGTAGGCCTCAAGTGCATGATGAAACGCGCGAATTTTGTAGCCGTACTCGTTGGCGATCTCCTGTTCAGTCAGCATCTCGTCGGAGCGATAGACATGAATCTGTACCAGCAGCTTGCCGCGAAGGATGTCGGCTAGCGCCTCGAGTTTCAGGTCGCGCTGCGGAGCGGCAGCCTCCGTATCGCCGCGGGCAACACTGGCTTGGTAGTCGTCCCAATTCCTGCGATAGACCCGCGCTTCCTCGAAGGCTTCGCGCATGACCTCGAAATTTCCCATGCGCGTAGAAGGCGTTTCATCGCGGCTGCCATAAGTGCGCTTCGGGTTTTCGCCGCTCGCGAATTTGATGGAACGAGGCGCATTCGGGAACAGCATGCCGTCGCGCGAGAGACCATACTTGTTTTTGATCACAACGGCTTGGCCGCCAATCACATTGGTGGAACCGTGCAGGAGCATTTCCGTTGTGACGCCGCCGGCAAGCGCCAGGTAGAGGGTTTTGTCGTCAGCCTTGAACGCATCGACCATCAGTAGACCCGGCGTGATGGGGCTGGTTGCTTCGTTCACGTCCTCTCCGAAGGAGGAGTGTGAGTGGGGGTCTACGATGCCGGGCGTGACGTACTTCCCTGAAGCGTCAATAACCGTACTCGAAGCGGGAGCGTTCACGGTTGCGCCAACGCCGGCAATCTTGCCATCGTGAATCCACACGCTGCCGTGATCGATGATGCCGTGCGAAGCCGTCATAACTGTCGCGTCCCGGATAACCAGGTCGGCGGACCGCGCGGCGCTCGGAGCGAAGAGAACTAATAGAGCTAAGCCGACGTCAGGGCATAATGCGAAGAAACGCCACACCGTGGCTGGGGACATCTGTTTGATAGCTGCCGTTGAAAGAACCAACCGTTTTATGCTCCCACAGGTCGCGAACAGATGCCTTAAGGTCGCTCGGGTAACCGATTTCTGTCCAGTGCAAGGTTATGGGCTGGGTGGTAGCGCCTTTGTTGTAGAGCGCGACGGCGCGTCCGCCATCGGCCAGTTCCTTCGACCAAATTTCCAGGTCTCCCTCGGCATGAATCTTGCGGCCCTCGCGGCCGAGCGGATCTTGATCGATCGCGATTGCCTCCTTGTTCAGCAGAATTTCAGAGGTTTGTTTGTCCATCTTGCGGACATCGTTGCCGGAGATGAGGGGCGCGGCAAACAGGCACCACATGCTGAAATGAGTGCGATATTCCGTATCGGTCATGCCGCCGTTCCCAACTTCCAGCATGTCCGGATCGTTCCAATGTCCAGGACCGGCATAGGATTCGAGACCATCCATCATTTCGATGATGTCGGCGACACCCGCGCCGCCCCATTTCTCCTTGCCGGTCCAGCGATTGAGGATATCTCCGGTGGATCGCCACAGATTCCCAACATCTTTGGCCCATAGCCATGGTTTGGTCGATCCCCACTCACAGAGGCTGAACACGATGGGCCGGCCGCTTTTCGCAAGCGCATCGCGCATGATTGAATACGAAGCCGCCGAATCCTGCGTGCTGTGGTTGCACCAGTCGTACTTTAGATAGTCAACGCCCCAGGCGGCATAGGAGCGCGCATCCTGGAATTCGTAGCCGCGGCTGCCGGGCCGATTCTGACAAGTGGCGGTTCCCGCGTCCGAGTAAATTCCGAATTTCAGCCCTTTCGAGTGAACGTAATCGGCAACGGCTTTGATGCCATCCGGAAAACGCTTCGAATCTGCCACTATATTGCCGTCGCCATCACGGGAGATTTGCCAGCAATCATCTATTACAAGGTATTGATAGCCGGCATCCTTCATGCCGTTGGTCGCGATTGCGTCCGCGACACCTTTAATCAGGTCCGCGCTGACGTTGCAGGCGAATTTGTTCCAACTGTTCCATCCCATGGGAGGCGTGCGTGCCAACCCGTTGTCAAGAGCGTCGGCCGGCTGTGCAAACGTGCCGAGGCAGAGGATAGAGACAAGTAAGATCCCGCCGCGCAGAGAAACATGACTCATATGATTATGCTTGGGCAACGATATCACGAGCCCGACTATTCCACTCGGAGAGCTTCGATAGGATCGACTGACGCCGCACGTTTCGCGGGCGCCAGACCCGCAATCGTTGCAACGATTATCAACGTGAGGGCCGCGAGGCCGAGAATTACGGGGTTGTGGGGAGAGACTCCAAACAAAATGCCTGTGACTAAGCGCCCGAGCAACACGCTAAGCCATAGGCCCAAAAAACATCCTATCGACGCAATGACGAGCACTTCTCTCAGAACCAATGACAGGACTTGCGAAGGGCGTGCTCCCAAAGCGATGCGAACGCCCAACTCCGCAGCGCGGCGGGCAACCTGGTACGACATCAATCCGTAGAGCCCCAAGGAGGCGATTAGCACAGCGATTCCGCCGAATAGGGCAGTCAGAAGTGCGGTCAGACGCTGGGCGGAGATGTGGCTATCGAGCCGCTCATCAAGCGTCAATGTACGGAGGGAGTAGTGGCGGCCCAACCCGCGGACCACACGTTCTGCAGAAGCTTTGAGACTACGCGGATCGACCGTCGTCCGCAGAACGATCATCGGAGCAACGTCACTAAACCCGTTCATGAGTGGGCGATACACGGCCAAAGGATCGGGCTCCTCTACTTTCCATAGACTGGCGCTGTTCACCACTCCGACGATAGTCAGGTGTTGATTGAAGGCGCGCGGTCCGAAGTAGAGCGATCGGCCAACGGGCGACTGATCTTTGAAGAGCCGGGTCGCAAGACTTTGGCTGATGATGGCGATATTTTGATCGCGAGTGTCGTCCTGCCATTCAAACTCACGTCCACTGAGAACCTTCATCCCAAGGGCGTGGAAGAAATTGGGCGCGACGAAATCGCCAACTGCTTGCGTGTCGGAATCGGCCTGCGAGACGCGGACCGCTTCGAAATTCTCCGATTCGCTTGCCGGAGTGTCAATGGAGAGACTGGCGCTTTCCACGCCAGGCAGACGTTGCAGAGTGTGAACGAGTTCCTGGTAGTAGGCCGTCTGGTATTTAGGTTGCCGGTTGCTGGACTGGTGAAAAAGTAACATGGTGAGCAGGTGATCTCGCCGGTAGCCAACATTGGCATTGTGGAGGCGCGACAGAGTTCGGCCAAATAGCAGCGCTCCGGCGACCAATGCCAGGGAAAGAGCAATTTGCGCGATGAGCAGGCCGCGGCCAAGCAGAGTGTGACCGCCTACACCCCGCCCGCGAACGGATCGCGTACCCTGCTGCAGAGCTTGCATGGGATCGGCTTGCGCCGCGTGCCAGGCAGGTGCAATGGCTAGCAACATTCCGGTTACCGCGGCGACAATCGCTGTGAAAGCAAGAACGCTGGCATCGAGCGTGGGCTGAAAGCCGGTCTCGGCTAAGCCAGTCCAAGCGATGCCCAATAGCGCGCGGCTAGTCCAATAAGCGACCGCCAATCCGAGCAATGTCCCAGTGAACGAGATAAGAAAACTTTCTATCAGAGGTTGCCTTACGAGGTCCCAGGTGCTCGCTCCCAGAGCGGCGCGGACTCCCGACTCGTGTTCACGTGATGCAGCCCGCGCGAGCGTCAGGCTTGCGAGATTGAGGCAGGCTATGAGTAGCACCGCGCCGACCAGGCCAAGCAGGACCCGGAGCGGATAAGAGAATTGCTTGCGAAGCTGCGACACGCCGGTCGCCGCCGACGAGACCGCGATGCGGCGCGCGAAAAAGCGGGCTTGCCGCGCGGCTGGGAAATTGGGCGGCTCGGTGGCTTCCAATATGTGTGGCCAAAGCGCTTGGAAGCTCGCCCTTGCCTGCTCGATTGTTACTCCGGGTTTCAATCGCCCGTAAAGTCTGAGCCAAAGGATCTGTGGGTCGCGCGGTCCCATTTGGCCAGGCGCAAAGATGGGCACTGTGACATCAGTTGAACCGTCAATAATCAGGCCGGAATAGTTTTCGGGTTCGACGCCGATAATTGTGAACGGCTGGTTATCTACGCGAATGAGTTTGCCGAGAATGTTCGATTGACCGCGATACCATCCGCGCCAGGCTCGGTAGCTGATGACCGCTATGGCGTTCGAGGTTCCACTCCGAAGCGCCACATCGCTCGGCTGGATGAACCGTCCCAGCAGCGGTGTGATGCCCATTGTGCTGTAATAGGCGCCCGATACGGTGGCAAGAGCGGCTGCGAATGGGCGCCCGTCCGCTTCGAAGTTGCTGATGTTTTCGCCGTACCAGCCGAACATGTCCGAGAAGACCTGCTGGCGCCGGCTGATTTCATCGAACATCTGAAGCGAAAACGGCTGATCCCGTCCATTTGCATCGTCCGAAATCCTGGTGCCGAGAGCGGTTAGCTGGTAGGCGTGCGGGATGGGCAGCGGGCGAAGCTCGACGAAGTTCAGCAGACTGAAGAGCGCCGTGTTCGCGCCCATGCCGAGTGCCAACGTCGAAATCGCGATTGCCGTCGTGCCTGACGATTTGAGCAGTGACTGAATAGCTAACCGGATCTCGCGCATACCAAATAGTATGCAAGCAGATTCAGCCTGCAAATGAAACGTGAGCTTCGCTGAATCACTCAAACGTGTAGATGAAGCGAAGGCAGTTCAATACGATGCTGAGCGCAGCAGGACTTGGTCTCTCTAACCGGGTCGAGGCTAGTGAGCGCCCTCAGCCGGAAGCGATCCAACTTTCTCGTAACGGCTGGATGCCGAATAACGAGTATTTACCCGTGCTGCTTTATCGAAAAGCGATTGCAATAGCGGATGATGACCCGGGCGCCGCATTTGAAGACCGATTTCGGCTAAATGGATGGCCTCCGCAGTGGCGCGACGGGGTGTACGATTTCCACCACTATCATTCGACCGCGCATGAAGTGCTTGGATTCGCAGGCGGGGATGCCAAGTTGATGCTAGGTGGCGAGCGGGGGCACGAACTGGAGGTTCATGCTGGCGATGTGCTTGTGTTGCCCACCGGCACTGGGCATTGCAAGTTGGAGGCGAGTTCCGATTTCCTCGTTATCGGCGCCTACCCGACCGATCAGCATTGGGACATTTGCCGCAGCGCTCCTTCTGAGGAAGCCATTCTACGCATGCGCCGATTGCCCTTCCCTAAATCCGATCCGGTGTCAGGGGCGAAGGGGCCGCTGGTCAGCATGTGGGCCGAGCCTTTGAACGGCCGTTAAAAACCGGCAGCCAATCTTATCCACATCGCACCTCCTCGGAACACAAGTGCGGCCGGGGATGGGACACTGTTGAAGGCCTATGTATCCCATTTCCCGCATTCTGGTTCCAGTCGACTTCTCAGAGCGCTGTAAGGAGATGATTCCGTATGCGGCGCTTCTTGGAGCTAAGTACGATGCGGAGATCGTTTTGCTGCATGCCGTTAATCCGGTGTACAGCATTCCCGCCGCTGGTGGTTTCGGACCGCTCCTGGTTCCGTTGCCCGCCTCCACAATGGAAAACTTGGCGCGGCGTCTGGAAGGTTTTGCCGCGGACTTACTGGCGGGACTCAACGTCCGGCGACTGATTTATGAAGGCGACCCGGTAGAGCAGGTTTCGGAATTCGCCCAGAAGAGCGATGTCCAGCTGATCATAATGCCTACGCACGGTTACGGGGTGATGCGTCGGTTCCTGATCGGATCTGTGACCGCCAAAATTCTGCATGACGTCACTTGTGCGGTGCTGACCAGCCGCCACGTCACACCCGATGACGGTGGTACGCCCAAAACGATTACGAATGTGTTGTGCGCTCTTGATCTGCGCGGGCCGAGCCAGGGCATTCTCGCTTCGGCAACGCGTCTGGCGCAAGATCTTCGCGCACGGCTAAGCGTGATTCACGTCATTGCGCCGCTGGACCATCGCGTTAGCGAGGAACTTACCTTGCGATGGCGCCGCGAGACTGAGGCAGCGGCTCGCGCCGAAATCGCACAGTTGCTGTCCATCACCGAAGCGGTTCCCGCCGATACGTATGTGCAGGAGGGCGACGTGGTGAAGATCATCTCCGCGCTTGCGGAATCCATCCAGGCGGATCTCGTCGTGATTGGCCGAGGTCGTGATGAGACAGGCGGGCTGAAGCCAACCGGCTATTCGATCATCCGGCAGGCTCCTTGCGCGGTGTTGAGCGTGTAAGGGGCCGGGGAAACCCGCTTCCCTATGCTGGCAGCTGGGTAAGAGCAAGCAGTGCGGCGCGATGCCGTGCGATTCTATTCGTAATGCAAGTCTCCGGGACGCGGATGAGGCAGCCGTTGGTAGTTGCCACCGCGGGCCTCGCTCTGATCGTTCTATGGTCCGTCGCGACCGTTCACGTCAATTACAAGAATCGATGGACCGGGCTGTTCTGCATCGGGCAATATCACCCGGTGCCGCCGCCGCTCCGCGCAAACAGCTATGTCTTTCCGAAAAGTACCGGTTTCGACGGGCAGTTCTATCGCGATATCGCGCATGATCCATGGAACCAGCGTGGCTTCGGGCAGTACACGGACGATGCCCGCTTGCGATATCGGCGTATTCTGCTCCCCCTGCTCGCAAACGTATTGGCGTTCGGACGGGATCAGTGGATCGATGCAGTCTACATCTGTCTCGAATGGTTCAGTGCGTTTCTCGGGGCATACTGGGTGGGCCGCTACGCGCAATTACAGGGACGCAGCGCGTGGTGGGGGCTCGCTTATTTCCTGCTACCGTCCACCTTGATCGCCCTCGACCGGATGCTGACGGACTTGCCGTTCACCACGTTGTGCGTGGGTTTCTTCTATTTCGCGTACCGGAAAAACTTTCCGGGCATGTTCGTGGCGGCGATGCTTGCTTGTCTGACCCGGGAGATGGGTGTAATCCTGGTGGGCGGCTATACGGCCCATTTACTGTGGCGCCGGGACTTCCGGCGGGCGATTATTCTCTGCGGAGCTCTGATTCCGTTCGGAGTGTGGTATCTGGTCGAATCGCATTTTACCTCCGGCGTGAGTTTGCCATACGCCTGTTGCTCTTATCCTGGATCATCCATCATCAATGCCATGCGCACGCCTTTCCCTTATCCGCTGCCGGCAGTTATCGCGCACAGCGTCCAGGCGTTTGACGTCCTTTCACTGCTGGGTTTCGTGATTTGTAGCATTCTCGTCTTGCGGGTCGCAAGTGGACAGAAGGGTGAGCAATCAGGACGCATTTGGGTCGGCACTGGGTTCGTTTTGCTCGCTGTCATGGCCTCTTGCATACCGGACTCGTTCAATGACGCGTACGACTATGGGCGTCAGTACAGCCCTATTCCGGTGCTGCTGCTCTTTGCGGCTATTGCGGAGCGCAATGTGATTCTGCTCGCGCCCGTCGCCCTCATAACCTGGCGAGTCGCGGTCCAGGTCTTGCCGCAGGCTTCGGCTATTGTGCGAAGCATCTAAACAGGACTGCGGATACCGGCGGTGCAGGATCGCTTCCGACGGAAGCACAGAAGCGCTATGGCGAGTCCGGCGCCAAATAGGGCCAAACTTGCTGGCTCTGGTGTTGTTGTTGGAACCGGGCCAACAAAGGAGCAGTCCGTTCCGCAAGACAGGCGCGCGACCTCATTGTTCTGTGAAAGAAACAAAGTGCCGTTGCTGGTGTCAGGAGATACGAAGTCACCGCGCGTTCCATCATCGGCGATGATCACGAACTGGTTCGGATCGCCATTGGCTTTCGTCGGATCCAGCAGGCCAACCGTTCCGTCATTGTCGTTGACGATTACATCTCCACTGAAGGCGCCGCCAGAGATCACGCCGGTGCCGTCAGGGCTGTGGCCCGTGTTGTAGGTGGCGATGTGGGCGCCCATCTACACCTCAGCCATCCCGGCTATTAAGAAGGAAGGGGCGCTTCGCCATCGATGTCATCATCGCCCGTCGAATACTTGAATAAGATCCTCGAACAGGATCATCGCGCAATCAAACGCCGGGTCAATGCCAAGCAGGTTTTCGCGAATTCCACACCGCCCGTCGAACGATTCAGGGCTACGAGGCGATAAACATGATCCGCAAGGGGCAAGTTCGATGGGTGAGCGGCACTGATGTTCGGTGTTCAGATCCGGTTTATCGAAAAGCTCTTCGGGCTGCCCACCAAACCCAGAGATGGTGGGCGCACTGCCCCGATTCCCTACCGTTTTTAAAAGTTGCAACACAACCGCAAATCCGAAGCCGGAGAAC
The DNA here is from genome assembly GCA_036269625.1 of Bryobacteraceae bacterium. Taxonomy (GTDB): domain Bacteria; phylum Acidobacteriota; class Terriglobia; order Bryobacterales; family Bryobacteraceae; genus Bog-105. The sequence continues at coordinate 2,350 of DATBEF010000160.1, read as the reverse complement.
AGTGTTCTCGTCGAAATTCACATGGGTCGCCCCGAAAATTATGACATCGTAGAGCAGCCGCAGTGAAGTTGTCAGTATCGGATAATGGGAGGGCGGAATGGTCTTTGACACGGTGGTCCAATCTCACTTTCCGGGTTGCGCGTTACTTGACAGTCACCGGGAAACAGAAACAATGCCTGTTCGTCAAACAAGACTTGCCAGAGCTCAGGGAGCCGCATCCTCTACCAGTTTTCCCGAATCGTCAAGATGCTGAACGGCTTCGAATTGCGAGAAGAATAGATAAAGAGGCATCAATAATAATAATTGATAGGTGGCAATATGTTGCGGCACACTCCTCTCACAGTCTTACGTTTGAGCATCCTGTTTTTCGGGGTATGTTCGGTTGGCCTTGCTCAGGCGCCATCTGGTGGAACGGGCACATACAGTTTCGAAGACGAAGCTCTTTCAGGCAGGCAAATAGCGGAGCAGATTCGTCGCAATTACAGACCTATTTACAGCGTCACAGTCGAGCACTACCTCAGCCGTCTTGGCGCTAGAATCGCCTCGCAAATACCTGATGCGCGATTTCCTTTCACCTTTGGCGTGATCGAGGATGACCCCTGCGAGGCCACGCACGAAGCGATAGCAGCGCCGGGAGGCTATGTATTCGTGCCCTCCCAGCTCTTCGTTGCGGCGAAAGGCGAAGCTGAGTTCGCTGGAATGCTTGCAGACGCCATGGAGGCCGTTGCGACTGGGTATAGGGTGGTACTGGCACGACATAGGCGTCAACTCGGGAAGCTTCCGCGGATCTCTATCAGCGGCCGCATCTGCGAGGAGCAGCAGACCGTTCCTCAGAGCCAGGAAGAGAGTCGAGCGCAGGTTTACGTGAAAGAAGTCCATGACATGGCGTTGGACGTCGATACTTTGGCGATCGAAGCGATGTCTCGCGCAGGCTTCGATCCGGAGGCGCTAGTTCGCTATATCGAACGGGTGGAGCCCACGACGCATATCGCGAGCACGACATTGCCCGGCCGCGATGAGCGCTTGGCTGCAATGCGATCAGCCATCGCGCGTTTGCCACAGTCGACCTATGTCACGCATGACGACGAATTCACTGCAATTCAGGAGGAATTGCTGAATAGCCGTTTGACGCAGCCCATAACCACACCACCCGCTCATACTCCTACTCGACTGGTATCGAGCTAGTGCTTAATTGCATAAAGTAATAATCGTATTGCGTAGTTGGCTTCCCTGCACTTCACGCTTGCGCCAGCGAAAGGGTTGTGTTGCAACTTTCGTATGCAGCTGTGCTGGTAACTTGAAAAATATCCAGTTACGTTCGGCGTTGGAGCAGCGGATGCGACAACATGTTAAGCCGACCAACAAGCCTGCGCCGGTATTGCGATGGCGAGCACTGCAATGGGTATGCAAGCTAAGGATGGGATTAGAGACAGCCGTATCATTTTCCCTCCGAGTGTTTTTTCGGCCAGCAAATCAGAAGCTGTTTGGGCACTGCTGGGATTTTAGTTTAGAAGTAAGTAGTTAATCTTCCTAGCCGTAAGAATGCGCAGTTTGGACGAATATTTGGAGGAAGTCAGTAACTTAGCGCGCGGTGCGAGCGGTGCAAGCGGCGGATTCCGGGACTAGACGGCAAGCGGCGCTGATGTGCTCAGCCGCCTCGCGATCGAGGCCCAAATGGCGATCTACGAGGCCCAAATCGAATTGCGCCTGATAATCGGCCGGCTCCGATTGGACCATATGTTCGAAGCTCGGCTTGGCTCTGGCGAAATCGCCTTGAGACAGCCAATACTCGCCGATGGCTTCGTCGGCGGGCGCGAAGGATGGGTCTTCATGCAAAGCAAGCTGCCATTGGCGCAGGGCTTCATTATCGCGATGCAGTTTCAATAACGCATCACCCAGATTGCCGCGCGCGGGGAGATTGTGGGGATCGGCTGCAAGGATGGATTGGAAGGTTGCGACGGCATTGATAATGTGTCCGGAATAAAGCGCATCGAGACCTCTCTCGAATTTCTGATACTCGGGCAGGCGGTCCTTTGGATCGGGCGCGTTTGTAGCGGAAGCGGCGTGACCGCCTCCGGACAGATAACCGAGTGATCGCATGCGAGCCAGCGTTTCGGGCGAGGTATCGCGCGACGGTAAGGAATGCCCGGTGGCGTAACGCTTTTGCAAAGCATCCAAACGGCGCTTCAGGGGGACAGCCTGACCGGGGTTCTTCGAAATGAGATTAATTCGTTCGTGCGGGTCCGCGGAGAGGTCATACAGCTCCGGCTTGGGCGCATCGATGTATTTCAATGATCCTTCTCGGAGAGCCAGCAATGGCGCCCAGCGGAAGGCGTCGCGCGCGTAAACG
>DATBEF010000157.1:0-42522 GCA_036269625.1 Bryobacteraceae bacterium | reverse complement strand
CAGGCCAGCGCTCTGGCCGCCGTTTTTGGGGATAACTTCAGTCGCCCTACGGGCTCCTTACGTCATCCCCAAAAACGAAACAGCAGAAACCATCTGCCAAACTACCAAAAAACAATTTACACAGAAAATGTTACAGCGCCGGCCGGCCATTTTGCGCACTGCCGAGTGCAGCGCTTTGCCGCCGTCCAAAACATACAGTCGAGGGACTTGGAAATCAACACCCCGAGTTTGCAAATCTTCGAGCAGTTGCTTAACTACAGTGGCATTCTCGGTGGCTCCCTGCCGTAACCCCAAAACCATCTTTTGGCCCTGTAAATTCAGGCCTAAGGCCACAATCACGGCCTGCTTGTCAAAGCACGTGCCATCGATGAACAGGGCACACAAAGGATGTTTGCCGAGCGGCCTGGTTTCCAGTTTCTCCAGCCGGCCCCGGCTGGCTGCAATGAAGTGTTCGCTGACCGCCGACTTCTCAATTCCGTAGGCTTCCTTCAGTTCTCCCACCACCTCGCTATAGCGGCGTGTCGTCAACCCATGCATCAGCTTATGCCATACCGAGTCCTCCATCAGCGATGCCTGTTGCAGCACTTCATAGCTGCCCAACGGCACCTCTCGTTGCCGCGTGTCGCGCACCCGTGGTCGTTGCAAGGGCACTTTCTGACCACCCACCACGCACTACCCGGTCTGCGTACCCCAGCGCGACCTCTCCCGCTGGGCCTTAGCTTGATGTTTCGGGCCCGCCAGTTCGCCCACTTCCCACTGCATCATTTTCTCGGCGATCTGCGTGAAGGCGGTTAGTGCCAACTGCATCAAGCCTTGCTGCACCGAAGCCAGCACTTCTGGCAGCGGCAGCGCAAACTGTATCTGATCTGTCGATGCCTTCGCTAACCGCCCGAAGTTCTGCGCGGCGCTTGCTTTATTTATCTGGTATGTTCTTTTCAACTGCGACTCTCCTTTGATAACGGTTTGCCGGAGCCTATCATGGCTCCGGCGAGAGTCGCTAGTTTCAACTAAATTCCGGGCATCCTCCCACAATCACGCCAAATCAAAACTTTTTATCTCGCGCCCTTTCCGTCACTTAGCGTGTTTTTTTGCCGGTCGCGGCACTCCACCCGAGCGACACTCGGTCAGGAAAAGCGCAAAAGGGTAAGCGTACCGCTACACAACACCTGAACCTTCGAGCGGCCGGCGCATGGCCCTTTTGCGTGATTCCAACTTGTCCCAATACTGCGCCATCGACATGCCCGAAGAACCCAAACGGCGAACCCGCACCAGCCTTAACACGCTCAAGCACGGTTGCCGTTCCCGCCAATTTCTCCTTCCGCACGAAGATCCAAACGACTGGATGAAGCTCCGCGACAAGTACGTCGCCCAGTACGATCCCCAAACACCCTTCATCCTCGAATTGCTCGAAGACACTGTCCGGGCGCACTGGTTCCTCCAGCGCAACCAGTCGAATTTCTATCTCACTCAAGCCGATCTACCCGAAGATCCACGAGAATGGACCGCCGAGGATCATCATCAGATCGCGCTCTTCAGCCGGTATCAGACAACAGCCGAGCGGACCTTCAATCGCGCATTGGGCCGCCTGACTAGCTTTCACAAGGACTACCTGGCCCAACACGATCGCCAGCAGAAAACCGAAGCGCCTACGCCGAAAACGGCGAAGCAGACTAAAAGCGAGCCCACCGTCATCGAGCAATGGGTTGAGGTCCGCAAAATCGACAACAGCCCGGTTACCCAGTTCTATCCTTCAAACGAAGAGATGGAACAGCGCATAAAGACAGCCCAGCCCACGCCCCAACTCGTGTACCGCCGCCTCTTCTTCCCCGACGGTGTCCCCATCCAATATCAGTGGACGCGGCCACGCAAGGGCCAGAGCGCTAACGGAGGCCTCGCCATGCAGCGCATGACCGTAGAAACCTGGCTCAGCCTGCGTGAAAAGGAGCGGGAAACCGGCCACGCCGTCAGCACTGGCCAACCCACTCTACGCGACTGGCGCGACCAAAGTTGACGAAGACGCGATCTCGCAACAGAATCCCGACCAACAGGGAGGGCCTCTTCAAACGAGTGCTTGCTAGACACCACAGGCAACCGCGTGAATTTTGCGTGCACCTGACTCGCTCTTTGACATCCGAATACTACTTTTCAACTGCAATGGGGCGCTCCATTCACGGACCACCCCAGTGCCCCGCCACTCAATAGTAGTCCCCGTAAAAGCCCTCCCGCGTGAAGCTCTCGGTCGGCAACGATGGGAGCCTCTACGAATCCTCTGCCATCCTCGAGAAAAACGTTTCGATCTGTTCGGGGGTCCTCGGTCGAATCACTGAAGATGCTTGGCGCCCCGCCTGCTCGATAAGGCTTTCGACATACGCTTCGGGCGAAATGCCACGTTTCTGCGCTTGCGCGGCAACTTCGTCCGGGATGGTAATCGTAATCTGCATTGTGAGTTAGAGACTCCGCAAACCCGCTTTAATTACTCACCAACAATACTTTAAAATTGCAAAGATCCGCAGCCACCGCAAAAGCTCTCAGCTGAACGCTAATAGCTGATCGCTGATCGCTGCTTAAGAGTTCGTTTGGTAAAAACGCTGTAACTCATTCAAACAACTTACTCGAGTCCCGCAGTACCCTCATTTCCCAAACGCGCTCCGCACCGGCGCCGGAGGTTCACTCCCCTTGATCGCCCGCCACAACACATCATTCAGCTCGTCATCGTCCGCCAAGTCGGCATCATGGAAATCCATCTTGGCCGATTGTGCCGCCCCGGGCCCATGCTCGGGATTGCGCTCCGTCATCGATGTCTTTTCTTCAATCGCGGAATAGGGCCGCAAGTCCGGCTGCGTGCTGAATGTCGCGAACATCGGCCGCGCGGCCGCATCAAACTGTGTCATCGGGCGAAGTCCCAGAATCAACTCCATCGTGTGCAGCACGCCCGCTTGGTTGTACATCGTCGAATCCACCACGCCGCGATGTGTGAAGGGAGAAATTACCCAAGCCGGCGCTCGATGCGAATCCACGTGGTCCGGTCCATTCTGCGCGTCGTCTTCAATAATGAAGATCGCCGTCGAAGCCCACAGCTTGCTATGCGAAACCGCATCCACCAACTGGCCCACCGCGTAATCGTTGTCCGCGTTCATTGCAAACGGCGTCAGCTTGCCGCCTCGCGTCCCATACGTATGGTCGTTCCCCATGCGCAGAATCATTAACTGAGGAGCCTGGCCTTTCGCATCGAACTCCTTCCATTCGCCGATGAACTCCTGCGCCCGTTTCACATCCGGATATTCCAGATCGAACGCCCGGTAGTTCATATCCGTGTACGGAGCAAGCGATGGATCGCGCACATGATCGATCTGCCGGGGTCCATCCATTGACTTCAGATTCTGCGCCCACTGCCCATAATCGCGTATCGATACGCTAGCTTGGAGCGCATTGTTCCAGATGTATCCGGCCGGCGGCGTATTCGCGGGCTCACCGCCTTCAAAATCGTACAGCTTGCTCCGGCCCCCGTATTCATTGGGCCAAAGCTTCACCGTATAGTCCGGAGCAATCGCCGCCGATGCCCAGTTATGTCCTTCCGCGCTGACATCGGCGTTCTCGTAAAAATTGTCGTAGTCGATGAACTCGCGCGCCAGTTGGTGCAGATTTGGCGTTATCTGCTCGCTAAAAAGGTTCAGTGATTTGTCGCCGTTGCCCTTATCCAAATCCCCCAGCACCTGGTCATAGGTTCGGTTCTCTTTGATGATATAAATCACGTGTTGAATGGGCGACGCGTGACCCTCCGTTTTCGCGAACACGGCCTCATTCGCACCCGGCTTGCGGTCGTAGATGAGTTCGTCCCGGTACGGCGAGTTCTCGGCTACCGTCTCCGATAACGCGTTCATCTGGTCCTCTGTAGGCGCTGGAAGAAAGGCCACCGTCCCGGTCTGCATGTGCGCTACATAACCGGGCCACACGCTGCGTTCTCCGGCGTGGACCTGCTCTGGCTGCTTGGTCGGAATCGGTCCATCGGGATTCGCCCGGCTGCCCAGTCCCTTGCCGTTCAAGATCACAAGCTGGTAATCCGCAAGCACCCGCACCGCTGTCGGATACCACCCCGTCGGAATGAACCCCGTGATAGCGGAGCGCGCCGTCGATATATCGGCCACCGCCACGGTATTCGCGTCCGAACACACCACGTACAACTTGTGCCCGTCCTTATCGAGAGCCAGCGCCGAAGGCGTCATCCCCAGCGGATTGAGCGGGGTCAGCGAAACATTGATCGCCTCCAGCTTCTTCAAATCCATATCCGGCATTACGCCATATGAATAGACGGTGTTCGTGTTGGCGGCTGCAACGAACACGCGTGTGTTCAAGTCGGATGCGCCCTCCTCCCCTGCCGGAGCAGGCTTATTCAACCACACCATGTCCGTCGGATGTGGAGCTACGCGAGTTCGTCCCAACTGCGCCCCGCTGGTTAGATCGTGTCGATACACCGATCCATCGCCCCATGCCGATACGAACAGCGCCTTCCCATCCGGCGGAATCATCAACCGGTAAGGACGGCTTCCGGTCTTGAACCTGCCCAGCAGCTTCCCGTTAGCAATCTCGATCACCGCGATCGAATCCATGTAAAGATCCGTCGCATACAACAGCCGCTCATCCGGCGATTCAACCACGTCCCCGATGAATGACTGGCCTTTATTCTTCAAATCGGCGACCGCCGCAAACTCCCGCGTCCGCGTTAGCGCACCCGTGTCCGGATTGAGTTCCAGTTCATACACAACCGCTTTCGTCGCTCCGCCCACGTAGAAAAGATTGCGGCTCTTCGCGGCACAAAGACCCAGCCACGCGTCCGGTATCGGTGTCCTTCCCACTTCCTTCCGGCTCGCAATATCGATAACGCTTACCGACGGCGCGTTGTACCCCGCATTCAGCACCAGAAGATACTTGCCATTGCTCGAAACGGCCGTGCTCATGGGCAATGTATCTACCGGAACCTGCTCGCCCGCTGGACGAATCGTCCAACCGTTATTCAACAAAAATCCGCCGCCCGGAAGCGGCCCTACATGCGCGCCGGGCGCAATATTGGAAGGCGCCTGAGCCGCCAGGGTCATGGCTGCTACAGCCCCGGTCAATGCCCAACTGATTAACGTTTTTGTCATTCGGTGAACCTGTGTGCGATCGGAAACCGGCGTCCTACGCCGAACGCCTTGGTCGTAATCTTCAAACCGGGTGCGGCCTGTTGCCGCTTGTACTCGTTCCGGTCTACCTTGCGTATAATGTCGCGAACCAGCTCCAGCGGAAGCCCTTCGTTCGCCGCGATCTGCGTTGCCGATTCATAGCGCTCGACGTACCCGGCCAGAATCGCATCGAGTACCTTGTACTCCGGCAAACTGTCGGTGTCCTTTTGGTCGGGCCGAAGCTCCGCCGAAGGCGGCTTGGTAAATGTGTTCTCAGGTATCGGCGGCGTACGGCCGCTCGCCTCCGCTCGGGCATTGGCAATTCTAGCCAGCCGGTACACCATCGTCTTCGGAACATCGCTGATCACTGCCAGCCCGCCCACCATATCGCCATACAGAGTGCAGTAGCCTACCGCCAGTTCGCTCTTGTTCCCAGTGGTCAACACCAGCGATCCGAACTTATTCGATAACGCCATTAGCGTCATGCCGCGCAACCGGCTTTGTATGTTCTCTTCGGTCGCATCCGGCCCGCATCCTTCAAACAGCGGCTCGAAAGTCTTGATCATTGCTTTGTAGCCTGATCCGATCGACACCACTTCGAAACCCATCTCGAGATTGCTCGCAAGCGACCGCGCATCCGTAAGGCTATGCTCCGAAGAGTAGGGCCCCGGCATCCCCACGCCCGTCACGTTCTCCGCTCCGATCGCCTCCACTGCAATCGCCGCCACCAAGGCCGAATCGATACCGCCGCTCAGCCCGATCAACGCCTGCCGAAAACTACATTTCTGCATGTAGTCGCGGGTGCCGATCACCAGCGCTTCGAACGCTGCCTCTTCATCGTCCGCGAAATCGGCTCGGCACTCGCCATCGCCCGTGGCCGCATCGAACAGCACCAGGTCTTCCGCAAACGACCGCCCCGTCGCGGCAATCTCACCGTCCGCGGTCATCGCGAAACTCGATCCGTCAAAAATGAGCTGGTCGTTGCCCCCCACCATGTGCGCATACACTATCGGTAATCCGAACCGCTGCGCGGTGGCCCGAAAGATCGCGTGCCGCTGTTCCCGTTTACCAAGGTTCCAAGGGGAAGCGTTGATCGAAACGATCAAGTCCGCGCCTTGATGCACCAACTCTTCCACCGGATCCCGGCTGTAGCGCCGCCGCTCCCAGTACTGTTTATCGTTCCACGCGTCCTCGCAAATCGTTACCGCTAGCCGACAGCCGTGCACGACGCACACGCTCTGCGATCGCCCCGGCTCAAAATAGCGTGTCTCGTCGAAAACGTCGTAGCTGGGCAGCAGCATCTTGCGTTGGTCGAGAACGATGCGCCCTTGCTCAATCACCGCCGCTGCGTTCTGCGCTGGAATCGGGGCGTCCTCCCGCGAATGCGCCACATAGCCAACGATCAGCGCCGCGTTCAGGTGCGCCGTCTCAACCGAAAGCCGATACAACGCTTCTTTCGTACGGTCCAGAAACGACTGCTTCTCTGTTAAATCGCGCGGCGGATACCCGGTGAGCGCAAGCTCCGGGAAAACCACCAACTCCGCACCGGCCCAATCCGCCCGCTTGGCAAACTCGAGAATCTTAGAGGTATTCGCGTCCAGATCGCCGACTGTATTGTCGATCTGCGCCAGTGCGATGCGCATGGAACTCTCATTGTAGCCGTGCGCTCTCTAACGGAATTAGCCGGCCGTTAATGCTGAAATTCCATGTCGATCGCGCCTGAAGGACCGCGATATAACACCGCCATGTTCTTCAGCTTATGTTTGCCGGTCAGCTTGAAATACAACAGCCCTTCTTCCGGCTTCTGAATGTCTTGCGTGGCCAGTTCTTTGGATTTCAGCTTGGTTAACAGATCGTCGTTGCCCTTAGCTCCATCGTTCATGGTCGTCGGCGCACTCTTACTGTTATCGGCGGCTGTACTCTTTTTATTGCTGCCACCGCCAATACCGATTCCCGAGATGACAGACCGGGTCGGCTCCACGCCCACCGAGTCCTGTTTCTGTTCTTTTATGACCAATGCCCCTTTGCCCGCAATCTCCGCCGGATCATATGGCTGGGTGCGCTCTCCGTCATCGTGCGCGAGCAGGATGAAATCGTCCGGAGAAACCGAGACCGGCTTGTCCACCTTGGGCGTCACGCGCACTTGCAGGACCACGACATCAGGCCCCGGATCGGCGCCGATCTCATGCTTCACATCGTCGGGCATAAGGAACAGCGTCGCCGTAACGTTGATCGAATCGTTGTCGCCGCTGGTCGTCGGGGAGGTCACCTTTTTGCCGGCGAACAGAACCGCACAACCGGCCGCACAAAATAGTACCGGGATAAAAATAAACCTGCGCATCAATAGTGCCTCATTCGTAGCGTAGCGCGGTCTTCGGATCGAGATTCGCTGCACGCACCGCGGGGATAAGGCCAGCCAGAGCCGCAACGCCGGCCAGTGCAACCGAAGCGAGTAGGAAAACGACGCCATCGCCCGGCCGAACGCCATATAGCTCCGAAGCCGCGAGGCGGGCCAGCCAGTAAGCTCCGGGAAGCCCCACGGCCAAACCCGCCAACGTCAGGACCATCACCTCCCGCATTACCAGGCGCAGCACTTGCGCCGGAAGCGCGCCTAAGGCCAGCCGTATGCCGATCTCCGCCGTTCGCCGCGCCACCGAGTAAGCAACCACTCCATAGAGGCCCACGCCCGCAAGCAGCAGCGCGAGCGCCCCGAATGCCGATGCCAGAATCGCGATTAATCGATCTACGTACACCGCGTGATTCACCAGTTCGTGCATCGTAGAGACGTTGTAAACAGGAAGATTCGCGTCGAACGTGCGAACCAGAGCCCGAATGCTTGTCTCGAGCGCCGCCTTGTCGCCGTTCGTTCGCAGGAAAAACGTCGCGCTCGGAATCGCGCCGGCATGCGCATACGCCAGCTCAATCGGCACATAGTAGGTCGGCTTCGGCACCTCGCGCAGATCCAGATTCTGCGCATCTTTGACTACGCCCACAATCTCGGTGTCAAGCTTCCCACCCGAGCCACTCTCCATTCTCTTGCCAATCGGATCCTTGCCTTTCATGAAGCGGCGCACAAAAGCCTCGTTCACCACCGCGACGCGCGCGGGCGACGTTTGGTCGCGCTGCTCAATCTCGCGTCCTCGTACCAGCGGCGTGCCAATTGTCCGGAAATAACCAGCCCCTATCGCGTTCGTGTCCGCATCCATATCTTCGTCCGGCCGCGCCTCGTAACCTTCAACAGTCACGTTGCCGCTCGTCTCGCTACCAGCGAGCGGCCCGCTCCCAGCCATGGAGACAAGCGACACTCCCGAAAGTTGACGCAACCGGTCCAGAATGCCGCGATAGAGCGTCAGTCCGCGATCAGCTTGATACCCGCTCAGCCTTGGGTCCAGCGAAAACACCAGAAGCCGCTCCGGCCGGAAGCCCGGATCGTGCTCGAGTAATCCAATCAGAGTTTTCGCAAACAGGGCTGCGCCAATCAACAGCGATACCGATAGCGCCAATTGCCCTGCTACCAGCGCCTGGCGCCAGCGAGTGTGAGCGCCGGTGCCGGAACTCGCCGCAGCCTGATCTTTCAAGGTCGGCATCACGTCCACTCGCCCGGATTGAAGCGCCGGAATCAGACCGAACAGGATGGTTGTCACACCCACCAGACCCACGCTGAAAGCAAGGACCGCCAAATCCGGCGAGGCTTTCAGCACGCTCTCGCCATACGATTTGGGAAGGGCCGCGATCAACCCTTGGACCATCGCAAACGACAGCCCAATGCCAACAATTCCGCCGGCTGCCGCCAGCACCAGACTCTCCACCAGCATTTGCCGCGTAACGCGCCATCGGCCTGCTCCTACCGCAAGCCGCACCGCAATCTCGCGCCCGCGACCCACGGCTCTCGCAATCAGAAGATTCGCTAAATTAGCGCACGCGATGATCAGCAGCAATCCCACCATTGCGAGCAATGCCGTCAGTGGTTGACGCCATCTTTTCTCGAGGCCGTTGATGCCGGACGACGCTGGCTGCAAATGGAGCCGGGTCGCCAAAAGCCGTTTCCGCGTGGGTGCGTCGCGTACTTCAAGGGCGGGAAGCTCATCACCTACCGCCGCGGTCCAGATCGGTTCCAGCGTAGCCGTTGCCGCACCTCGCGTGATCCCCTGACGAATGCGCCCGATCACATTCAACCAACGATACTGCGGATCCGCCGACCCTTTCCAACCGGGCGTGACCTCCGCTTTCATCGAAACCGGCACAAACAGGGCCGCCGCATCGCCCACCAGAAGACCATTGAATCCACTCTGAACAACTCCAACAATTGTGAAGGGATAACCGTTGATCAGAAGTTTTCGGTTTAATGCCGATGCGCTTCCGCTATAGTGACTTATCCAGTAACCGTAGGAAAGAACCGCTACCGGATTCGCATCTTTCATCTGATCGTCACTCGAAAACAATAACCGGCCCAGCCGCGGTTGCAGCCCCAGAACCTGAAAGAAATTACCCGACACCACCTCGGCGTGCACCCGGTCCGGCCCATTGGGCCCAGTGATGTCCACCTGCGCACCGGAACGAACGGCCATCCCTTCAAAACTCTTCGTCCCGTCCCGTAATCGTTCATACATCGGATAAGAAAAGACCGTCTCGCCGTTATCCGAGGACCCCCACCCCGGCAGATTGGGCGGATCCTGGTTTAACACAAAAAGGTTCTCCGGGTTTGAAACCGGCAGCGACCGCAGAAGAACCTGATAAAACAAAGAAAAGACCGCCGTATTGGCGCTGATTCCCAAGGCAAGCGTAAGAATGGCCACGCTCGCGAACAACCGAGCACGATTCAAACTGCGAACAGCAAATCGAAAGTCATTCCACATAGCGTAAAAGTATCCGATTTGGACGAATGCCACAATGAAATATTACGGAAACTTCCTAAACACCCCGATGGCACTTAACGTGCTACTTGTTTAGTATTTTGGAGACGGGTATTAGTCTATTCAACGAGCCGACCCGCTGTGTGACAGCGGATGCTCATGAAGCTTTTGCGGAATGTCCGTACGTCGCAGTGCGTTCGGCCGATCCGAATTGGACATCTCTGTCCATCCGAGCCGAGTTGGCGGCACTCGATCCGGTAGTGAACTATTTCCGGCGCGCTTTGGCCCCTATTCGCGATGTCACCCGCGACAATCTGACGCTTGTGCTTCATGAATTGCTCGAAAACGCAATAGAACACGGCTGTGCGTTCGATAAATCGAAACGGGTTGAACTCACCTGCATTATCACCGGACGGATGGTTCTAATCCAATTGCAGGATCCGGGGAAAGGCTTCTGTCTCGACGGCATAAATCATGCCGCCTTGAACAACCCTCCCGGCGAACCGCTTCAGCATGTTGAATACCGTTTTGCACACGGAATGCGTCCTGGCGGCTACGGAATCGTCCTAGTCCAGCAGATCGTCGATGAATTGATTTACAACGAGTGCGGCAATGAAGTAATGGCTATCAAGTACTTGTAGCCGCGTGTCACGGAGTCACTAACATTTCCGTAAGAACTCGGCCCTCCGATCCGGATGGGGTTTGAACATCCAACATCGTCGCCAAAGTAGGAGCTATATCGATCGGCGCGACATTGCTGTCGTATCGCCCGGCGCGTATCCCGGGGCCCATGAATAAAATCGGCACGTGGCGATCGTATGCCCAGGGAGAAAAATGCGATGTGCCGGCCGAGCCCGGGACAAAAAATGGCTCAAAAACCACGGCCAGATCGCCGCTACGCCTTCCGTAGTATCCGTTCATTTCCGCTTGTGCGATCAGGTCCCCACTGACACCGGTCTCGAGTTGATCGCGCGTGTAGACGCGAGCCGCGTGCAGTTCCGGAGTGTCTAAAATAACCTGTTTAGCCGCATCGAAAATCTCGCGCTCTTCAATATGCTTGCCATCGGAAGTATGCGCATCATCAAGCGCCTTGCGATTGAAGTATAGACTTGTTTCGCCAGCGCTTGGAATCAGCCAATCCGCTTGCCCGAACCGTTTGTTCAGGGCGGAACTCACCGTACGTTCGACACTGACTGAGATGTACCCGCCCGGCATCTTCTTTGCCTCATGAGCAGAGGGCAGCGGCGCTACACCATGATCGGCCGACAGCACAACCAGCACGTTGCCGAGGCCAACTTTCTCATCGAGCAAGTGGAAGAGATTTCCGAGCAGCGCGTCCGTCCGCACGGCCATGTCCTTCACTTCGGGCGCATCGGGCCCCACAGCATGTCCGACGTAATCGTTCGAAGAGAAGGAGACGGTTAGCAGATCGGTGACGCCGCGCTGTCCCAGTTGCTCGCCCTCGATCGCCTGCTCGGCGAAATGCTCAATCAGTTCGTTCCCCCACGGGCTCGCCGCCAGCTTCTCATACGGGCGCGAACTGCCGGCGGATGCTTCGAAATGCCATCGGGGAAAGCCTTCCCAAGTGCGTTTGACATAGCTTGCGGGTTCGTTCCGGCTGTTGTAGGCTTCGGCCCAGGCCGGCAGATCCTGCACATAGAAGGTGCTACTGACGAAATGCCCACTGACGTCGTCAAACCAATATGCAGCGTTGGCGCGGTGGCCGGACGGCATGATCGCACCTCGCGCCTTTATCGAAATGCCGATCACCTTTGACGCTTCGGTTACATCGCGCAATTCGTCCCCCACCGTGCTCACCAGCAGGCGCTTCGGAGAAGCCGGATCGGCGTCAGTGCACTTCTGGCCTGGCTCTTCCTGATGACCGCCGACCGTCTTGCGGTCCCAATCGCATACGCTCGTGACAATCTTACGCTCATCGCGGTCGTACCACGCGTTTCCGACAATGCCGCTCATTGAGGGCATCGCGCCTGTCAGGAAAATGCTGTGCCCGACGGCCGTTACAGTCGGCACTTGGGTGTAAAAGGCGTTGGTAAAGTCCGCGCCCCTGGACATCATGCGGTCCAGTCCGCCATGATAATCGCTCCGGAAGCGAGTCAGATAGTCGTAGCGAAACTGATCGATAATAACGGCCACGACGAGCTTGGGCTTCGTTGCCGGAGCGCCTTTTGAAACGGATGCAAGTAATAGAAATGCAACAACAAAGAGCCTGAGGCAAAGCATGCGGGACTAGCGTAGCAAAACTCCGGCCAGCCGTCTGCTTAAAATTTAAAGCCGCTGTTTAAGTTAACGTGGTAGTACGCAAATGCCCGTCCGCATGAAAGATATCGCCCGGGAATTGGGAATTTCCGTGGTGACCGTTTCGAAAGTCCTGCGCGATCACCCCGATATCGGTAGCGACACGCGCGAGCGCGTGCTGAAGCGCATGAAGGAGTTGAATTACCGGCCGAATCTGGCGGCCCGCGCACTGGTAACCGGCCACTCCTCCAGCATTGGCCTGGTGGTGCCGGACCTGGTGCACACGTTCTTCGCCCAGGTTGCCCGCGGACTTTCGAAGACTCTGCGAAAGAAAGGCTATAGCCTATTGATCGCTTCGTCCGAGGAAGATCCGGAACTTGAGCAGCAGGAGATCGAACAGCTACTGGCACGACGGGTCGATGCGCTGATTGTGGCATCGTCGCAGTGGACTATTGAGACCTTCCGGCACATTGAAGAACAGAAGGTCCCGTACATCTTAATCGACCGGAAATTCGCGGATCTGACGGCCAATTTTGTGGGCGTGGACGACGAGGCAGTCGGCATCCTAGCAACCGAACATCTCATTCAAATTGGCTGCCGCAACATAGCTCATATAGCGGGGCCCGACGTGAGCACTGGACACGGCCGCCTGGAGGGCTTCCGCCAAGCGCTTCGGCAGCACGACATAACGATTCCGCCTTCGAACGTTGTCGTTTGCAAGCACAGCGACGAGTCCGGGGAGAATAGCGGCCATGAGGCTATGATGCGCTTGCTTCGCCACGCACCATACCCCGATGGCGTATTTTGCTATAACGACCCCATCGCGCTGGGCGCCATGCGAGCGATTCTCGATTCAGGCCTGCGGATTCCAGAAGACATTGCCATCGTAGGATGCGGCAACATCGTTTATGCGGACTCGTTGCGCGTTCCGCTCACGAGCGTGGATCAGCAGAGCGAAACCATTGGAGACCGCGCAGGCAAGCTCGCGCTCGCCTGCGTAGAATCCAAAGTTCCATTGCGCCCGAAGAAGGTCCTGCTGGAGCCTAAGCTTGTAATCCGCCAATCAACCCAACGAAAAAATGCTTAACTGCAGGTCTATTTTGATCCCTTCTTGACTGTTTTATTCAGGTCTTTCGCGAGTTCCAAATGCTGCTGCAGCACGGGGAGCGTTTGCGAGGCGAATTGTTTTACGTTCGCGTCCGTTCCGCCCTGCGACTCAGCTTGAAATTCGCTGACGTCTTTTTCGTGGTCCTTCACCATGTCTTTGGCGTAAGCTTTATCGAACTCCGGGCCGGACAATTTCGACAGCTTATCGATCGCCGCCTGATGCTTTGGATCGAGACTGTCAGGTAACGAGAGGCTCTCGCTGCTTGCCACCTGCTTCAGCTGATCGCCGGCTTTCGAATGATCGTCGATCATTTTCTGGGCGAACTGCTTCACGGCCTCGCTAGATGCTTTCTGTTGCGCAAGCTTGCCCAATTGCACTTCGGTCAGGCCGCCGATTGCGGCTTCCTTGGCGAACTTCTTGTCGTCAACTTTCGCAGGCGTAGTCGCCGGCGCGTTGCCCGCCGGGCCGTTGGGAGTGCCCATGCCCGGCTGCGCAGTGGGTGAAGTAGGTTGGCTGGAGGGAGCGCTGCCGCCACCGGGATTCGGCGGTTGCGCCAGTAGAACACCCGTTCCAAGAGCCAGGCTGAGGATTAAGTTTCGCGTCATCGTTTCAAACTCCTCTACCGGTGAGACCAAAGCGTGTAGAAAGATGTTTCGTGTGGCGGGAGCACGCAACAACATGTCACTTACTGTCTCGTAACGCGATCTCATTACTTATGATCAGTCGACAGGATCAGCCCACGAAAACTGATGAAGAAATCGATAAGAGCCGTGACGAAGACACCAACGTCGACCGTGACGGGCGGGAGCGGCACCCGACTGAGCAAAACCAGCGGGAATTGAGAGACGAAGGCAAGCCTAAGAAATCCTGAGCAGTAGTACCGCTGAATTGCGTCTCATCGGTTGAAGGCAACACTGTAGTAGTACCAGGTCTGATGATGAGAGCGCATACTGGCACACTCCAGAAGGCCGCCACCGGGGCGCTGGAAGTTGTGCATTCTACGGGAGAACGGACGCACATAGCGATTGAGCCGCTGCCTTTTCGAATCGGGCGTGGACCGGATAATCACGTCATATTACGCGATAATCGCGCCTCACGGACGCACGCGTGGATTTATCTCGATTCCCAGCCGCAAAACGGGCGCGGGATTGGCTCTTACGTAATTGAAGACCTGGATAGTCTACATGGAACCTGGGTAAACGGTAAGCGTATTGAGCGTTCGACCACGCTGCAAAGCGGGGACAGAATCCATTTCGGTTTCGAAGACACGTATCAGCTTGTCTTTTCGAATTCAAGCGGCCGGATTTCGAAGATTCTCGACGAACTTTCCTTCGCGAATAAGTCGAGTAGCACTACCGGCAGCTTCGCTCGCCTTCGAGCTGTAATTGAACTGGCGCGCACGCTTCAAACGACGCTGGCCACCGAGGATGTGCTGGGCGCCATCGTCGATTCCGCTATCGCATTGACTGGAACCGAACGCGGGTTTCTACTACTCCGTCAAGATGGCGATCTAGTTGTTTCGGTTGGCCGCGATGCCAAAGGCGCCGTGCTCGCGAAATCGGAGCTGCAGGTACCGACCACGCTGATCCAGAGTGCGCTCGAACAGCGCCGCGAGCTATTGTTCATGCAGTTGGATCCCGGAACAATGGGCCAGAATGGCGCTCCGGCAGCAAGTGAATACAGCAATGTCATCTGCGTGCCGCTGGTGCAGTTCGGAACGATCAACAGCCAACAAACGATCTCTCTCGCGGCACACAGCGACACGGTCGGTCTGCTTTACCTGGAGTCGCGGCGCGAACACAAGGCACTATCCGAACTGAACAGGGAACTGCTGCACACGTTGGCGCTGGAGGCATCCACCGTGCTTGAAAACGCCAAGCTGATGGAAGAGGAGCGGCAAAAGCACCTGATGGAGCAGGAGCTGAACATAGCGCGGGAGGTGCAACAAAGCCTGCTACCGAAGAATTTGCCGGAAAGCGGTTGGTTCAGGGCTGTGGGTTCCAGCCTGCCTTCGGCCGATGTAGGCGGAGACTATTTTGATGTTCACCAGGCCGGAGATGATGCCTGGTCCGCGGTGGTGGCCGATGTATCGGGTAAAGGCGTGAGTTCGGCGTTGCTCGCTTCCCTGCTCCAGGGTGCGTTCCTGCTTGCATCGGAGCTAAATATCGCGCTGGGCGAGTTGATGGCGAAAATCAATAACTTTCTTGTCGATCGCGCCCACGGTGAAAAGTACGCGACCCTGGTCTACGCCATAATCCACCGCGATGGCGAGCTGGAATGGGCCAACGCGGGACATTGTGCGCCGTTGATTTTACGCTCCAACGGAGATGTGGAGGAACTGGGCACTACGGGCATGCCGCTTGGCCTGGTGCCCAAAGCCACTTACGAAGTGAAGAAGCTGAAGTTAGAGCCGGGAGACAAGATTGTCGCCTATAGCGACGGTGTAACGGACGCCGAAAATCGAAGCAAGCAGACTTTCGAATCGAAAATGCGCCCCGCGATGGTGGCAGCAGCGAATCTAAGCGCGCGAGAGATCCACGACAAGTTAGTAGAAGCCGTGCTGGAATTCGGAGAAGGCAATCAGTTGCAGGACGATCTCACAGTGCTAGTCATGGAGTACGGAGAAAGCTCTGAGTGATCGCCCGGCCGCTGCCGGGCCCTAAGCTACAGCCGGAGCGGGCTCTTCTTTGCAATCGATCATTGCGCCGTAGTGAATTCGTGAATTGCTCAACAGGAGAGCGAGTTTGACTGCTTTCGCAGCATGAGAAGGCGGGCAGCGCTCTGGCTGCGTGCGGTCCCGGCAGCATGATACGAAGTAGTCGACCTCGGTCTGGAACGGGTCGGCGCCAGTATTCTCAATAATCAGCGAAGAACCGGTATTCGACTGAGCAGTGAGGACCCCGGTATTGCTCAAGTGCAGAGTGCCCTCATCAGAGTTTGCATGAAAGCTCATCGCGAACGGGAAAGTTTCGTCCATCCATCCCCCTTCAATCGACACGCTGAGACCGGAGTCGTAGTGGAGAACTGATTCCACGGCGTCGAAACCGGGCGCGTCACGCGCCTCCACCGCAACCGGCCAGCCAAAGAGTTGTAATGCCTGATCAATATCATGGATAAGTAGATCGAGCAGTGCCCCACCACTCGAAGAGCGCTGCCGGAACCAGGGACTACGCGGTACGGGTCCGCGGCGCTGGAACGTAGCGTGGCGGATACGCGCAGCGCCGTGGGCGTGAATGAATTCGGCCAGCGTAAGATACTCGGGCCAAAACCGCAGGACATGCCCAATCATCAGTATCAGGCCACGTTCGGCGGCATCCTCTTGCAACGCATCACAGGCGGCGGCCGTGAGCGCCATCGGTTTTTCGAGCAGCACGTCCAGACCGGCTTGGAGCGCGCGAGACGCAATCGGAGCGTGCAGATCGGTGGGAACACATATGCTTACGGCATCGAGACCAGGGTGGTCAATCAGGGCGCCAGGGTCGGTGTATTTAGCCACTTCGCGCAAATCGAGCGGGCTCACATTGCGGTGAAAATTGCCGCGGACACCACTGAAGTCGCCGTTGTGCTTCTTGGGGTCACTCGAACAAATCGCGGCGACTTGTACTCCGGGCGAATGCAGGAACGCCCGCAGGTGGGTGGCGCCCATGTAGCCGAGTCCGATGATGCCCACATTCACGTGGGTATCGTATCAAGAACGACTCGTAATTTCCGACGGCTGGGTTGTCGAGGATCAAACCGCTGCCGCTTAGCCTTCAGCGGTCAACCTTTGTTACGGGCGGTTAGTCTTCGGAACGCTAATTGCTAATTGCTGAACGCTGGCTGCTGACTGCTGGCAGGCTAGTTACTCAAGGTGAAGTGAACGTCGATCGGCGCGAGGACTTCGACCGGCTCACCGTTGAGCAACGTCGGCTTATATATCCATTGTTTAATGGCTTCAAGGGCCGCCTGGCGAAGGAACATAGGGCCATCTAAAACCTGCACGCTGCTGACGTGACCGTCTTTGCTGATTATCGCGACCAGATGTACAGTGCCGAATTCTCGGGTTTGTATGGCTAGAGGCGGATAGCGAGGCATCACCCGATGGATGAGCTTGGCCTCCTGTACGCCTTGACTAACGTGAAGGAGCCCTGAACTTTTGGGTTGAGGTTTGGGGGCAGGTTGCGGCGGCGGAGCTATTTGCGGAGGGTCTGCTCCGAAGGACGCCAGACCATCAGGAAGGCCGCTTCCGGAAGCGCCCGCTTCTCCTATGACAACCGGTTGGAGGTCGCTAAGATTTGCGACGCCATGCGGGATCTGGGCCGGAGCAACCAACTTGAGAGTGGACCAGTTAAGCCGGTTACGGCTTACAACACGCTCGTGAGGCAAGTTACTCTGCTCTACACGGACCAGTTTTACGTGAGGAAGATACCGGGCAAGGGTTCGAGGCGGGGGCGGCATTTTGGGCGGTGCGATAAAGAAAAGCGGTGTAACAATCAGGGCCGTAATTGCAAGTAGCTCCAGAGAGGTGGCGACAACAAATGTCCACGATGCTTTTTTCGGATTTTCCAAGATAACGGATTGCTCGAACATGTGTGGCTAGACACCGGTTTGAAAGCGCCGGTTCCAAACAATATCTTTTGCCACGCTGGAACAAAATCAGTTACTAAGCTGTCTATTTACTTACTAAGAGGAACCGGCTAACTAACTGCTTGGAGTCTCTGTTAGCGGGGGCGCTTTGCGAGAAAGCGTTTGCGTTCGTCGCCTGCGGGAACTTCTTGAGCGAGGATGTCGTAAAGCTGGCGCCACGAGGTGGCTTTGCGGGCCGCGCGGTCGACAATGATGCGCGCCATCGGGCCGAGAAAGATGGCTAGCTCTCGTTTCACGGGTTCCAGTTCGCTGGAATCGAAGCCCCTTGCCGTTGTTCCGCCATGCGGAGTCGACGGAGTAGGCGTGGAGTGATGAGCGGGAGTCGGCGTTACGACTTCCACAGCAGGATGGTGGGGCGCCACACTCTCTTTTGCAGGCTCGCGAGGCGCCACCTCGGTTAGCGGTATTTCCACGGGTTCCCGGCGGGGCGGGAATTCTTTAGAGGGTGAGCTTCGAGGTTCCGGCGAAGCGGCAGGCACGCTATACGCCAATTGCGAATAACGCGCCTGCAGAGCCGTGAGCATTTGAGCGAACTCACCGGCGGTTTGGTAGCGTTCGGCCGGGTCCTTCTCAATGGCTTTCAAAATCGCGAGAGAGAAGGGCGCCGGCAAAGCTGTATTCAGCATCGCTGGCGCTCGTGGAACCTGACTCATATGGGCGTTCATGATGTTCCACGAAGAGTCGCCTGTGATGGGCCGCACGCCCGTCACCATTTCGTAGAGCATAATGCCGGTCGAATACAGATCCGACCGGCCATCGATAGCGGCGCCGCGAATCTGCTCCGGGGACATGTAGTGAAAGGATCCCACGACAGCGCCGGTTTGCGTCAGATGAACGTGGTCGGCAAGCGAACGGGCGATACCGAAATCCATCAATTTGGCAGTTCCGTCGGGAGTAATGATGATGTTTGCTGGCTTGATGTCACGATGAACGACGCCCTGGCTGTGCGCGTAAGCCAAGGCGGAGAGCGCCTGCAAGGTAATGTGGACGCTATCCGCAAGATTCAGTGCGCCGCGGCGCAGAAAGGTGGACAAGGCCGCTCCGTCCACGTACTCCATGATCATCAGAAAGTGATCTTCCCAACGGATCGCGTTGTGGAGTGATGCGATATGGGGATGATTCAGCCGGGCTTGAACTCTGATTTCGCGGATGAAGCGGTCGGCGAGTTCGGGGGAATCCATGCGATCGGGCCGAATAACCTTCATGGCCTCGATGCGATCGGAAATAAGATGCTGGACTTTGTAGACGGTGCCCATGCCACCCGTCCCCAGCACTCCGATGACGCGATAATCGCCGGCCGTATCGCCGATACCAAATTCCAAGTAGGCTCCGCAGGTTTACTTTTGGCTAACCTTGCATATACAGCATAACGTTTGGCTTCGAGAAATTGGGGCCATCTATTTAAGGATGTATGCCTTCTTGATGTAGTCCAGCTTAGGAAAGTTCTCCTGAAGGTAGGCGTTTCCCTTTTCGCCAATCTGGCCTTGATCCGGCGACTCTCCGTAGTCTTTGTAGAATGCCTGAACATTGTCCATGCCCTGGATCACCTCGCCGAACGGCGAAAAACCCGTCGCATCGAGCCGGCTGTTGTCGCCCAGGTTGACAAAAATCTGTGTACTGCGCGTATTCGGGCCGGCATCGGCGAAGACGACGGTGCCCTGTTTGTTACTCACCTTCACAGGATCATCCGGAATATTCGCATCGCTCCATTGTTTGTTGGTGGCCGGATCGCCGTTCATTCCAAACTGCACTACGAAATCCGGCACGACGCGAAAAAATCGATTGCCATTGTAGAAGCCCAGATTAACCAACTGATAAAAGTGATCCGCTCCCAAAGGAGACCAGCTCCGGTGAACCAATATGGTCACGTCGCCCTTAGTTGTTTGCAGAACAGCTTTGTACTCTTCGGGCGGAGGGTTCATCTCCGTCTTACGGCTCTTACCGCCGCAGGAAACCAGCCACATGGCGGCACAGATGACGCTAAGCAGTCTCAACACGGCCTTACTTTTCAAATCTCACCCATCCTTATATCGGAAATTAGCAGTTACTTTGCATCACGCCAATTCTTACCGGCGCCAACGTCTACGACCAAGGGCACGCAGAGATCATACACGCTCTCCATTTCGCGCTTGACTATCGTTTTTAAACCTTCGATTTCGCCCTGAGGCGCTTCGAACACCAGTTCGTCATGCACCTGAAGGAGCATGCGCGACCGGAGGTGTTCTTTCTCTATTATCCGCGCAATGCGGATCATGGCGAGCTTAATCAGATCCGCGGCGGTGCCTTGCAGCGGCGTGTTCACAGCAGTACGTTCGGCGAAGGAACGCGCGGCTGGATTGCGGCTCGCCAAGTCGGGTATCGGCCGCCTCCGCCCGAATAATGTCAGGGCAACGGCACTCTTCCGGACCTCTGCGATGGTGCGATCGATGAATTCGCGAACGCCGGCGTAACGCTCAAAGTAGCGCTTGATATACAGATCGGCTTCTTTGCGATCGATGCCAAGCGATTGGGCGAGGCCGAACGGCGTTTGTCCGTATACGATTCCGAAGTTCACCGCTTTCGCGGCACGCCGCATGTCCGGCGTGATCATCAAGGGATCTACTTTGAAGACTTCGGCCGCGGTCCGTGTATGAATATCCTCACCGCGCGTGAATGCTTCCATCAGCACTGGATCGCGAGACATGTGGGCCAGCAGGCGGAGCTCGATTTGAGAATAGTCGGCCAGAACCAGATCCCAACCAGGATCGGGGAGAAAGGCAGCTCGTATTTCCCTGCCCTCTTCGGTGCGGATGGGTATGTTCTGCAGGTTTGGGTTCGAAGAGGAAAGCCGTCCCGTTGCCGCTCCCGTTTGGTTAAAGGTTGTGTGGACACGCCCAGTTGATGGGCGGATTAGTTGCGGCAAGGCATCGATGTAAGTTCCCTTGAGCTTTACCAGCTGACGATAGTCGAGCACCAGTTGGGCAACTGGATACGTGGCCGCCAGCGATTCCAATACGTCGGCAGCTGTCGAGACAACCTTGCCTTTGCCATATTTGAACGGGGCTGGAAGCGCTAAGTCTTCGAACAGAATTTTGCCGAGTTGCTGGGGCGAATTGATGTTGAACGTTCTGCCCGCAAGGACGTAAACCTGCTCTGCGATTTTCTCGATGCGCTCGTTCAGCCGTACAGAGAGTTCGGCCAGCAATGCCGTGTCTACGAGGATGCCGGTTTCTTCCATCGAGGCCAGCACGGGCGCGAGCGGCAGGTCGATGTCGTTGTAAACCGAGCGCAAACCCTGAGCATCGATCTGGGGCCGGAGGAGCTCGGTGGCCGCAAGCGTCAATTCAGCTTGCTGTTCCGCGGCGGCGTTCAATTTACGATCGAGGAAGCGTGAGGCCAGCTCCTCCGGTGAACATCCGCCGGGATCCGCCGTAAGCAGGAACGCATAAAGCATTACGTCCTCGGAGGCGTTCTTGGGCGTGATTCCCAGGCCAGCCGCTGCGACCAGAAAAGCTTTGAGGTCGTGAACAATCTTGGGCGTCGCTTCGGATTCCAGGACTGGCTTGAGCTGGTCCAATAAGGTGAGCGGCGCCGCCCGGCCTTCCCCGATCCGGTACGACAAGCCCACGT
The DNA here is from genome assembly GCA_036269625.1 of Bryobacteraceae bacterium. Taxonomy (GTDB): domain Bacteria; phylum Acidobacteriota; class Terriglobia; order Bryobacterales; family Bryobacteraceae; genus Bog-105. Next base: position 20,911 of record DATBEF010000157.1, on the reverse strand, counting down.
AGGAGTTCGTCAAATCCAGAGTTATAGCGAGCGGCGCGTCGAGGGGCCGCGCCTGGAGCCATAAATCAAGCTCTGCCGCGTTGTTGATGATTCCGTAGTCCCGGGTGTGGGCGTCGTCTGTGGGACCCAAATCCCGGAGCAGGCTGAAAAATTCCAAGTCCTTATAGACCGCCTTCAGGGCCGGTACGTCTGGCTCTTGCGCGCGCAGTGCGGCGAGGTCCCATTCGATGGGAACCTGCGTGTGAATAGTCGCCAGTTGCTTGCTCAACTGAATGCGCTCGCGGTTATTGAGCAGGCTTTCGCGATACATCTTCCGTTGGACTTCATTGGCGCGATCTAAAGCGGCTTCGACACTGCCGAATTGCGCAATCAAATCACGAGCGCCCTTTTCGCCGATGCCCGGCGCACCGGGAATATTGTCGATGGAGTCGCCCATGAGCGCCAAAAGATCGGCAACCTGGGTTGGCTTCACGCCCATAAATTCTTTCGCCTTTGCCTCGTCGTACCAGGTGTCGTCCTTCATTGGGTTAAGCATGAATACGCGGCGATTGACAAGCTGGAGCATGTCTTTGTCGCTCGATACAATCACGACTTCGAGAGGATTAGCGGGCTCGCGGCAGGCGATCGCGCCGATGACGTCATCAGCTTCGAAGGCCGGAAACTCCAGTATGGGAATGCTAAGAGCCTGGAGCGTGCGCCGGATATAGGGGATCTGATCGCCCAGGTCTGGCGGCATTTCGGTCCGATTCGCCTTGTAGTCGGCGAATGCTTCCGAACGAAAGGTCGGCTGGCTGCTTTCGAAGATGGCCGCGATGTACTCCGGTTTGTAGGTTGAAAGCAGCTTCTTCACCATGTTGTGAAAGATATAGACCGCTTCGGTGGATATGCCCGAACTGGTTCGCATGGGCGGCGCTCCACTGCGGGCACGGGCATGGTAGGCGCGGAAGATGAACCCAAAGCTATCGATCAGGAAAAGGCGGGGCACAAGCACTTCCTACAGAATAGAGGTGTGAACTTTCGCTACCCGATCTTTCTCGACCTCAGCGGGCGGAAATGTCTTGTGACGGGCGAAGGCTACGAAGTTGCGGGCAAGGTTCGGGGACTAGTGGATGCGGGTGCGGAAGTCTGTTATGTGAATCCCACAGCAGCGCCGGAAATTGAACAGCTGGCTGCGGCGGGGCTGATCCAATGGCAGGCGCGCGCGTTCTTAGCGGGCGATCTGGAGGGCTGTTTTCTGGTGATTGCCGATTGCGAAGACAATGCCGCGATTTTCCGGTTGGCGGAGGAACGCAAGGTACTGTGCAACGCAGTGGACGATCCCGAGCACTGCCGGTTCAGCTTCGGTTCGATCCATCGTCAGGGTGAGTTGACGATTGCGATCTCGTCCAATGGATGGGCGCCCGCTCTCGCAGTGCGCATCCGTCAGTTGATGGAGCGCGAGATTGGTCCGGAATATGGGGCTTTCTTAGAGATCTTGAAAAGGCTGCGGCCGATCATTTCATCTGGCATTGCGGACTTTGGCGCGCGGCGCGATCTTTGGTATTGCATTGTCGATTCGAACGCGCTGCAACTGCTGCGAGCAGGTGAGCGCGCGGCCGCGGAAGCGATGATTCAGGAGATGGTTGATGATGCTTTCAACAGCACTTCGCGTTCTGATATTTCCGGCGGTGACGGCCATCACTGAAGCGGCGCCACTCGGTCCCTGAATGGCTGTGGCCCGTTCGTTCCAAATGACGCCGATAAGCGGTCTGATCTGACAGTTCGCCTGCGAGTGCAGTCAGGTAATGCCATAGACGTAGGATCGCAGTCATTTTATGGCTCCGTAAGCGTCGAGAGGATGAACGGAGCTTCAGTTGTTGCGCTCGATCGCGATCCGCGCAGCAAACCGAACCAGACGCGGAGCGAATCGATCACAACGACCGCGACCAGCGCGAGCAATAGTCCACAGACGGCCGCATCCAGCCGTTCGTTAAACAGCACCGCACGAGTTTCGGTAAGTTTTGATGCCGTGATCTTGCCGGCGGCGATGGCGGCCTCAAGCGCATTTGCATGCGCCAGGAATCCGATACGCGGCTCCGGAGAGAAGATCTTTTCCCAGCCGGCTGAAAACGTAACCGCCGCCAGCCAAGCAAGTGGGATGGCCGTGATCCATAAATAACGTGTACGATGCATTTTGATCAGCACTGTGGTTGCGACACACAAAGCCACCGCACTGAGCAATTGATTGGCGATCCCGAAGAGCGGCCAGAGGGAATTGATGCCGCCAAGCGGATCAATGACGCCCTGGTAGAGGAAATAGCCCCATGCCAGCACGACGGCAGCGCTGGTGGCCAGCACGCCGGGCATCCAGCCTATGCGCCCCAGCGGGCGATAGATGTGCCCCAGCATGTCCTGCAGCATGAATCGGCCAACGCGCGTACCGGCATCGAGAACAGTCAGTATAAAGAGCGCTTCGAACAGGATGGCGAAGTGGTACCAGAAGCTCATGATGTCCTGACCAAGTCCGGCGGGATCGAATAGACGTCCGAAAATGTGAGCCATGCCTAAAGCGAGCGAAGGAGCGCCGCCCGTGCGTCCATACAGGCTCTGCTCACCGACGGCACGAGCTAAGCGCGTCATATCATCGACGTTCACCGGAAAGCCCCAGCCTGTAATTGTCGTGACGGCGGCGTGTGCGGTCGCGCCCACGACACCAGCCGGCGCATTCACGGCGAAATAGATTCCGGGGCTTAAAGCAGCGGCGGCAATCATCGCCATGATTGCCACAAAGCCCTCCAGCAGCATGGCCCCGTATCCGATGGGCCAAGCATGCCACTCCTTCGAGATCATTTTGGGAGTGGTGCCCGATGCGATTAGGGCATGAAAGCCGGAGACGGCGCCGCATGCAATGGTGATGAAGCAGAATGGGAAGACTTTGCCGGCGAAAATGGGTCCGGTTCCATCGACAAAGCGTGTCAACGGGGGGAGTTCCAGCCGTGGATGAACGAACAGGATTCCGATGGCGAGAAGGAAGACCACGCCCAATTTGACAAAGGTGCTGAGATAGTCGCGGGGCGCGAGCAACATCCAAACCGGCAGTGCGCTGGCAAGAAAGCCGTATACAACGATGATGAGCGTGAGCGCAACGCCGCTTAAGGTGAAGTACGGAGCCCAGTGTGGAGAAGCGGCTATCACTCGTCCGCCGAAAATGCCGAGCAGGATGAGCGCGAAGCCGACGGCTGAACATTCCATTACCTGTCCGGGGCGGACGTAGCGCAGATAGAGGCCCATCAAGAGAGCTACAGGGATGGTTGCACCGATGGTGAACGTGCCCCAAGGACTCCCCTTCAACGCGTTTACAACGACCAGAGCCACTACCGCCAGCAGAATGACCATGATGATCAAGACAGTGAGCAGCGAGATGATGCCGCCTACTTTGCCGATCTCCTCGCGGGCCATTTGGCCCAGGGTTTTGCCGTCGCGCCGCATGGAACAGAAGAGAATTGTGAAGTCCTGGACGGCGCCTGCGAGCACGCATCCGAACAAGATCCACAAAGTGCCGGGCAAGTAGCCGAACTGCGCAGCGAGCGTGGGACCGACCAATGGACCGGGCCCGGCAATCGCGGCGAAGTGGTGTCCCATAAGAATCCACTTGTTCGTCGGTTCGTAATCGTGACCGTCACGGAAACGCTCAGCGGGAGTAGCTCTGGAGTCGTCGAGAGCCATGACCTTTGCCGCGATGAATTTTGCGTAAAAACGGAAGCCGATCAAAAAAATGGAAGCCGCGGCGGCGACCAGCCACAGGCTGTTCACTGGTTCGCCATGACTGGTCGCGATGACGCCAAGGGCCATGGCGGCCAACACCGCCACAAGCGCCCAAAACACTGGCTGTATATGCCGAATATGGCGACGCATTTTTGTCTTAATGGCGGAGCGACGCCGGCAGCGATGCCAGCAAGTCTTCAGGATTCAGTCCCTGGTTGCGCGGAATGGTATATAGCACGCGCCCGCTGGTGTTCATTGTGCCTAAGTACCGAGCCTCATTGTGCTGACGAGTTTCCATCAAGATAACGACCATGTGTTGGGCGGGATAACCAAGAGCACGGAAACGGCTGCCATCGGACATCGAGAGCAGGCGGTCGGTAACGGGAGACCCCAATTTGTGCGTGATGGAAGCATAATCATCGCGCTCTGTGAATACGCGAGTGGTCTGCCAAGCGGGATGAGCGCCAGGGCGTCCATCGATGAGGCCTGTGGAAAATACGCCGACCACCAGCAGCGACACGACGACCGCACCGATCCCTGCGGTTGTAATGAGCTTACTTGCGCGCGATTCATCTCTGGTCTCGAGACGTATGCCGACGACCGGAGCAGGGCCGTCCGGACGCGGTTCGGAGATGCGGAATGGCCGGCTCTCATTCACGGCAAGCGGCATCTCGATCACTCTCCGGACTCGCGGCCATAGGGCGTCCTCACGATATTCCAACTCCTTGGTGAGTCCGACGATGAGGATCGGATCATCCGTCTCCGAAACGGCGCCGATGTAACGTCTTGGCACGGTGACCTGCTGGCCTGTTCTGGCATTCACGACTTGCGCGTCTACCCACGTGGCGCTGCTTAACATCCACTCGTTTGGTTCCAAATTCCAAATTGAGGGATAGAATGCGAACCGTCGGCGTCCGATTCCATCGAGAGGTGGAGGCATCAAGGGCGCTGCCATTCGTCTTTAGTGTATCCCTTAGTCCGTCAAACTCCGGCGTGTTATTGGATTATAGCGGCCAAATGCTTTAAACTAGCGGTTTGAGTTCTTCCCAGGTACTGACCACTCCAATCGAAGACCGTTCGGGAGCGATGCGGTCTTTTCTGCTTGTGTTCGCCTGTACCGTAATCGGGGCGCTGGCGCAGCTATTTCTTAAGGCTGGGGCCACGCAAATGGGGGCGCACGTAAGTCTGCTGGATGTCGTACGCAGCCCTGCGCTGATCTTCCGGTATGCCCTTGGCATTATTTCGAACCCGAGTCTGTTCTGCGGTTATGCGCTATACGGCGTGAACACCATTCTGCTGGCGCTTGCGTTAAAGGGCCGGGAGCTTTCGAAGCTGTATCCGATCATTGCACTGACTTACGTTTGGGTTACGCTGCTATCCGTCTTTGTACTTCACGAGCACATCAACTTTTTTCGGATTGCGGGCATTGCCGCGATCGTGTTCGGAGTGTCCATCCTTGGGATGAAGAGAGTTCCATAGCAGCTAAAGAACTATGAAGACACCACTGGGCGCGATCATCCTAATACTCGTTTCCTCATTTGTGGGGTCGTTCGGAGCCGTCTTCCTTAAGCTAGGCGCGGAACGCATGACGGGTGGGATCTTGAGCCTGGTGAAGAATTATTGGCTTGGAGTGGGCATTTGTCTTTATCTGCTCTCGTCGGTGTTCTTCATCATGGCCGTGGCACAGGGAGACCTGACGCTGCTCTATCCGATGGTTTCGCTTGGCTATATCTGGACGCTGGTGTGGGCGCGCATTTTTTTCAAGGAACCGTTCACGGCGGCCAAGGTCGCTGGACTGGCCATCATCGTTGTGGGTGTCGCGCTTATTAACCTTGGGAACGCCGGGGGCTGAGGGATTTGGGATTCGGCCGCTCGTCGCGGTTCCGTTAATGGCCGCGGAGCGTATCGATAAATAGCTTTAGCGCGAGGGGCCGTTTCCGGAGTACCGCAATGCGCACGCACTCGGCGATCGTCCACAAGAAGAACGCATCGGCGATAAACGGCTTCGACCAGGCGGGCAGCGCGAATTGAGCGGCGAAAAGCACAAACAGCGCCAGCGCTTCCCACCACGCGAATTCCATGTTCAGCAAAAATACAAAGCTGGCAAAGCTCTGCCCGATGGTGAGCAGCAGTTCGCGCTTCTGCTCCGCATCGAAGACCAGCGGCTGAACCGATCCATGGCCAAGCGAAAGCACGACCGGCAACATCGCCATCAGCAGGGTCCATTGATTGATATTGCTGGAGGCGATGTTCATCAGCGCGATAGAAGCTTTATCCTCCTGTCTGGCGAAGTAGAAGGTGGACGCGAGCTCGGGAAACTCGGAAACGACAGGCGCCAGCCACTGAATGACGAGGAAGGTAGGGATGCCCGCCGCTGCGGCAACGGCGATTAAGCTGCCGAGAAAGGGTTCCGCTGTGAAGTAGATCAGCACGCCTCCCGAAAGGAACAATGCGGTAATGGCGATGTTGCGGAAAAGGGGCTTTGCTTTAACAATGCTTCTGGGCACACTTTCCAGTTCGTCGATTTCCTCATGACCGATTGCGGGCAATCTGGTGAGCAGAGCCAGGTATGCGGCGTAGAACAAGATGAGAAACGCCGCGTCATAGAGTTCGAGCGTTCCCTTCCACCAGATCACGAGGGCGTAGAGCAGCGGAATAAGCAGGCCGATAACTTCCACGCTTTGATGCGCGGTGAGTTCGATCATTCGTAGATACCGACCGGTGCGCCTTCGGTGGACTACCGCGGCGGTGATGTAGATCATGGGCCAAGCCAGGCCTGTGAGCAGACGCAGGGCTCCGGTCAAATTTGCGAGCAGCAGGGCCGTTTGCTGTTTCCATGCCAAGACGGCCTCGACCGCAAACTCGGGCAATGTCTGCATCCACGCCAGAATCGCTAGCGCGAAGCCCTGTGCCACGAAGAACTGCGCCGATTCCGCGCCCCATGCAATCAGCAACGAAGCGAGCAGAATGCAAGGCGTGGTCCAGATCGCCGACCAGGGGCCAAACTGCCGGATGGGAATCGCAAACAGGAGCAGCGCGAATGCGGCTCCTTGCCGGGCCATGCGCCACTGTGATGGCGTCTGTCCTGCCCGGGCCTTGACCAAGCCCCAGCTTCTTCTGTAACGAATTACTGGCACAGGTCGAAGTTAATGGTACAACGAGGATGATGGCAATCTATGAGGTGCGCACTCCGCAGCGCACCTATCCTAGCGTAGTAGAACGAGGCATTCTTTCGAGGGCCTCCGACTTCGTTCCCGAGCATGTTAGTAAGACGTTCATAGTTACGACTATTGACGTTTGGAACTTGCACGGCAATCGTCTCCAAGCGGCGCTTGAAGGCATTGATCACCACGTATTCTTTCTCCCCGGCGGCGAAGTTCACAAGAGATTATCGTCGGTGGAGGAACTCGCGGGGCAAATGGCAGCGCATGGCGCCGACCGCGCGAGCATGGTGATCGGTTTCGGCGGGGGCATCGTCACCGATGTAGGCGGATTTCTGGCCGCAATCTTCATGCGTGGAGTTGAGTTGCTGCAAATACCCACTACTCTTTTGGCGCAGGTGGATGCCGGTATTGGGGGCAAGACCGGCGTGAATCTTGAGAGCGGCAAAAATCTGATTGGGAGCTTCTATCAGCCGTTGGCGGTCCTGATCGATCCGGATGTGACGGCGACTCTGCCGGAACGTGAGTATCGTGCCGGTTTATTCGAGGTAATTAAGTGCGGAGTTATTCGAGACCCACAGCTATTCGAACTTATGCGCGACCTGCGCGCGGAGGTGCTCTCGCGGCAACCCCAAGTGGTTGACGCACTGATCGCTGGAGCCGTTCGCATCAAAGCGGATGTTGTTTCAGCGGATGAGAAAGAAGGCGGTTTGCGCCGCATTTTGAATTTCGGCCACACGATTGGACATGCGATTGAGGCGGAGACGGGCTATACACGGTTTCTACATGGAGAAGCCGTAGCATGGGGCATGCTGGCCGCCACGCGTCTGGCACACTTATTTGGCACTCTTGGCGCTGAAGATGCGCGGCTAATCAGTGAGGTAATCCATTGCTATGGCCCGCTTCCCGAGGCCGGAGAGATTGATCCGGTTCACTTAATCGATCGGCTGAGCGGCGACAAGAAGACGATTCATGGAAAGATCCACTTCGTTTTGCCGGCTTCGATCGGAGCAGTTGTCATTAAGTCGGGGATCGACGAACATCTGATCCGCCAGGCGATTTTGGAGTCGCTTCAATAGTGGCAACCGGAACCAGGCCGCCTGGTATCAGCGAGGAGGCGGAGGCTGCAGAGTGGGTGCAGCGGGCCTTTGAAGAGGTTGCACCCAGATACGACCTGTTGAATCATCTGCTGTCCTTCAATATCGACCGGAGTTGGCGCAGACGCGTTGTCAACAGGTTAAAGCCGGTTTTGGAGCGGGAGGGTGCACGCGTGCTCGACCTTTGTTGCGGGACCGGCGACGTTTTGCTGGATCTGCAATCGGCCACGAAGAACGTTTTGATGGGCGCCGACTTTTGTCATCCGATGCTGGTCGCGGCACAGAAGAAGATCGCGCGAAAACGCTACGGCTCGGCATTATTTGAAGGCGATGCGCTGCGGTTGCCATTGCGGGACGGTTCGCTGGATGCTCTGACGATAGCGTTTGGCTTTAGAAACCTGAGCAATTATGAAAATGGATTGAGAGAGCTCTATCGCGTACTCAAGACGGGCGGAATGCTGGCCATTCTCGAGTTTTCTCATGTCCAAAATCCCATGATGCGTGCACTGTACGGCTTTTACTCGCGATTGATTTTGCCGAGAGTTGGAGCATTGATTTCCGGTTCGAGCGATGCTTACGGATACCTGCCGGACTCGATCCGAAAGTTCCCTGAGGCAGGTGAACTGCAGCGACAAATGCTATCTGCGAGTTTCCGGAAAGTGGATTATGAGTATCTCAGCAGCGGCATTGCAGCGCTACATATCGCCGTGAAATAGAAAAAGGGGGACTTACGATGTAAGTCCCCCGCGACCTGATCTAACTGGATTTAGAACGAGTAACGCAAGGAAAGCTGCAGCGTGCGCTGCAAGTTGCTCTTGCTATTAATTTCGCCAAACTGCGATGACGTCGGATTGAAATTCGAGGCGCTGGTGCTCCAGTTAGGATGATTGATAAAATCGTACGCTTCAGCCCGGAACTGAACATAGCCAGCGCGCTCACTGATCGCAAACTGCTTGAAGAGCATCAGGTTCCAATCCTGCAAGCCCGGTCCGTAAACGGAATCACGAACTCCCTGTTGAAGGTTGAACGTGCCGGCGGTCGGTTGCGTAACGTTCGCGGTGAAGTACCTGACCGAACTGGTGTTGCCCGTGGGTCCGGCGAAGCCTCCGGTAATAGTTGGCGATCCATTGAGAATCCAGAACTGGCCTTCCGCTCCACATCCAAAGCTGCCCAAATCATTTGAGCTGACGCCGGCAAAGTCGTTGTTACTTCCTATGCCGCAAGGCGTGCCAGTCTGGGCTTGCACTGCGCCGCTGATCTGCCATCCGCCCAGCAATTTGCCGCTCAATCGGGTTTGATCCTTGAAGAACGGCAACTCGTACAGATAGTTGATGACCGCGATCTGCCGGGTGTCGTATTCGGAGGGTCCCCATAGATTGCTGGTGTTGTAAGTGTCCGGAACGATATCTCGGTAATTGGAACTATTGTCCGAACTCTTCGAGTAAGTGTAGGTAAAGCCGAACATCGATCCCGCCGTGAACCTCCGGTTCCAGGAAATCTGGAGTCCGTTGTACTGGGAGTTGACGACACTCTCTTCTTCCTGGATCGCGGCATACCCTTTATAAGGCCGCAGAGTGTTGATATTTTTGCCGGGATTCGCCACCAGAGCTCCAGCCGATGCTTGGTTAATGTCGTAAACATCCCAACCGTGATAGCCGCGATGTCCGACGTAGGCGACAGAGAGAACCGAGTTCCAGAACAGCTCACGTTGGAAGGTTGCGTTCCAGTTCCACCCCACTGGCTGCTTCAATTTGGGGTTTAGAGAAGTCGCAGTGATGGATGCCGCGGTACCGCCAACCAAGGATGCCCCTGGGTTGTCCACCCTGACGTTACTTATGGTCACAAATGGTTGGAACGGAGAGTTGCCACCGGGGAATACGTTATCCAGCAATGGCATACCGGTAACGAACTCGCCCGCGCCGGCGCGCAGTACGGTCTTTGCATCGAATTGATACGCGATACCTAGACGAGGTTGAAAGTCATTCGTGGGCTTGATGTAAGACGAAGACAGATTGGGGGCAAATAGGCTATTGCAGGAGGCGTTATCGCAGATGGGGTTGCCATCCGCCAGCACGCGTCCTTGCGCGGAACTCGGAAAGCCGCTGAGTCCAGGGATGACCATGCCGTCGTAAGGGTTTCCTGTTCCCAGGATCACGTTGCCACTGGAATTAACTTGAACCGCCTGCGCGGGATTGTAGAGACCGCCATTGAAGTAGTCGGCGTTGCCCCATAACGGATGGAAGCCAATGACCGTGGTCATGCGGACACCATAATCAAGGTGCAATCTCGAGTTGACCTTCCAGGAATCCTGGGCAAATTCTTCAAACACCGGCCTGCGCCAGATGGTGAACGCCCGAGGTCCGATTTCCGTGTAGCTGTCGGCGTATCCCATCGCTAAATTGGCGATACTGGCCCCGGAAGTTGCGCCCGTGCCGGCGTCTGTGAACGTGAAGTTTCCATTCTGGTTGTTGGCGCCACCGGGGACAGTGGAGACATTGATCTGATCTTCGTCATTCTCACCGATGTATTCAAAGAACGCGCCGAACTTAAAAGTGTGATTTCCTTTAACCCAGGTCAGACTGTCGGAGGCTGTAAAGATGGGGCCAGAAGAGTGAGACGGGTACGGTCCGCCAGCCAAGCTGTAGAAATTGTCGTTCAGGTTGACGGTTGGAATTTTTCCAGTAACATCCTTTCCGCCGAACAAGAACGGATACGTAACGGGGTCAGCAAAGGTTTGGCGGTTGAAGCCGATTTCCGACGTGTTTACCGGAATGTAAACGTCGTCCAAGCTATAGCTTGCGCGCAGTTCGTTAACCACGGTTGGACTGATCGTCCAGGTCCAGGCAACGGCGTTGGTCTGATTCGGGCGAATGAAGTACTTAGCCGTTTCACCGGAACCCTGGTCGAATGGATCATACTCGGTATACTGCAACCCTGAGCGGCGCACCTCAAAATGATTGTTGTTATTCGGGACGACATCCAGGTTCCAGATGTCTTTGCGCTGGTTGATTGGCTGGGCGGCCTGCGCGACCCAGTTCTGGGTACCACTCAGAAAGCCAGGTGTGGCGGCGGGATAGGCATTCAGCAACGCTACGCCGTTCGGGCTGAGCTGGTTTGCCGGAATTATGTTACCGGGAATGGGAACGCAGCCAGCGTTGCCCACCTTGGAACAAGTGCCCGGGTAATAGAGTTGGGTGGAGCCCTTGTACCATGGGTTCGCCGAGAGCAACTCGCTGAAGTTTCCCTGTCTCATGAGCGCAGTCGGTACGGCCTGGGTTTGCGTCTGCGTATTTCGTTCCCTGATCCAGTCGTTGGCTATGAAAAAGAAGACTTTTTGACGCAATTTGTCCCACTTACCCGGAATCCACAAGGGCCCTCCCACCGCATCTCCGAAGTTGTTATAGCGGAATGGCGACGCGAAGTTCGTTGAAGTGCTTAGATTCCGAGTCCAGGTGTTTGCGTTCATATCGGAATTTCGGAAGTACTCATATAGACTGCCGTGAAAATCGGTACTGCCGCTCTTGGTGACCATGCGAATCTGACCGCCGGCCGCACCTCCGTATTCCGCTCCATAATCGGCCGTTAGAACCTGGATTTCCTGGGTAGCATCAACGTCTGCAACGCCGATAACGGCGCCGTTAGCACGCGAGCGCATGGCGGGAGCGCCATCGACAGTGACCAAGGTATCTTGAGACCGCGTCCCGTTGATATTGAATGGATTGCCGGCCAGGCCGACACCGTTAAAATCTCCGAGCGTGCTTCCGCTCCGGACGCCAGCGAGGAACTGAGCCGTGTAAATCGGGCTGCGGCCGTTCAATTCCTGATTCTGAATTTGCGTGCCCGACACCTGGGCCTGCACAGAGCCCGATTCAGTCTGTAACACTTCAGCGCTGGCGGACACTTCGACGGTTTCAGTATTCTGGCCCACTGCCAAATTGCCGTCCAGTTCAATCGTCGAGTTCGATTGCAAATTATTGTGAGTACTGATGAACTGCTTAAAGCCGCTGGCTTCGGCAGTCATTGAGTAATTGCCGGGCGGAAGATTGGGTACTGTGTAGTGCCCTCCGGTATCGGTTGTGACGGTGTGCTCTTCGTTAGTCGCCTCACTCTTGATGGTCACCTTCGCGTTGGGTACGATCGCACCCGATTGATCTTTAACGAATCCGGTGATTGTTCCGACGTCTGATTGAGCAAATAAGCTGCCGCTGAATAGGGCAAAACAGGCCAAGGCGGCGTACATAAACGCCGTCCTGAAGGACAGACTGAGTCTCATAATTTCCCCTTAAAAAGTTAACCAGCCCTGACGCCAAAAAAACGCCAGAGACCCACCATGTTGCAAACGTTTGTTTGTTCGCTCTTAGGAGATTAAATCAGGGATTGAGCCCGGTGTAAAGGACAAAATTAGTAACTACTTAGTAACGCGCTGAGCAAACTGGGTTAACGGCTGGTCAAAGAGCCCTGCACGCGGGTGATTTCGTCCCGCAGTCCGAGGTTTCTCACTAAGCGCAGAAGGTAATTGGGATGCAGACCCAGTAGGCGAGCGGCCTGTTTGTAATCGCCGTTACCTTGGGCGTATGCATCGATAATCGCTTCGCGTTTGGCTTGGCCGACGGAAAGATGATATTTAGCGCTGGCATCGCGCGGAGCGGATTCCAGCAGGCTTTCGGGCAAATCCTCGGGAAGAACCCAGTCGGAAACGCCCAATACCACCGCACGTTCCATCGCGTTCTCGAGTTCCCGCACATTGCCGGGCCAGGGATACTGCAGGATCATCTCTTCGACCTCCGGCGACAGCCCCTGAACCTGCCGTTTGCAGCGTTCCGCCGACCGTTGGAGGAAGTACTGCGCCAGCAGCGCGATGTCATCCTTGCGATCGCGCAACGGAGGGGACTGCAGCGTCACGACGTTGAGCCGGTGATAGAGATCCTCACGGAACTTCCCTTCCCGGACATCTTCGGCCAGGTCTCGATTAGTGGCCGCGATGACCCGGATGTCGAGCGGATGCGCTTGCGTCCCACCCACGCGCTCAAATTCGCGCTGCTGCAGCACTCGCAAGAGCTTTGCCTGAAGCGACAACGCCAGCTCGCCGACTTCGTCCAGGAAGATGGTGCCTCCCTGTGCAAGCTCAAAACGGCCGCGCTTTAAAGAGATGGCGCCGGTGAAAGCGCCTTTCTCATGGCCGAACAATTCACTTTCAAATAGAGATTCGCTCAGAGCGGCGCAGTTGACCGCAATGAAGGGGCGCTCGCGCCGGGGGCTTTTTTCGTGCAGGGCGCGGGCGACTAATTCCTTACCGGTGCCGCTTTCGCCCATAATCATTACCGTGGTGTCTCGCGGGGCCACGCGGTCGATGAGCGCAAGCAACCGCCGCACTACGGGACTGCTGCCGACAATTCCGGTGTTGCTGGCTATTTGTTCCTGCAACAGGGCATTTTCGGCTTTCAGCGTTTCGACTTCGTGGTTGGCCTCAAACCCGATCGAGGCCAGCGAGGCGACGGCTGTTAGGGTTTCAAGGTGCGCGGTTAAGCGCGGCATTTCGCGGTCCTCTACCCTCACGCAGAGCACACCGCCGAGAACGCCCGAAAGGTAGAGGGGGACGCTGACAATGCCCAGTTCCGAATCTTCCATGGCGCCTTCCTGACAAACCCGGAGCAGGGCCGGTTCAAAGTCAGTGCCACTACACGAGGGCCGGGCTTTGCAGCGATCGAGCAGATCCTCACAACTAGAGCCCAACAGCAGCAGGCCTTCTTTCGCGGGAACTAAATCTCCAACCAGCCGGAGGATTTGAGCCTGAAGAAGGTTGCTCTGAGCCTCTCCGACGCTTGCGGCCAGAGCGCGAAAGAGGAAGACGAGGGAACACGCGGCGAGCAACACCGGTTTGGTGTCGGCCGCGGCGACGATGGGCGACTCCTCGGTGGTGGCTTCGCCGGACCGGAACATCAGGATCGTTTTGCCGATGCCGATCTGGTCGCGATCTTCGAGCCAGCGCTCGGCCGACCGCATGCCGTTAACGTAGGTGCCGGAAGAGGTCCTGAGGTCGACCACGAGGAAGCGATTTCCCTGGCGGCGGATCTGGCAGTGACGCCAGCCCACCTCGGCATCTGGTAGTACGACGTTTGAATTGGGCGCGCGCCCAGCCAGCATCTCGCCCTTTTCGAGCGAGTACCGAGTTCCGGCGAGCGGGCCGTTGACGACGATCAATTCCGCGTACATAGCAGCTGAGAGAATTTAAGTCTACCAGCGAGTATTGCGGGATGGGAGGCGCTACGTCGTCTGCAACCGGATGAGTTCTTCTTCCGGGAAGAATCCGGCTTCTTCGGACTCGCCCTCTAAATCGAGGAAGCGTGTGTCCAGCATACGGCTGGTTTCGATGTTGCCCATCGCGGTGAGCAGCGTTTCCTTCAAGAAAGGATGATCTTTTTCGAGTTCGCTGAAGAAGTCCCGCAGGCTCCCGCGGACGGTCCCCGTTTTTTGCGAACAACCGCAGGGCACAACTGGCGCACCGAGGCTCGCGGCATAGGCGCGCGTCAGGTTCTCAGTCACATACACGAGAGGGCGAATGAGCCGAAAGTCCTTGCGGCTGGACCAGGTCACGGGAGGCAGTGAGCTGATCCTTCCGGTAAACAGGGCATTCCGAAGGAACGATTCGCAGAAGTCGTCGGCGGTGTGGCCAAATGCGATCACGTTGGCGTTCAGTTGGCGGGCAATCGCATAAACGGCGCGGCGCCGAAATCGGCTGCAGATGTCACAGCCGTGTTCGGGCTGTTCGTTGAGCAACCGCATCGAGGGTCCATCTTTGACATATGTCCACTCGATACCCTGTTCCCGTATGAAATCGCCGACAGGCCCGATCGGCGAGAGAAACTTACCTTGCTCAATTGTGAAAGCGCAAACCGAGAAATCGATGGGCGCTCGCTTCTGGAGCAGCATCAGCGCGTGCAGCAATGTTAGGGAGTCTTTGCCGCCAGACAAGCCGACGGCTACGCGATCGCCGTCGCGTATCATGCGGAAGCGGCCAATCGCCTCGCCCACTTTGCGCAGGATAGTTTTCTCAAGCTCCACAGCTTAAAAGTAGCAGGCGAGTGCGATAGGTGCGGGCGCCGAGGGAGTTGGGCGGGTGCTATCCTCGCAGCAGCAGGCGGTGTCACCTTCAGAGAAGTTGCGCACAACAGACTCGCCCGACGCGGATCAGTCCGTGGACCCATCACCCCCTTTTGCGCCACATCGCCCAGGCACTGCACTTAGAAAGCTTTTTTGGAAGGTTTGCGCCGGGGCCGCGTTTGTGGGAACGTTGTATGCCGTTGAGAAGTCCTTGCCTCGCGTGTTCCGTGAGTACCCCGGGGATGAGTATGTCGACTTTCAGAAGCCGCCCGGTTGGCAGCGCTCCGCGGAGTGGGTTTTCGCGCGAATGATGTATCCCTCCGTGCGCGGCAACGGGTACTACAACCGGCGCTGGGGCAGAGGCGGCGGTGACTGGACCAAAGGGTTTACAAGCTGGACCAATGATTATCCCCGCGCCGACCGTCATTTTTCGGAAGCTCTGGGCCGGTTGACGCGCATTGATGCACGGCCGATCGAGCAGCCGGTGAACTTGAACGACGCCTCCGATGTGTACAACTGGCCGTGGCTCTACGCGGTGCAAACCGGGCAGTGGAACTTGACCGAAGAGCAGGCCGCGAAGCTACGCGATTACCTGGCTCGCGGCGGGTTCCTGATGTGCGACGACTTTTGGGGAACGCGCGAATGGGAGAACTTCGAGATAAGCATGAAGCGCGTGTTTCCGGACCGGCCCATTGTCGAAATCGATAGCGCCGATGCTATTTTCCACACCGTGTACGATCTCGATGACCGCTATCAGGTCTCCGGCGAGTGGTCGCTGCATTCCGGCCTCCCGTATCGTAACGGCGGCGCCGACGAGCATTGGCGCGGAATCTACGACGAGAGGAAACGGCTGGTGGTCGCCATCTGCTTCAATTCCGACGTTGGCGATTCATGGGAATGGGCCGATGAACCGGAGTATCCGGAGCACTACTCAGCTCTGGGTATCCGTATTGGTGTGGACTATGTCGTCTACGCCATGACCCACTGACGTTCGCATAGAATGGAATGGATTTCATCGCAGTCATTCCGTTTCGCGAGGTTTTTCCTGAGTTATGAAGCTGCTAGCGCGCTTTAACTTGATTTTTATTGCTGTTTTAGGTCTGGGGCTCGGTGTCGCCGTGTGGCTCGCCTACGGCTTTCTCCGCGCCAACGCCAAGAACGAAGTTCTGGAGCAGGCCAATCTGATGATGGAGACGACGCTTTCCACTCGATCCTACACGGCCAAGCAGATTCAGCCGCTTCTGGCCAAACAACAGGCGCGGGATGCGGTCTTCCTCCCCCAAACCGTTCCGGGCTACGCCGCGACGGAGATCTTCAATTACTTGCACCAGCACTATCCCGACTACGCGTACAAGGAAGCGACCCTGAACCCTACCAATCTGCGCGACCGCGCAACCGATTGGGAGACCGATGTCGTGCAAGCATTTCGCAATGATCCCAGCAAGAAAACATTCAGCGGTGAGCGGGACACGCCTAGCGGACGCTCTTTGTTTCTCGCCCGCCCGATAAAAATTACTGATCCGGCATGTCTCGAATGCCACAGCACGCCGGCGGCGGCGCCGGCATCGATGATTCGTCAATACGGCAAAGACAATGGCTTTGGCTGGAAGCCGAGTGAAATCATCGGCGCGCAAATTGTCTCGGTGCCTGAATCGGTACCTCTCAACATTGCCGATCGCGCGCTGCGGACGTTCATCATCTATATGGCCTTGCTTGCGCTGATTACGCTTCTGGTGCTGGATGCGGTGCTCGTAATCACAGTGATCCGGCCCGTGGGCAAGCTATCGCATATGGCCGATGAAATCAGCCAAGGCAAATTAGATACGGAAGACCTGCCCGTGACGGGCCGTGATGAGATTTCGGTTCTCGCATCGTCTTTTAATCGAATGCAGCGGAGCCTTGCCCGGGCGATGAAGATGCTCGAGGGCGATCCTGAAGAGTAGGGGCCGCATCGGGCCGGTGCTGGAGGGAAAGCGTGGCGATCAACGCGGCCAGTGTTTTGTGCCTTTCGGCCATTCTTATGGGGGCCGGCGCCGTTAGCGCCCAACCAGGGCCGAGTCTGCATGAGCTACATCTATTCGACTGCTCCGGAATTCCCTGCGTGGACTTGACCGTGGGATCGGCCGGAGATGCCAAAACTCTCCGCATGCTGATCGACACCAGCGGCCCAAATGCCTATCTTGATTCGAGAGTCGCTTCGTCCATGAATCTGGAAGTGAAGCCGATGGCGGGCGCGGATGGCAAGGTCATTGAGGAAATCCAGCAAACCATCGTACCCGGAGCAAAATTAGGCGACCTGCCTATGGGCGACTTTCCGTTCATCGTGCTGAACCTGAATGATACCGGCGACGACAACAGTTTGAAGCCCCGGAAATCCTCGCCGCTGCCCGGCGACGGCGCACTAACGTTTGCTTCTTTCAAGAACCGCATCGTGCAGCTTGATTTCCGTAATCATGTAATGCGAATCTCAGAACCACTTACAGCTCCTCAAACAGTTCCGGAAAATAGTGCCGAGCTTGTCGTCAAGCACTTTGGCAATTATGGGCCGGCGACTATTGTCACCAGCGGCTTCTCGGTCAATGGGCAGCCGATCGCATCGCAGATCGATACCCTTTTCACGGGGACGATGGTCATTTATCCGGAGTCAGTAAAGAAGCTGGACTTAGTAAAGCAGAGTAAGTCTCGCATGAAAGAAGATTTCCCTTTTTGGGGCGGTGTAAAGTTGGTGCGGGGCGACGCCGACACTGAGAGCTTTGGCAAATTGCAAATAATGCAGAACGCGCCACTTTACTTCACGACCGCCGAAGCGGCGACACACACGCCGGAAGGACAATTTGACGCTACGGTGGGGATTGGTCTGTTGATTGGGACAGCCATCACGTTCGATTTCCTGGATAACCGGGTCTGGCTGGACCGGTAGTAAGGGTCGCGGCCTACTACGCTACAATCCGGCCATCGCGCATCGCCACGGTGCGGTCGGCATAAGCGGCGGCTTCGGGATTGTGCGTGATCATCAGGATGGTCTGGTGATGGTTACGGTTCAGGTCGCGTAACAGGCCGAGCACAGCGTTTGAATTTTCCGTATCGAGATTACCGGTAGGCTCATCGGCCAGCAGGATAGCGGGTTGATTGACTAGTGCCCGGGCAATAGCGACGCGCTGCTGTTCACCGCCCGAGAGAGCCCGCGGCTTGTGGTCGAGCCGTTTGTTAATGCCGAGAGATTCAAGCGTCTGCTCGAAATTGGCGGGCGGCTTTCGAGCGCCACCCAAGTAACGGGCCATTTCGATGTTGTCTCGCGCGCTCAGGGTCGGCAGCAAGTTGTATTTCTGAAATACGAAGCCGATCTTGTGCTGGCGCAATTCGGTGCGCTGCGATTCTGTTAAGTCGTGCAGATTGGCGCCATCAATCCAGACTTCGCCCTCCGTTGGCGGAGCGAGCGCGCCCAAAACATTAAACAGTGTCGACTTACCAGAGCCCGACGGCCCAATGATTGAAAGGAACGCTCCCCGCTCGACATCGAGATCGACTCCGCGGAGCGCATGGATATCTATGTCCCCTACGTGATAGGTCTTCTTGAGGCCGCGAACCCGAATGATCTCACTCATAAGCGAGAGCCTCTATGGCGTCCTGACGGGCCGCTTTCAAACCGGGATAAACAGCCCCGAGTAGGGCGCCCACAAGGGCGATGGCGGCGGCTTTCGGCCACCAATCGGGGGTTGTGACTACCTGCATGGAAGCGGGTACTAAGCCAACGATCAAAGCCTTGGCAGCAAACGTGAGCAGGATACCGAAAACCCAGCCGGCCAGGGCGAGAAGAATGGCTTCGCGTACCAGAAGGTCCAGAATCTTAATGGGCTTTGCGCCGAGCGCCTTCAAAATACCGATCTCTCGTGTGCGCTCAACGACTGCCGTATACATTGAGAGGAATACGATCAGAAAGCCCACGAAGACCGAAAGACCCGTAATCACGTCGATAAAGATTCTCAATGCGGGAATGTTGTTAACAGAGTATTGCGATTCCAGCGCTTCCGCCGACATTGCAATGAGGTTGCCTTTTAGAACCTTGTTCAGTTCATCTACGACCTGATTGGTGAGCGCGGGATTGGTCACCTTCACGGCGACTTGCGTATACCGCGGGGGCTCAAGACTTCCCGTTAACCGTTGCAGTGTCTTTATCGGTACGATGAGATGGCCTAACTGGCCGTTGTTGACGATACCGCAAATGTGCCACGTGTGATTGACCAACGTGATCGTGCCGCCAATGCTGAGATGGTATTGACGGGCATAATAGTCGTCGAGAATGATGTCGTCAGGGCTCTTGAAGGGTCCACCCTTGAGGAATTGCAAGCCGCCGTTGAATTTCTTGAATACATCGAAGTCAATTCCGTTCATCGACATGAGTGTCTGCACCGAGACGGAATACATTCCCATAACCTGGCTGACATCCGGCTGCTTTTGAACAAGCGGTACGAACCCGGCGGGAATTTGTCCTTGCGACAGCGAGATCGCATTGGTGTCCTTGCGCAGAAAGATATCGGCGCCTATAGCCTTGGCGCGTTTTGCCGAGTCTTCTAAGAGGCCGCGGCTGAGGCCGATCAGCGTTAGGATCGACATCACCTGCACTCCAACTACCAGAGCGCTGAGGAACGTGCGCACCCAGCGATACTTTAAGTTTTCAAGAACGAGCTTGTTGATCATTTAGCTTATTGATCGTTTACCGGGACTGGTTTTAGGTGAATCGCGAACTCAAGTCACATTGATTATAGCGGTCGGAGCCTTATGACCATTCGCGTCTACTTAGAGCAATTTTGGCTCCTTACGGCTGCTTCGCAAGGAACTTCTTCACAGCTTCTACAATCGGCTGGTGGTCGATATCGACGCGCCGGTTCAGCTCACGCATTGCGTTCTCGTCGAGGTGGCCGGACAGCATAGTGAGCGCGTCCTTAACTTCCGGATGCTGGTCGAGTAAATTTTTGCGGACGATGAAGCAAGCGTTATACGGCGGAAAGGCTTTTTTGTCGTCGGCAAGGGCCTTGAATTTAGATGGGTCTAGCAGCCCGTCGGTTGAGTTGCCGGCAGCCATGTCCACTTTTTGCTGAGCGAGCGCCTGATACAGCAGTCCGAGATCCATAGTCTGGGGCGTTCCCCGCCAGGGCAGCCCGTAGACCTTGTTCAGCCGCTCCAGACCATCAGGACGAGTGAGGAACTCATAGCCAACCCCCAGGCGCCAAGGCCGGCTCACGGCCGCAGAAAGATCTGGCCTGGCAAGCCGCTGGGCATCCCCGTTGCGCACGACCATGGCGAACGTGTCATTAAAACCTAACGGAGGGAGCCAAACCAGATGGAATCTTTGGAAATATGCATCTTTCACTTGCGTATAAGCTTGAACTGGATCGGCCGGGATGGCCTGCTTTAATACAGCGCTCGCGGCGGTGCCTGTGTATTCGGGATAGATATCGATATCGCCACGAACAATGGCTTGATGACTTAGGAGTGTGCCGCCGAGATCGAGTTGACGCCGCACCGGTAGATGCAACTTACGCTCAATCTGCTGGGCAGCCATTTCGCCCAGAATGATCTGCTCCGTGAAGTTCTTGGAACCGACGGTGATCTGGTTTTTGGCGCCGCAAGACAACAGGCACAGGGCGGCCGGCAAGAGCGCCACGTTGACTTTCATGCTCGGCTGATCCTCCGTTCGACCCAGGCCATCGCCCCATCCGCGATTAGGGCCAGAGCGGCAGCGGGAATGGCTCCGGCCAAAATCTGCAACGTATCTACAGACGCCACTCCTCGAAAAATCAATACACC
>DATBEF010000138.1:0-5310 GCA_036269625.1 Bryobacteraceae bacterium | reverse complement strand
CGG
The DNA here is from genome assembly GCA_036269625.1 of Bryobacteraceae bacterium. Taxonomy (GTDB): domain Bacteria; phylum Acidobacteriota; class Terriglobia; order Bryobacterales; family Bryobacteraceae; genus Bog-105. The sequence continues at coordinate 5,307 of DATBEF010000138.1, read as the reverse complement.
TGGCTCCTGCCTGCCCAAGGATCTGCGTGGTCTGGTGTACCGCGCCGCGCGGCTCGATGTTCATCTGCCTCTACTCGAATCGGTATTGCCCGCCAACAACGCGCAACTGAGCCGCGCTGTCGAAGCTGTCATGGATTTGCCCGCCCGCCGCATTGCCTGCATCGGATTGGCTTTCAAAGAGAACACCGATGATCTGCGGGAAAGTCCCGTGGTTACGATGCTCGAACAGTTAATCGGCAAGGGTCGCGAGGTACGCGTGTTTGATGCGCATATCCAGCTTGAGACGATTTACGGCAGCAATAAGAACTACATCCTGGCCACCATTCCCCATATAGAACGCCTCATGGAGAGCAATCTCGACCGGCTTTTGGCCTGGGCCGATTACGTCGTTGTGGGACAGAAGCAGAGCGACGCCCTCGCCCGGCAGATCGAGGCCGCCGGCTTACCGGTGCTCGATCTCGTTGGGACCGGACTCACCTCGGCCGGCGTACCGGCGCAGAAGGTGTAATCGGTGTAGGGTGGGGCGGGAACTCTCCGTTTTCCGGTAACGCGATCTTAACGGCACGTAAGGCGAACTAGTTCCTAATAGCGCGTGATCTGCAGATAAGTGTTAGGCCCAAGAGAATTTAATTCTCGAGATACGGCGCGTGCCACGGTATAGCCCGTTAGGGCGCGGGTATATTGTCAAGATCTCTGGTCGCTGCTAGAATTGGCGTACAATTTTCTCGAATGCAGATCCTTGGCCTTTCGGAGTCCACGCCAAAGCCAGAGAACCGTCTCAAGAATCTCGTCTGGCCAAGGGTGCAATACCCGGAAGACGTTGACTATCTTGGTTCCCAAGGATTTTGGGTCTGCATTGTCATCGCGCTATTTACTCTTCTTGTTGGCGCTTTCCGCCACCAGGCAGTGAGTAGCTCGCCGGACGCCCTCTACTTCTATCTGGCCGGAGTCGGTATTCGCCAAAGAAGTCGTTTCGCTGCAGTAACAGTCTTTCTCATCTACTTTCTGAGCGTGATTGTGGCGATCTGGGTTATGCATACCGGCGGCATCGCATCACTATTCTTCTTGGCGTTGTTGCTGTCCAATGTTCGCGGTACGTGGGTCGCCCATCGCTTTGTGGCTGAACAATCGTCACATCAACCGCATCTTCCGCGTGATACCAGTCTCATGCAGAAGTTCACGGACCTCCTACCCCGCATTGTCTGGCCCGTGGGCAAATGGCTTTACTATGCTCTTGCCGTATTAGAACTGGTCGGTTTGAGCACGATTCTGTTTCGCGGGTCCACACCGCTAAGGCGGTAAATGAACCGGTGTGCCGGAAGCAAGACGAAAGCCCCGTTATGCCGCCTCAGCCCGCGCCGCCAGTTCCACTTCTTCAGGCGGTCGTGCCACCTTCGAGTTGTACACCGCCGCATAACCTAACCCGACCACGCTAACGAACATCATCAGCACCTCGCTGTCGCCCAGGTTGTATTCGAAAATGCCGCCCACCAGAATGCCGATCGTGACTGCGATCGTGCCGTGCAGCACGAACAGCATTTGCGAAGGAGCATCGCGCCGGCGACTCCGAATCGCCTGTACGCAGTCCCAGACTGTCTGGCCGATGAACCACAGGATCAGAAACAAACCCGGCAGACCGCGCTCAGCCGCGTATTGAACATATATGTTGTGCAAATGCCCGTAATAGCCCACCGGCAAGGGCCGCCGAATATCGGCGGGCACATACGCATCGAAATTTCGCTTGATCTCTTCGGGACCGATACCAAACCACGGGTGCGCCTTGACCATCTCGACTCCCGTTAGAAACGTGACCACCCGATGTCGGTTCGAATCCGTATCGCCGTGCGGCGCAACCAACGACGTGAGCCGTGCGCGGGTGCCGGCCGGAGCGACGAAAAACACGATTACGGCAAGCACAGGAAATGCCAGCGTCATTTTCGGCCGCCAGAACCAAACCAGATAGAGAATAGCCGGCACGGTCGCCAGCCAGATGCTTCTGGTCCATCCCAAAAGAATGGCGGCGCTCAGAATAGCCACGCTAGAATACGCCCAGCCGGGCATTCTTCGGTTCGAGAAAAACCATTGCGCAAGCAGCAGCGATAGCACGCTTAACTGAAGCGCGCCGAACGTCATCCAGTGGCTTTCGAATCCGGTGATCCGCCGGCCAACGTACATGACATAGAAGTCCTGCCCCGTATGCCGCGCCATCTCGTACTTCGAAACGAACTGAACCAATCCGAGCAGACCGGACGCGCTCGCCGCAACCGTCCAGGCGATCATTAGGTAATAAACCTTGTTGAATTGCTGCCGGAATACGCCATACATTAACGGAATAAACAGAAAAACAAAGAATTTCTTAATTTGCGGGTAGCCGCCCAATGGATCGGGGCAAAGAGCGTCGGCAAGAAGGGTCCAGATAAAAAACAGCAGTAGCGGGATCCAGATGCGCGGGAAAGGCAGTTTCCGCCTGAAGATCAGGAACAGTGCGACGCCCATTCCAAGGAATATCTGGCTTGCGGCGATGGACACCTGAATCAGGCCGGCGGCCAGAATGGCGACGGCTAGAAGAACGCGGTCGCGCGCCGCCTCATTCAACTCCATGGAACACCCAGTATGACAGCCCGTATGACAGAATGAAAGGCGAAAACGTTCATGCAGCTCTACCTGTTGCGGCATGGAATTGCGGAGGAAGGCGGGGTCGGATTGAACGACGCCGATCGCGCGCTCACTGCGCAAGGTCGCCGGAAGTTGCGCCAGGTATTGCAAGCCGCTCTCGAAGCCCAGGTGAAACCGACTCTCATTCTGAGTAGTCCGCTGAAGCGCGCCATCCAGACGGCCGAGATTGTGAAAGAAGAACTTGGCTATAAGGACGAAATCCTCCGCACCAAGGCGCTCGTTCCGGGCTCGACAGTCGAGTTGGTCTGGGATGAAATTCGCGATCACAAAGATGAGGAGGCGCTTATGCTGGTCGGTCACAACCCGCTTTTCGACAGCTTGGCTGGCTACCTTTTGGGGCAGCCCGGAATGGAGCTCGATTTCAAAAAAGGCGCCATCCTGCGGGTAGACTTCGATAATTTCCCCGCCCATCCGAAAGGTGTTCTCCGCTGGTATATCACTCCCAAATTGGCGGCTTCGCGCCAGTAACCGCTTTCCGGCGAACGTCTATTATGTAGTTGAGTCTTGCTGGTGAGGAGGGTCGTGGTTCGCGTTCGTGTTACATCTGCGCACGCTCTAGCGCTGCTGTTTTTGGCGGCTTCGCCCAGTTATCCGCAATCGCCCCAGTCTCAAACCGTTCCAGCTACTGTTCCCGCTCCTCCTCCCGATAGGCAGTCCGCGCCTATCGAATTTCAATCGCGCGGATTGGATTACGAGGCTTTGACGAAGAGCGGAGTTACAGTAATGTTTGCGACTCTTCCGCCCCATATCAGTAACTTCAACGTCGTTCAAGTGACCGTGACGAATGGCTCGCTTGTTTCCTGGACCGTTAAGCCCAGCGATTTCAGTTTCACTCGCCAGGATGGAACCGTGCTTCAACCCGCTTCTGCCGATTATGTTGTCGAAACGCTGCTGGAGAAAGCGAATCGCAACGACGTTATCAAATTGCAGCTGCTATACGAAAACACCATTTATGCGCTTTCAAACTTTCGCTCCACCAACGGCTATGAACAGAGGCGTGAAGCGGCAATGGCTCAGTTCGTGAACCGAGGCTTCAAAGCGGCCGCCGAAGCATCGGCCATTACCTTTGTAGCTATCAAGTTGAAGCCCGGCGATAGCACGGATGGCGCGGTGTTTTTTGAGAACCGCACCAAAGAAAAGATTTTGGGCACGGGCCGGTTTATCGCTCACACCTGCGGCGAAACATTTGAATTTTTCACGTATGCCGTACCGAAGCTTCGCTAGCGTGAGCATGAATCGTCACCTCGAAACTGAGCCGGAAGCGTTAGCGACCCATGAAATAATTTTTTCACAAATCCGGTCGGCAACCAGTTTGCTAACGAGAGCGCTGCAACAGCCAGCTAGTGGCCCGTTCGCTAGTGGGAGGCCCCGCTAGTGTCTGAGCCTCCCGATTCGCCCTACTCGCCCGGCCTGATCGATCTTCATTCGCATACCAACGAATCGGACGGCAGTTTCACGCCGGAAGAGCTGGTTCGTCTCGCCAAGGAAACCGGCCTCGATGCCCTTGGGATAACCGACCATGACACCATCGCCGGATATACCAAAGCTCTTCCGTTTGCGCACGATGCCGGCCTGGATCTTGTTTGCGGAATTGAACTGAATACAAAACTGCAACTCTCCGATCGGCCGGAAACCAGGTCCGTCCATCTGTTGGCCTATTTCCCGGTGACCGCGCCTTCCACGGAATTCATGGCGTGGCTTTTGGGGCAGCAGGATGAACGGCGCCGCCGCAATCGCGATCTCGTCGAGGCATTGAAAGGGCAGGGAATCGACATCTCGCTTTCTGAAATCGAGGCCCGCGGTAGAAGCCTTGCGGGCCGCCCGCATTTCGCCCGCATTCTCGTCGAAAAGGGTTATGCCGCCGATCACGAAGATGCTTTCCTCCGCTTTATCGGCGAAGATGCGCCCAGCTTTGTCCAACGCCAGAGCATTATCATTGAAAACGCGATCCAAATCGTGCGTCAAGGCGGAGGTGTATCTGTGATCGCCCATCCGATCCGTCTGCAGCTTCAACGCGACGCAGAAGAGAAGGTCTTAGCCCGTCTCAAACAGGTTGGATTGGCAGGCCTCGAGGTTTATCACTCGGAACATTCGCCGGAAGCGCAGGCCCACTACCGCCAACTTGCCGAAAAGCTCGAGCTGCTGCCGACAGGCGGGTCCGATTTCCACGGCAGAGCCAAACCGAATGTCAAATTAGGCGCCGGCCTGAACGGCAATTTACGCGTGCCCCGAGCGTTCCTTGATGGTCTCAGGCAATATACGGAAAGAGAGTAATCCCGTCACCGATACAGTCACGTTGGACCGGCTGCCTGCGCGCGATTACATTCTTCTTCCGCTGCTCAGCCTGTGTACGGTCGTGCTGATGCTGGGTGCCTCCGAGTTGGCCGCGCGGTTGATCTGGCCCGTGCGCGATTTCGATTCCTGCCTCGTATACAACCCGTCGGTGGGTGGCCGTTTCAAGCCAAATTGCACTTCGATAACGAAAAATGCGGAGAGCGGCTGGGTAGTGAACAAATACAACGAATGCGGCTATCGTTCTGCTGCGCCCTGCGATGTGAAGCCCGCTGGTGCCGTGCGGGTGGTCGTCGTGGGGTCGTCGTTTACCCAGGGAGACTTCGTGCCCTACAGTGA
>DATBEF010000126.1:0-55130 GCA_036269625.1 Bryobacteraceae bacterium | reverse complement strand
CGCCGTACACATCAGCGTTTCCGATACAGGAGTGGGGATCCCTGCCGACAAACTGGACTCCATTTTCCGTGCCTTTGTCCAGGCCGACAACTCTTATGCTCGCAGGTTCGGTGGAACTGGCCTGGGGCTCTCGATCTCCTCTCAGCTCGCCGCCGCTATGAATGGCAAGATCTCGGTCGAAAGCACAGTAGGTATCGGGAGCACCTTCCACCTGCGCCTCAATCTAGCCCTGCCACACGCCCACGAAAGTCTGAACACCGCTCCACAAGCTATCTCGAGTCTGATCGCTCCCGATAGATCGAGTTTGGTTCGCTTGCCGGGGTGAGTCAAGCCTCGGGCGCTGGTTCCCCTTGACTATCTACAATCCTGTCCGGTATTGTAGATGGTCGTGGGGAAACGCGCCGATGGGTAAACCAACAGATCTCGTTCAAGGCACTCTGGACCTGCTTATCCTGAAAACTGTATCGCTTGAGCGCATGAACGGGTGGGCCATCGCCAAGCGCATCGGGCAGGTCTCAAACAGCATTTTGCAAGTCCAGCAAGGCTCGCTCTATCCCGCGCTTCACCGGCTCGAACACCACGGATGGATTAAGGCCGAATGGAAAGACTCGGAGAACAACCGGCGCGCCAAGTTCTACTCCTTAACCGCCGCGGGTCGAAAACGGTTACAAGCAGAGCTGGACAATTGGCATCGTTTGTCGGGCGCTATCGGGCTGGTGATCGAGTCCGTGTAGGAGGATCCATATGCGCTGGTTGACAAGGATTCTTGCAACGCTCCGGGCATTATTTTTGAGGGACCGCGCCGAGCGCGATCTCGATTCTGAACTGGCCTATCATCTCGAACAAGAAATCGAAAGCAATATACGCGGTGGTATGACGCCAGTGCAAGCAAGGCTGGCTGCGCAAAGGCTGGTCGGTCCGGTGTCGGTTTACAAAGAAGAATGCCGCGACGCACGAGGAATCGGGTTTGTGGAAATTACCATCCGCGATGTGCGATTTGCCACTCGTACCCTTGGCCGCTCGCCTTTCTTCGTAGCCGCCGCCGTCCTAACGCTGGCGCTCGGCATCGGCGCGAACACCACGGTATTCACCTTTGTCGAGAACATCCTTCTGCGTTCCGTTACCGCCGCAAACCCGCACCAACTGATGATGGTGAATTGGGGTGACGGGAACAATCTTTCTTACCTGAATTACCTGGATTTCCGCGACCGTAATACTTCGTTCTATAGCGTGTTCGCTTATCGCTTCATGCCTATAAACCTTAGTGCAAGGGCGCGGGATAACCGACGCGTGTGGGGATACGAAGCGACCGGGAACTATTTTGGGACGCTCGGAGTTAAACCGCTGCTTGGGCGATTTTTTGGACCCGCGGACGATGACAAGTGGGGCGCTCATCCCGTACTTGTGCTCAGCTATCGTCTCTGGAGAGAACGATTCGCTGGAGACCCGAACATCATCGGCCGCAACGTCAAAGTGAACGGCTACCCTTTTACGGTGATTGGCGTCGCCATGCCTAATTTCACGGGTACTGAATTAATTGTGGCTGCCGATTATTGGGTTCCAATGTGCATGGTGCCTCAAGTGGAAGCAGGCAGCGAGTGGCCCCGCTATCGGCAAGCGCAAAACGCCTGGGTAATGGGGCGGCTGAAGCCCGGAATCACTCGCGCCAAAGCGGAGGCCGATTTGAATGTGATCCTGCAGCAGATAGCGCGCAGCTATCCGAACGATGTAAGCAATAAGAAGGTCATCTCTTTATCCAGGCCAGGTCTGGTGGGTCAAAGCTTACGCACTCCAATCACCAGTTTCGGAGTAGTTCTAATGGCCGTGGCTGCAACCGGTCTCTTGTTGGCTTGCGTCAATCTCGCCGGCATGTTGATGGCGCGCGGGTCGGGACGGCAACATGAAATTGGCATTCGCATCGCGGTGGGCGCAAGCAAGATACAGCTAATACGTCAGTTGTTGACGGAGAGCCTGCTGCTGGGGATGGCTGGAGGCGTATTAGGGATGGCCTTCACCTATGGCGCGTGCAGGCTGATCAATGCATGGCATTTTGAGTTCGATATTCCTTTTGCGGCCGCTCTGGCCCCGGATCAGCTCGTTTTAGGTTTTACAGCGGCAATTACTCTTGTCACTACTCTGCTGTTTGGCTTGTTACCGGCATTGCAATCCGTCCGCGCCGATGTGGTTCCGAGTTTGAAGAACGAGCCCCTCTTCAATCGATCGCGCCGTTGGACCATGCGTGATTTGGTCGTAGCAGGGCAAGTGGCCCTTTCTATGACTCTAGTTTTGTGCTCCGTGCTAATGATACGCAGCTTGCAACATGCACTTACCTTGAACCTCGGCTTCCAACCCGCAGGCGCCTATTCGGTTGCGTTTGATTTGAGCATGCAAGGCTACAGTGTGGAGCGCAGCCAGCGATTTGACACCGATTTACTAGCGAAAGTCTCGACGATTCCTGGTATCGAATCCAGTGGCATCATCAACAATCTGCCGCTGAATCTTGCAGGTGCTAACAGCGATTTCATTGGCCGTGCTGACCGCCCCGTGCCGAAACCTGCCGACAGACGAGTTGCGATGAGCTATAGCATTTCCCCCGGTTACTTAAAAGCCGCGGGGACGAAGTTGCTGGAAGGCCGGGATATAGATGTACATGATCGCAAAATGGCCCCCGCTGTGGCGCTGGCTAATGAAGCGTTAACGCATTTGTTATTTGGCAACGAGAATCCTTTGGGTCAGCACGTCCGCATGTCAACCGATCCGGCAGATCACGGCGTAGAGATTGTCGGGGTGGTGGAAACAGGTAAGTATGAGCAGCTTGGGGAAGAGCCTACGCCCGCGATCTTCCTGCCGCTGGCGCAAACTAGTGGGGCGACGTGGACAACACTCGTCATACGCACAGCCTTGCGGGAGGCCGAGGCGACCGCGTTATTGCGGAAATCCGCACTCGATATGGATCCGGAACTGACCCTCTTCAATCTGGGTAGTCTCAAAGAGCATCTGGCCCTGCCCTTGTTCCCGGCCCAGATCGCGGCAATTGTCCTCGGAATCTTTGGCGGGCTAGCAATGGTTCTGGCAGCCACCGGCCTCTTTGCGTCTCTCGCCTATTCGGTCGCAAAACGCCGTCGAGAAATTGGAATCCGAATGGCACTCGGCGCACGGCCATCTCAAATCCTTACCGCTGTGCTGCGCAAAACATTTGTGCTGTGCGGAGCCGGAGTCTGCGTCGGTACTGCAGCAACGCTGGCGGCGGGACACGTCTTGTCCTCCGTCCTGTACGGCGTCAGTCCGCACGATTCAGTAACATACACGGTTGCCATCGTCATATTCATGGCGGTAGCGTTGATAGCCTGCTGGCACCCAGCCTCGCGAGCGACTGGCATAGACCCCGCGCAAGCGCTGCGCGATGAATAGCAATCGCCCGCTCTCACGACTCCCCAAAATGGCGGATTAACGCCATCCAGAATCGGATCATCTCAGCGTCCGCCTTGGGATCCAGCGCCTTCTCCGTAACCGCGGTCTGCGCCATGATCAGCTTGGATTGCGGATCCACGAAAATACGTTGGCCATTCGCTCCCAGCAAAGCAAACACGCGCCTTGCTCCTGGAAAGACCCATAGTTGATAGCCATATCCAAAAAACGGCGTGGACTTTCCGGGCACAAGTTGGGAGTCAGATTCCTTCACCGTAGTTGCATCCAAGATCCATTGGCGCGGGATCAGTTGTTTTCCATTCCAGGCCCCATCGAAGGCCAGCAGTCTGGCAAAACGCGCGTAGTCGCGCAAGACTGCGTTGAAACAACAATAGGCGGTTTCTTGGCCCGATCCGTCAAGAGTCCATGTTGCTTTCGCTTCGGTCCCGATGTCTTGCCAGATCTTTTGGTCCATGTAGTTTGAGAGCTGCATCTTTGTCGCTCGCGTGACAATCAGGCCGAGCAACTGCGCATCCGACGAGGAGTACTGGAATCGCGTGCCTGCGGGAACCGCCTGCTTACAATCGTGAGCCAGCACTTTTGCGTCAATGGCTTCAAACTCCGCCCGCGACCCTTCGCAGGTCATGCCTGATGACATGTGCAGCAGATCGCGAATCGGCACTTTGCCGTAATCAGAGTCCTTCAATTCGGGTACGTACTTCGCGGCCGTGTCGCTCACCGAAGTAACTGACCCGTCGGCAAGCGCCATTCCCATCAACATTCCAACAATGGACTTCGCCATGGACTGTGAGGTAAGGCGATCCCGATCCGTGCGTCCATATTGATAGCCCTCAAACATGATCTGATCGTCCTTTGCGATCAAAAGGCCGGTGATCGGCAAGTGTGAAAGATAGTTCTGGAGTGAATAGCGATTGCCGGCTTGAAGATACGCAATCTGCGGAGGCGTTTCCATACGGCGAAATTGCCAAATCTGCCCAGCCGGTGCAACCACGTGCGCTGGAAAGAGCACATCGAAATGGCTGAAGTCTCCCACCATGTATTTCTTTTCGGACAGAGTGTCGGGCGAGCCGATTGGATAATGCTCTGCTTCACCATACGCGGAGGCATCGGGCCCTCCCGCTGAGAACAGGGGTTGCATCTCTGAATATGCAGCCGCCCCGGCGATCAGCGACAGCCCAATCGCAATGCAGCCAAAAATGTTCGAAAGGCAAGGTTTGTTTCTGAGCATCAATCAATCCTCTTCAAATCATCGGCCCTTGCGGTTGTTGCTGTCAAAGACTCAATGTGCTGTAGTTGAGACACTATAGGTCTGACGTCCGAAATGGAGAGCACTCTTCACTTTTATGGATCTGCGCTTGCTTCAGTACTTTGCCACCGCGGCCGAATTAGAACATATCGGCAAAGCAGCGGAACGCCTGCATGTTTCGCAATCGCCGCTCAGCCGGCAAATCCGGCAGCTTGAAAAGGAACTTCATCTGGAGTTGTTCGTGCGCGAACGGCAACGTATCCGGTTAACCGAATCTGGCAGATGGCTGCTCAGTCATGCCCAGAAGTTACTGGCCTACGCCGAAAAGGTTCGTGACGAAGCGGCACAACGAGCCTTAGGCAAGACCGGCACGCTCTGCATCACGTTCGTAAGCGGCGCAATGTGGAGCGGCATTCTGCCAAGACTATTACGCCGGTTTCAGGCTGAGTTCCCCAATGCCACGATAGAACTGCGCAACCTGAGATCGACCCTTCAGATGGAGGCCGTCGCGGCGGGGCGTGTGGATATCGGTTTCGTGTCCAGACTCCCAAACACTAGCGCCCTAGAGGCGACGCGCGTCTCAGAAGAGCCCTTCATGTTGGTCGTTCCCAGCGCTCATCCGCTCTCCCGGAAGCGCGCAATTGGACCTTGTGACCTCGATGGCGTCCGCTGGATTCTGCTTTCGCACTCGGCTGGTCCTGAAAGGCACACGCAATTCCTTGCTGCCTGCGCCAGCGCCGGCTTTATGCCTCACGTAATACAGCAGGTTACGGAACCCGCCACGCTCCTGGGTTTGGTCAGGAGCGGATTCGGCATAGGCCTTCTGCCGAGGAGCGCCCGGGAGTGCGCACCCCGCTCTCTCAAGTTCCGGGCCCTGCCATGGCTTTCGCTCAAGTCCCGTACCTATATGATCCGGCCAGCGAGCGGACGGCAGCCTTTGGCCGATAGCTTTGCGGCTTTCATATCGCCACCCAGCCAAGAATAAATATTGATCGACGATTTCGCGGCAGTCTAGGCAGTCTACTGGGAGTCGGCAAATATCTTCGCGAATGTGTAAATGCTTTGCATCGGATTGGCGCCTATCGAAGTCGGGAAAATGCTGCCGTCCACAACATAGAGGGATTCAGTTCCGATCACTTTGAAGCCGCGAGAGACAACATCGCCAATCTTATTGGTACCCTGCATATGGGCGGAAGTCACAATCGTCCGGTTCGGAACAAATTGCAATCGCTTCTCGACGGCGTCTGCTTGTTTGGCGTCGGTAAGTACAAGAGGCTTCAATTCTGTTTCCGGAACCTCTGAAAGTAGATTCTCGGTCGTGGGCAGCATGACTTGTTTTGCGCCCGCCAGGAACATGATCCTGACAGCTTCCGCAACACCCCGGCGGAAACGCGCTTTGTCTGCTTCGGAAAGCGTATATGTGATTACCGGCTCCCCATCGGCATCCAGCGTTAAACGGTTCTCGGGAGATGGAGTGTCCACCAGCATCACGCCAAAGCCTGCAAGGCGACGGTATTCCTTCACCATTTCGAAAGCCTGCATCGCTGAACCCGGCGACATCAGCGCGGCATAAAGCGGTTGGTCGGCCATCGATTCAAGCGCATATCCTTCCGAAATCAGCTTGTCGTCCACGAAGACCGATGCTTCAGTTCCTGACAGGACATCGATATTGCGGTCAAACAGGCCCATGATGGGCATGGAAGGATGAAGGATCACGCCCCGCCCGATCTGATCGTTGTGCACACCCGAGCGCAGAAGTATTGTTGGGGAACCCAGCGCGCCAGCCGACAGAATTACGTTGCGAGCGCGAATGGTGAAAGTTTCGCCGGCCGGGATCGCGAGTTGGTTTGGATCAGCGATAACACCCACCTTCGCGACGGGCGCCCGCATACGCACCTCGACACCCACTGCCTTGTTCTCCTCGAATAAAACTCGGCGAACACCCGCATCCGGCAGCAAGCTGAGTGGATTTATCGGATCCGCCAGAGCGCCCAGGACAAGTTCGCTTTCGGCCGAGCGCTTATCAGTTACGGGATAGGGCGACTGGCCCGGAGGATATGTATTCAGATCGTAGAGCTTTGGGTGAAGGCCAGCAAGTTTGGCGCCGTCCCACAAAGCGCGGTTATTTAGATTGATTTCAGATTCGGAAAGGACGCGCGTACCGATCGAATTCTTCACCCATGCATACGCCTCTGCGAGTTCGTCTTTTGTGAAATCTTGGGGTCCGATCCGGCCTTCCTCTCGCCAGGATTCGATCTTCGCCTGGATGCTGGGCAAAGTGGGCGCAAAGCAAAGGTCAACATTTACTTGGGAGCCGCCTCCGACCGCCATTCCGTTACGAATGCGTATCGCGCCGTCGGAGGAGGTACGCGTATCGATCAAATCATCGATCAGGCGCGTCTCCATCGACCCAGGGACGACGAATGCTCCCCGTTCGACGAGTAGAACACGCTTATTGCCACGCCGAAGTTCGTGAGCGAGAACAGAACCTGCCGGGCCGCTACCCACGATGAGGTAGTCAATCTCGCGATCCTTCGAAAAGAGTTGCTTACGCTGGCGATCGTACGCGAGACGTGTAGGGGCGAGTTTTGGAAGGTGCTGGGCAGCATAGTCGGGAGGGGCGTACAGGTTGAGTTTCACACCCGTCAGAGGCTCCTGCACCGCCTCATAGGTCTTGACGACATAGAAGTTCCGCACGTTCATGGCGAGGCGGCGCGGACCATTCTCGGAACAGCTTTGCAGCAGAAACAGGACGTGCCGGCGTTGAATCGGATTCAGCGCTGAAAATGCGTTAGTCCTGGTCTCTTTAAGGTAATCGGCCATGTGGCACATATTGCCGAAGCCTTGGAGGTCGATAAATGGCGATACAAGCTGCTCGAAGCCCGGTGCGCTGGAGGCGGCGTTCCAGATGCCATCGCGCGCAGCCAAGAACATCTTCTCGGCTTCCGGCGTCTGATGAAGCTCTTCGAGCGGGATAAAAGCGCCAAACAGAGCATCGTGTGTAGAGCGTAGAGGGTCCGAGGCAGTTTGGGCGAGAATCGAGAACGCAACGATAGCAGGAAGAACTACTAGCCTCATTGTGATAGTGTAGCGGTTTGGCTACAAGCGACGTTACAAACCCGAATCGCAGGAAACTGAGCGCAATTCAGCGGTGCGCATGGGTGTTCGCTGGATTGTTCCTATTTGTGTATTCACTAGACTATGTTCCCGGCGTCATGGACGCAAATGGGAAGATGTTCGGGCTATTCAGCATGACCAGGATTGTCGATATCGGGCATCTGGCCTTGGGTGCCTTGGCAGTCGCGGCCGCGCTCTCTTCGCCGAAATGGGCGAGGATCTATTTCTATTTCCTCGGGATTGTTTACGCCATTGATGTGATTCACTTCGTCTTTACGCATCTCGAAATTATGAGTCCGATGACGAACCTTCTGGTTAACTTGCCGCATGCCGTTACTTCGATAGCCGCCTTCTTGATAGCCGCTACTGTTAGCCGTGCTGAGAAAACATCTCGCTAAATGGCTCCGGGTTCTGCTGATCGCAGTGGCAGGGTTCTTTGTCCTCTGCGCCGTCGGCATCACGACCTTCGCGGGACGTTGTTCGGCGCCGCGACAGGAGTTCGTGCCCTTACCCGCCGCTCCCGTAGACGCGAAAGTCAGCGCGGGCATCAAGGATTACGCTCGGCCTCAGGAAGACACATACTTTACGTATCCGGAGTGGTACATCGTATGGAGTTATCAGGAGAAAGCTGACTTTCAGCAGCATTCTCTTCCGAGTAACTTTCCATTTTTCGGCGAAATCGCGCAGTACTGGTGCGCCTACTGTTCCGTAAACCGCATCGTGACCGGCCGCTACCCTTTCAACTTGGGCGATCATTTGATGCTTATGGTGATCGGCAGTAGCTTCACGGTGGAATACGCATTGAAAGGAATCTACGAAGAAACCGTAGGCAGGTTAAGCGAGTGGACAAGCGGCGGGAAGCCGGTAGATGAGGACGCGTACGCCGCATCAGTGGCCGAACAGTACGCGGAGTTCGTCCACGTGCGTCCGTTTTACGAGTTCTCGTTTTTGAAAAGTTTGCGTGGGCTTTGGACAACGACAACTTGGTGGGGGCCTCATGCGCTTAGAAAATGGGAGCGAAAAGCGTTTCTCTCGCTCGACTACGGCGTGGAGGCAGTGTATTGCGGATTGCTCACCTTCGCTACACATGCTGTGTATGGTATCGAGAGCGCCGATACCTATGCCCGGATTGAGAATTCGTCTTCGAGTGTTTTACTCGAGAACGCCCGGGTACGAAGCATAAAAGAAATCGGTCCAGGTTCGGAGATTGTGATCATTCCGCGTTACCAGGAATTCACGGACACGGCGGACAGGCTCGTGAAAGCAGGCGTTCGTTTTTTGGACGTCGCGGGAAACGCGGAAATTCTCCTAACTGCGATCGCGCCCACGGACGCAACGGACTCTGTTCCGAACAGCCAGTTGCTGTTTTCGACCGAAATACTCACTCGGCCAAAGTCCAGACGAATGGCCCTGAGGTGCCCTGTATCATCGCTGGACGCGGTGATGGGCAGCATCGCCCTCCACGGATGGAAAATCGAGCATCTTTACGATTATTGAGACTAGGTCAGTTACTCCATCCGTTGATAGCTTACGAACACCACTCGCCGGCCATCGGGAGACCAGGGTTGGCTTCCCAAGGAACCTTGTCCTCCAGTAAACGACGCCAGAAGCTTAATACTCTTGTCTGCCAGCGAGATCACTCGCAGCGCCACTTCCTTGTTTTCTGAAATCACATTGAGATCGTTCGAGTAACTCAAGAATAAGAGAACTTTTCCATTGGGTGACAGCCAGGGCGATACATTGTTGAAATCATCAGTAGTCAGTTGCTCAAGCTGACTCCCGTCAGCTAACTTGCGCCAAATCTGCATATGACCGTTTTGATTTGAGGCAAAGTATACGAATTTTGTGTCCAATTCAGCGGTTACAGGCTCGCCGACCGGGGCTGCTGTCTTCAGAGGAGCGAAGGGCGTTTCCTGGCGCTTACCGTCAATCTCGAAAGTGAGCGCGTGGCCGTCGGGACTCCAGCCTGGCGCACTCAGACGCTTACTGGAGACGTAACCGGCACGCGCGTCCCCTGACAGAAGCACTGTTTCCACCGTGCTGTACGCCGTCTTGGGGTGAGTGACCTCTGTACTCAGGTCTACGTGAGTGAATGATGCTTTCTCGACCGCGTCTTTGTTGTGAGCACAAACGCCGATGCCAACGTAAAACGGGGCCGCTATCTCGACCCGCGCCGAGCCCCCTGCAAACTTCAGTTTTTTATTCGCGTCTGCAATCCACAAATAAAAGCGGTCACCCTGTTTCTCAATCCTTAGCCGCACCGGACCGGACACGTTCGATTCGATCTCATGAGTGACAGCTCCTTTTCGATCTCGAAACTGAAGTGATGTCAGGCCATCTCCATGGAGCGCCGCATCGACATAAGCGGAGTCGCCATCGAGGCTCTGCCGAATCATCAACACGGCTTTTCGGTGACCTTCTCCTCCCTCGCCGAGAATGGACATGTTTGCGGTGAGAGTTACATCTTGCGCCGAAACCTTTTTCCAAACGAAACGAAAGTCGTCGTTGGCAGACCACATGTTCTCGCCGCTTCCCACGACCGTGTAACTCTTTGTCTTCGCATCGTATTCCGCTGAACCCGGATGCAAAACAGTCCCAACGTCCTCCTGACCTTCAAAAATGCCGATCGGAGTCGAAACATCTTGCCCCTGGGGGCTAGCCCCCGCCAGGGCACTGACCAATGCAATTAAGCCAAACCGAAACATGACTCAGTCTACCGAGGCGTTCGGCAGACCAAAGCGCGCGCGAATCATCACCCCTTATGGGGAGTCGTTTTCATCAAGTCTTCGGCCTCGTGCAAATGGCTCTCAACAACCGGAAGGCTCTTATTCGCATAAGCCTTCAGTTCGGGATTTTGGCCATGCTCTGCCTCCGCCTTGAAGGCTTTGATCAACTTTTCGTGATCGGCAACCTCATGGGTTAGGAAGGCGTGATCAAACGTTCTGCCCTTAACGCGGTCCAATTGCCTGATCTCCGGCTGGTCCTGCTTCTCGATTGCTTTAGGAATCGACTCCCCAGTCTTTGAAGCAAGCTCCGTGAGTTCCTGGTAATTGGCGGTATGATCCTGGACAAGCTTCTTGCCCAGATCTCTAACCGAGCCGGCAGCGGCAGAACTCTCGGCTATCTGGCCCACATGAGCACAGACCATGTCCGCTTCGGCCGCCACCTTCATAAATTGGGCATCTTGTTTGCTAATGCTTGCCGCTTGGATTGTTACTGGCAGCGCACACAGCGCGGAGCCGCATAACAAAGAAGTAAGAGTTTTGTTGAACATAATTCTTTCCATCCTCGAACTTAGGTCTTCCTTCCGGAAGACATCTGGCTAACTTATCTGCTGATCTTGCGTGATGTGGACCCGGCGGTTCTTCTGCCAGCAGGCTTCATTTTCATCCTGACAAACCTGCCGTTCTTTACCGTAACTCACAACGCGCAACTGGCTGCCCGGAATGCCCCATGAGATCAGAGCGTCTTTTGCTTGCTTGGCCCGGGAATCGCCCAAAGCTACGTTGTATTCCTCCGACCCACGCTCGTCGCAATATCCCTGTATGGTCAGTTTGTAGTCTGGATACTGCTTCAAAATCTGCGCTAATTCCTTGGCATCGGCCTGAAGCGCAGCCTGGGCATCGGGCCGAAGGGTGTGCTTGTTGTAATCGAAGTAGGCGTCCTGCATCTTGTCCAATAGATCTTGGATTCGCTGCTTAGTGGCCGCATCCGGCGTCGACGAGGCCGTGTTGGAAGATTCTTGCACTCTCTCGGGCCTATGAGAACGCTCCGGAGAAGCTACCGCAGGCGCTTCGGCTGGCTGCGGCGGAGGCGGCGTCGCAACGGACGCAACCTGTTTGTGACAACTACTTAATAATGCGCAAAGCGCAATCGCACTTACGCAACCGATAACTTTGGCTTTCATGAAATTTCATCCAGTCAATTTGGTTTTGACGACTTTCGCCGCACACGCATTCCCGTGTCGCCGATGCCCTGCGGCGAGGCAGCATCGCGCCCTATACGGCTTCTTAGTTTGAACTTAACGGAAATTCGAAAAGGAATCTATCACGTCGGCACGGTATTTTGGATAGATAAATGCGCGTTTTCCGTTAGGTTAGTGACGAAAGACGCTATACTCTGGTCGTTTAGATGGTTCATGGAAGCTTACGCCGCCAACCGTGGCTGGCCTTACTGATTGGATTCGGCGGACTGCTGCTATTGATGGCCGCTGCCGAAGCGGGCGCGCTCTTCATCATCGGAAGCCTCCGCACAAGCGATGCGCAGCTCGAACGGCGCTTCCTCGAACGAAGCCGCATCCTGGAACAAATCCGCTCGTCCATTTATCTCTCGGGCACTGTGGCACGCGATTTCCTGCTCGCGCCGGAATCGGGGGCGCATGCACAACTGAACGAACTGAACGGTCTGCGGGCTAAGACGGATTCTGCCCTGAACGAATATGCTCATTCCCTGGAGCCGGAAGAAGCAGCAACTTTCGCATCTTTGAGTGCGGAGATAAAAGCCTACTGGAGAGTTTTGAACAGCACCTTTCAGTGGACGCCCGAAGAGCGTTCGAAATATCGGTACCAGTTCTTCTACACCGAGTTGATTCCGCGCCGAACGTCTATGCTGCAGATTGCCGACCGTGTAGGCCAGTTGAATGAACAGGCTCTGCAGCGCGGCGACCAGACCTTAGCGGGGCTCTTCGGAAGATTGCAACTCGGGCTTGTCTTAATGATCGCGGTTACCTTACTCGGCGGAATGGGGCTGGCCGGCTATACGAGCTTCTTGACGCTGGGTTTGCAAGCCGAAGTCCGCCGGCGGTTGGAGGAGAGCGTCGAGGCAAGGACTGGCCTTCGTGATCTTTCCGCAAAGCTGGTCCGTGCGCAGGAGGACGAGCGCCGTGCACTCTCACGTGAGTTACACGATGAAGCTGGGCAGGCGTTCTCCGCGATTCTTATGGAAGCCGACAATCTGCTGGATCTGGACGACCACATTGATCTCTCTCTCCATCTGCAATCCATTCGAACTCTTGCAGAACGTGGCTTGACGGAGGCGCGAAACATGGCTTTGCTGTTGCGCCCATCAATGCTGGATGATTTCGGATTGTTGCCCGCCCTCAATTGGCAGGCAAAGGAGACGGCAAAGCGAACCGGCCTGAGGGTGCACGTCGCAGCCTCGGAATTGCCCAACGATCTGCCCGAAGAACATAAGACCTGTATCTACCGCATCGTTCAGGAAGCGCTGAATAATATCGCAAAGCATGCGCAAGCGAGCATGGCGCAGATCTCGCTGCAACATAGGGCCGGTGAGATAGAGTTGCTTCTACAGGATGACGGCACAGGCTTCGATGCACAACGCGTCCGTGGTCTGGGCCTGTTGGGTATGGAGGAGCGGGTGCATCATCTGGGCGGATCATTCACGATCGATTCCCAGCCTGGACGCGGAACGCTGCTAAAAATCGCTCTGCCGCTGGCAGACTTCAGAACAATGGAAATTCATGAAGCCGATTCGCATCTTGCTAGCTGACGATCATAACGTCCTCCGCGACGGTCTGCGGCTGATTCTAGAGCGCCAGCCTGACTTTGAGGTGGTCGCTGAGGCAAGTGATGGCCGTGAGGCAGTAGCAATGGCCCAGCAGCATACTCCCGATGTCGCAGTGGTCGATGTCGCAATGCCTGCGTTGAACGGAATTGAAGTCACCAGCCGAATACTTGGTTCGTGCCCTTCCACAGCCGTCGTTATCCTCAGCATGTATTACGACGAAAGCTATATCGTGCGCGCTTTGAAAGCAGGAGCACGGGCGTATCTATTGAAAGATTCGGTCCGGGCGGACTTGATTGCGGCGGTGCATGCGGTGGTCGAGGGACATTCGTACTTCAGCCCGAAAATTAGCAGCCTTTTGCAGGAAGACTACTTCCGGGCCATGACGGATCAACAGAAGGAAGATAGTTTCGAGTTGCTGACTACTCGCGAGCGAGAGATTCTGCAACTAGCCGCTGAAGGCAAGAGCAACAAAGAGATTGCCAATCTTTTGAATTTGAGCATGTACACCGTAGACACGCATCGCTCTCATATTTTGAGAAAGCTAAATCTGCATACGGTTCCTGAATTGATTCTTTACGCTGTTCGCAAGGGAATTATCCGCTGAACTGTGTGCGCAGGGATGGCCGGAACATTGATAGCAAATCTACTTAAGGCAATCGTCAGTGCTCATGATCCATATCTCCCATTTTTCCGCTTTGCGAAGGCCCGGCGCCCCACTTCACCTCGGCCGCGACAAGTTTCTTGTCAGCATTTTCCTTGGCGTGAATAACAACGCGGTCGCCGAGTTTAAGATCTTTTAGCGATGCGGTTACGCTGCCGTTTGCAAACTTAGTCGATTGATCTATCAGAACCGTGACCTTCGTGTGCTTCACGGTATCGACTGTTATCGATCCGCTTGTTACCGCGGATACGGTTCCCATGACGTGCTCCATGCCATTATGCGCAAAGGCACAAATTGGTCCGAGCAGTGAGAGTAACAATACGGCAGCTGTGCAAACAATGTTTCTTATCTTCATGACTATTTCTCCTTTAGTGACGTTTGATTGACTAATGGGTTCCTTTGGAAGGTTGACCGCTCAAAAACTGATCTTCTTCTTGCTCTTCTCTTAACTCATCCGGACTTTTGGGATTTAGCTTCTCCATTCTTTCGACGTCCTCGGGTGGAAGATCAGGAAGGCGCCGGATAAAGCGCACCAGTTTCCACGATGCATCCTCACTTTCCTTCGAGCCATTACCCCACGCCGGCATTCCGCTGAGGCGGATTCCGTTTTCGATGACATAGAACAGTTCGCCGTCGGTAAGGCCTTGACTCTCGCGTTTTCTCATGTCCGGGGCCGGTGGATACATGTTCTGGCCCATCAGCGTCTGACCGCTCCCGTCGTTAGAGTGGCAAACGGCGCAATGATCCGCCCAATGCGCCATACCTTCGGTTATGACTTGCTGGGAATTGGGAACAGGATTAGTTTTCGTCTTTGCGTCAGAAGGCGCCGCCATCGACCTGGCCTCCCTGGCTGCGAATTTCTCCACTGATGTGGGGCGCGCACGGGCACTGAACCCATGCGCCCCAGCCTTGAAATAGATCACTCCCGCGGCACACGATACGACCAGAACGCCAAGGGCGCCCGTCAAGAACCACGCGATCGGCCGCGCGTTGATCCTCATTGTGCACCGCCACCCAGATTGGTCGGATTGATATTCGCGCCGCTTGATCTCGACGGTTGCGGCGCCATCAACCCATCGGTAAGCAAATAATTTTGGAGAGCGATGGCATTGCTCCAGAGCGCTTGCAACACACTGATGTAGTTCACTTGCAATTGAAACAGGGTTCGCTGCGAAACGATCACCTGTGGATAGGCCGCGCCCATTTGCTTATATTTGGCAAGGTACAACTGGTAAGCGCGCGTGGCCCGCGGGATCATCTCGGTTTTGTATCGACTTGCTTCGAGTTGTTCTGACAAATATCCCTGCAGTAAAGGCTGGCTGCTTCGGCGCAATGATAATTGCGCGCGAACAACCTCGCTCTTTGCACGCTCGAGATTGGCTGCAGCCGCCGCCACATTGCCTTGGTTTCTATTGAACAGCGGCAGAGTGATTCCGGCGCTTGCAAAGGCCTGTAACCCCACCGGCGTTGGGCTGGCATCGACAAGCCGTTCATTGTTCTGTTCAACGCCCGTGCGAATCTGCAGGTCGGGGACAGTCTCTCGCCTCGCGCTTTTCAGTTCCGCTTCGGCTCGCACCACGTCCTGTTGCGCGCGCTTCACCTCTGGACTTTCGTCGACGACGCGCTGAATGATCTGGTTCTCGTCAATTGCCGGCGGCCTTTCGAGATCGCCTGCCAACGCGGCGAATGTTAATTCCGGCTTACCCACCAGCGCCGCCAGAGATCGAAACTCTTGTATGTAGGTGCGCTGCGCAGTAGCGTAATCGATTCGGGCCTGGTCTGCTTCGACTTCGGCCTGTAGAACATCAGGCGCATCGGCTTGTCCCACATTCGCCAATTGGTGAGCCGTTTCGACCGCATCCATCGCTAGCCCCAGCAATCGACGGCGAACCTTCACAATTTCCTGGGCTGCCAATGCCTGATAGAAACTCCGGTCTACGTCGCCGATGATTCGATAGCGTTGTTCGGTTACTCCAATTTCGTCAACATGGCGCTGCTGCTCATAAACGTTGCGGCGCAGTCCCAACTTCCCGCCGAGCACAACGTTCTGTTGAATGAACGCACCTTGCTCACCACCGCCATACGCGCCCCCGCGTATCTGCTCGCCCTGATAGCCGATCGTTGGATTGGGCAACAGACCGGCTTGCCGAACCTGTCCAGCGGATTGCCTCACGATTGCACTTGCTTGCGTCAACGTAGGGTTTCCAGAGAGTGCAAACTGCTCAATCTGGTTCAAGGAGAGAGGCGGTTGAGCCGCAGCGTCTTTGAGCAGATCGGGAACCGGTTCCGGAGCAGCGTTGGGCTCCTGACCGCGACCAATATCAACGAGTGATATGGAGAGAAGGAAGAGAACGAGATATCGTGTCATTTCCCGATGCGCTCCATAACTTGGTCGTATTCATCGGGCGGCAGCACGCGAACGAAGGTCATCATGCCCTGCATGAAACCGCTCCAACCTGGGCGCAGCCCATAGTTCTGCGGCTTATCTACCGCCTTGTCCATAGCCATCATGGGCCCTTCCATAAAGGCATCCTGCGGGAACCCCGGCACCGTATTGGCGTCTTTGCTGACGTCCATGCTCATGGACATTCCGCCGCTTTGCATGCCCGGCATTTCGTGCTGCATGCCGTGCATCGCCGTCATGTTCTTTTGCGATAGTGGCGTATTCGCAACCGGCTGATCCCGCGTGGAGCCAACCCCTAGGCCGCGCCCCAAACTTGGACCATAGTCTTCGCCAATCGGCGCGCCCGGCGACCCGTCCAGCATGCCCATTCCGTTGTTCATATCTACCCCGGCGGGCATGCCCGTGCCCATTCGCGTCATGGGGCCGGCGTTCGAAGACATCTGGTTCATCATGTGGTGCGGCAGATGGCAATGCAGCATCCACGCTCCTGGATTGTTGGCCACGAATTCGAAATCGCGCGCTTGCGCCACGCCCACCAACACGGTATTCCCCGGTATCCAGGCGGTCTCCGGAATACGCCCGCCTTCCGTCCCCGTCACATAAAATGTGTGCCCGTGCATGTGAATCGGATGGTGATCCATTCCCAGATTGATCGAGCGAATACGCACGCGATCCCCCAGCCGAATAATGAGCGGCGTTGCAGCCGGTCCCGCCTTGCCGTTGATCAGCAGCCAATTAAACTCCATGTTCATTGTGTTCGGAACCGTGTTGTTCGGCAGAACCGCATACTCCTGCAGAAGAATCACGAAGTCCTTATCGACGCGCGGATTCCAGGCATCTTTAGGATGAATGATGAAGGCGCCCAACATGCCGATCATCTCCTGCATGGCCATATGCGAGTGATAGAAGTAAGTTCCTGTCTGATGGAGCGTGAATTCATAAACAAATCGGCCGCCCGGCGGTATCGGATCTTGACTGATGCCCGGGCCGCCATCCATGGCGTGCGGAATCTCGAGACCGTGCCAATGCATGGAGGTCGGCTCCGGCAGATGATTGTCGACAATAATCCGAACCCGGTCGCCTTGAGTTACTTGAATCGTTGGCCCTGGAGCGCTTCCGTTATAACCCCATATGTCAAGCGTCTTGCCCGGCGCGATCTGCTGCTTCACCGGCTCGGCAATCAGGTGGAACACCTTCACGCCGTTGTCCATCGTGAAAGGCAGATCCTTCAAGTCCGGACTCTGCACAACGACGGGCGGTCCGGCGCCCACAACATCGGATTTACTTCGATTTCTGGAGCTCTGAGCAGTAAGACTTGTGGCGGAAAAGACTCCTGCGCCTAGTCCGAGAGCATTTCTAAAAAAATTCCGGCGAGCTTTCATACAGCTTTCAATCCTTTTCTTAAAAGAGCAACTAACAGTGGCAACTACAGTACTTTAATGCAGCGCGTTCCGAGCCGCGACCGCAAGGACGCAGCTTTTTAACCGAGCGGTTTTGCCAGGTCGCGGGAGTAAACCGATACAGAAGGTGTCAGATACGCAGGACTGAAATAGTACTAACTAGCGAATTATGAGGGGGCGAACCTGGAGGGCTTATGTTACTAAGTCGGAAGCTAAGGGGCGTACCGGTAGCAGTGTATCCCGCCACCATCCAGCACGCCTCAGATCTTGAGAAAGAGGACGTAGAGATACCCGGACTGGAACGAGCCTGAGATCGTGCCAGGTCCTGTTGCTGATAGCCGCAATCCGAGTGCTGGCCGCTCTTGGAATGCTGCGAGTGATGACAGGCGCCCGAACTATGGCAGCCGCTCATCGGATCTTGCGCAGCCGTCATACATCGCGCATAGCACTGCATGTTTGCCACGAGAGCGGCAAGTAACAGCAGCGCCAAGATGCGCATCGGTCGCGCCATACTCTTATGTGTACCACGGAGAAAGCGCGCCGCGATACGCGCAAAGTCGAACGATGTATCAATGTGAGCCAGCGACAGAGATCACTAAAGGCTCAACACCTCCCGGAAACGGGCTGACTGACGGCGCGACATCTCCACTTTGATCCCGCCAGGCAGTACGATCAGGAGATTTCCAGCCATACAAGGCTCGACGCGTTTAACCCATTCCAAATTCACGATGTAACTGCGTCCCGCGCGAAAGAACAGAGCGGGATCGAGCCGCTCCTGCAACGACGCCAGAGAACGTGGAATCAGCGGACGCTCATTGGCGAAGTATAGGCGTGTATAGTTCCCTTCGGACTCCAGCAGGAAAATGTCCCTAACGCGCACGAGCCAGCATCGTTCTCCATCCTTGACGAATACCTGCTCCAAACGCGGCCGCGCCGCGCGAGGGCGAAGCTTAGCAACGGCGTTGGCCAACCGAACTGGCGCCACCGGCTTTACCAAATAGTCAAGGGCGCTTACATCAAACGCCTTGAGTGCGTATTCATCGTAAGCCGTGGTGAAAATTACCTGCGGTACATAGTCCAGGCGCTCCAGGAGTTCGAAGCCACCCATTCCAGGCATGCGTATGTCGAGGAATAGAACGTCGGGTTCGAGTGCGGCGACTAGACTTAACGCCTCTTCGCCCTTACGGGCCTCCCCTGCGATCTCTATATCGACATGCGCCGAAAGCAATCGACGCAGCTCCTGCCGAGCTAACTCGCGGTGGATATTCCTCATGCGCTGACAGCGCCGTCAAGAATTCACACCGGAAGCGAGGAATCCTCCATCGACCGGGATGGTCGCTCCATTAATAAAGCTGGCTGAGTCCGACGCAAGCAGTACGGCCGCGCCTACTAACTCGCGAGTGCGCCCAAAACGTCCCATCGGAGTGCGTATCTTGTACTCGCGGCCCCGTTCAGTTCCATCCAGTATCCGCTCATTCATCTCGGTTCGAAAGACCCCCGGAGCAATCGCATTCGTGTTGATGCCGTCCTTCCCCCACTCGATAGCAAGCGTTTTGGTTAGCGCAACCACTCCAGCTTTTGAGGAGTTGTAGGCGGCCACCTGAAACAAGGAAGAAAATGCCCCAATGGACGCAATGTTCACGATGCGGCCCCGCTTATTCGCGGCCAAAGGTTGGTAGAGCGATTGGCACGTCCGTAAAATGCCGGTGAGGTTTACGTTTAGGATTCTGTTCCACTCCTCTTCATCAACCTCAATCGTTGGCCGCTTCGCAGTTGCACCCGCGGAGTTGACCAGAATGTCGATTTGTCCAAACTCCGCGAGCACAGCGTCGCGGAGCGCGTCGACACTGCCACGGTCACTCACGTCGCAGGCCATTTCAAGCGTCTTTACTCCGGCAGACCGGATATCCGCACAGGCGCCGCTCAGCAATGATTCTCGCCGGCCAGTAGGAACGACATCCGCGCCCGCCTCCGCTAATCCGATGGCCAGTTCGCGGCCGATACCGGATGTTCCGCCGGTCACAACCGCGACGCGCCCGGTCAAATCGGTGAAGTTTATCTTGGGCATGCGCTATTTAGACTCGCCGATATCGTAATGCTCAAGACCCAGCGCCCAGCGAATCGCGCCAAGATACATCTTCTGGACACGAGGATCGTCCCACGACTCATCTGTATGGCCGAACGTCGAATAGAAAACGTGGCCTTTGCCGTATATCTTTGCCCAAGCGACGGGAAAATCCTTGTCGGTTCGATGAATATTGGGTTTACTCATGTCCAGTTTCGAGGCGTCCAGGCGAGCCAGCACGTGGACATTCGCGCGCGAGAAATCTTTGTGCTGATAGATCTCATCCCGGATTGTGAACTCGTGTGGAAGACCTTGCATCCCCGGAAAATTGGGATCTTCTACAATCACCGGAGCTTCGAAAACACTCCAGGGATGGCCATCGAAATAGCCGCCGATCATCTTGCCGAATTCAGGCCATGTGAAATACGCGTCATCGCCGGTGTGTGCGCCTACAAAGCCCTTCCCATCGTCTCTAACAAAGGACAGCAAATCTGCCTTCTGTTTGTCCGTGAGATCGCCTTCTCCCGTGCCCATGAAGAAGATGGCATCGAAGAAGTTTAGGTTTTTCCCGTTGACGTTCCGCTTCCCAGGCCCGTAATCGCCCGTTCCCGCGACCTTGTCCTTCGTGATCAGTTGAGAGTCGGTTCTAATAAACGTGATGTAATCGCCAGACTGACGCCCCAGCCGCTCAATAGTTGCTAGCGCGTGCGATACCGAATCGTGCTCAAAGCCGGTGCGTACGTCGCCGATTGCCAGAAGCTTCTTCTTGCCAGGCCAAGGGTCGGCAGCACTTGGGACTAATTGAGAAAGCGCGGCTCCGGCCAATATTAACCCGAGCGGCGCGGCAACGCGCAAAAACCTAAGCATCTATTGTGATTCCTTGAGACTATTCATGACGGAGAGCAACTGTTGGATCAACCCGCGAAGCGCGCCATGCCGGGATCGCGCCCGCGAAGGCAACCACCAATAGCACGGTAACCGCTCCCATGAAGTATGCGGCAAAATCTAGCGAACGCAGACCATAGAGCATGCTTTCCGCAAACCGGCTGAGCGCGGCCGCGCTGGCAATCCCAATAAACAAGCCGACTAACGCCAACCACAGAGCGCGTCTGGAAACCAGGCTCACGATAGAACCCGGTGTTGCGCCCAATGCGATCCGCACCCCCATCTCCGCCCTGCGCTCGCCAACGTAATAGCTCATCATGGCGTAGACGCCGGTTAGCGCAAGGCTCATCGCGAGAATCGCAAATGCCAGAGCCAATGCCGCTCGGAACCGTGGCCCCGCCATGGAGTCTTCCACCATCTGGCTAAACGTGGTAAAGCGCGTCGCCATAAAGGGCGCAAGCCGATGCATGCTGTTCCGCACATCTGGAACGAGGCGGTTCGGATCGCCGGCTGTTCGAATGACAATTTGTAATTCATTCGCGAAATAGGGGTGCTGCTGGAAGGGCATATAAATTTCCGGTTGCAAACTGGATGCCGGCGAATCCTGCCGCACATCGCTAACCACGCCGACAATGGTCATCGGCTTCGGGGAATCGAGCCCGCAATAAATTCTTCGGCCGATGGGGTCGGCTGATCCGAAAGATTGCCGCGCCAGCGACTCGCTCACGATCGCCGCAAAGGGAGCATCGTACTGATCCCGATCCGTAAAATCGCGGCCTGCGAGCAATCGAATGCCACCCGTTCGAAAGTACTGCGGACTCGATAGCGTAAACAGAGCCCACGGAAGATCGCGAGGCCAAGACATCTTCAAAGGGTCTTGCCCGGCCTGAATATGGACGCCTTCGACCAAATAACTGCCGTTTGAACCGTATTGGCCAGTCGGCAAACCCATTACCGTGGCTGCCGATTCGACACCCGCTATATTTCGAATATCACCCAGCGCCGTTTCGAAAGTCCGGATGGCCCGCATATACTCTGGCAGTTGGAATGCCGGCGCATTCGCGTACATCACCAGAATGCGATCAGAACGAAAGCCCAGGGGAGTGTTGATAAGGGCAACCAGCGTTCGCGAAAGCAGCGCCGCGCCTACGCAAAGAATGCAGCACAGCGCAATTTGCGCCACGACGATAAGATTTCGGGAACGCATGCCTCCACTTACAAAACCACGGGCCGATTGCTTCAGCACATCTGCCAGATTCACCTTCTGGAGCGACGCGGCGGGAACAAGGCTACAGATTACGGCCGTCATGCAGGAAACAGCGACGGCAAAGAGCAAGACGGCGCCATGGATATGAACCGCCTCAGCCGCGTGGGGCAAGTTTGCCGGCAAAAGTGGCAGCATCGCCCGTGTAAGCGCGTAAGCCAACGCTAAACCTAAAATGGCCGCCCCGCCGCCGAGCGCGACGCCTTCAGCCAGCAGTATCCGAACAATTCGCCCGACGCCGGAACCAAGCGAGACGCGAATCGCCGTTTCGCGGGTGCGCGCGGAGGCGCGGGCAAGCATCAGGTTCGCCGCGTTGGCGCAGGAGATCAACAGCAACAGGCCGGCCGCCCCAAACAGAAACAGCATGGTGGATCGGACTGGCGCGGCGAGTTGCTCTTGAAGCCGGATGGCTCGGAACGTTTTGCCTTCATTTGAATCGGGATGATCAATCGCAAGTCGGGCGGCCACCGTTGAGAGTTCCGCCTCGGCTTGGCGTAGCGAGATCCCGGGGCGCACGCGGCCGACACTGTGATAATTGAAGGAACTGCGATTTTGGTTGTCCGGATCTACCGGCCCAGTGATCCACACTTCCGCCTTCTCCGGGAAACTCAGTTGGTCCGGCAAGACAGCAATTACGTCGTACGGTTTGTTGTTCACGATAACGTCCTGGCCAATTGCACGGCCCGCATCGCCAAAAGTAGCCCGTGCGAATGACACCGTCAAAACGGCCGCGCGGTTCGCATCCTGTTTTCCGGGCAGCCGCCCAGCCGCCGGAGTTACGCCCAACACGCGGAAGAACTCGGGGCCGATTTCGAACGTTTGCGCAAACCTGGTGTGATCGCCAGTGCGCACTCCATTCTCACCGCCGCCATACAGCGCAATCGCCTCGAAGCTCTTCAACGCAGACCGAAGATCCAGGTAATCGCCGCCCGTCATTCTAGGAATGGTCTTGCCCTTGGTTGGCCACGACGTATTGATCGCGACAACCCGGTCCGCATCCGGAAAGGCAAGCGGCTGCAACAAGGCTGCATACATCAGGCTGAACAGGGCGGTCGTGACCGCAATGCCCAACGCCATCGTCACAATCGCCATGACGGAGAAGCCAGGCGTGTTCCAAAGAGATCGCAGGGTTTGCCGAATGGAGGCCATGCTCAATAGCATATTGGAACGGGAAGTATAATTCCCCCTAGTGCCAGCGACCCAGGGCCGCGTCCGATACCAGGTAGTCGCGTTCACCATGGCGCTTGCGGCGGTCACCTATCTGGACCGCGTCTGCATCTCGATCGCCGCGCCCTATATCATGCACGATCTGCGGTTGACCGCGGTGCAGATGGGTTATGTCTTCAGCGCGTTCACTCTAGCCTACGCGCTGTTTGAAATTCCAACCGCATGGTGGGCCGATCGCATTGGTAGTCGCCGCGTCCTGACGCGCATTGTTTTATGGTGGTCGGCATTTACTATGGCCACGGCCGGCGCGTTCAATTACGGCGTGCTGCTCGTCATCCGTTTTTTATTCGGAGTTGGGGAAGCAGGCGCATGGCCGAATGCCGCCCGCGTGTTCGCACGCTGGATTCCCGAACGCGAGCGCGGCCGGGTTCAGGGCATGTTCTTCGCGGCAGCCCATCTATCCGGAGGACTCACTCCGATCCTGGTCGCCTATCTTCTGCGGTTCCTGCCTTGGCGCGCTATCTTCCCGCTCCTGGGTTGTGTTGGTCTTCTATGGGCTCTTCTTTGGTACCGATGGTATCGGGACGAGCCACGCGACCACCCCTCGGTCGGTCCGATCGAGCGCAACCTGATCGAAGGTAGCCGTAAGCTTGCGTCGGATCACGGCGGTTCCTGGGCGCAAGTGTTCCGGACGCCCAGTCTGGTACCGCTGTGCCTGCAATACTTCGCCAACACGTATGGCTTCTACTTTTTCATCACCTGGCTGCCTACTTACCTGCTGAAGTACCGCGGAATGGCGCATCGGGAACTTGCGTTCTTCGCCGGTATGCCGCTGCTCTTGAGTGTTGCCGCCGATATCGGGGGTGGCATCACGACTGACGGTCTCTCACGAAAATTCGGATTGCGTGTGGGACGCTGCGGTGTCGGCGCCGCCGGTTATCTGCTCGCGGCCATAGCAATGATCGCTGGAACGCTGGTGCCCGATGCGCGCCTGGGTGGGTCGCTGATCGCTATAGGCGGTGCGGCCTCAATGTTCACGCTCGCGCCGGCGTGGGCCACCGCCATCGAACTGGGTGGCAGCAATGCTGCCGTCCTAAGCGCCACGATGAATACGGCGGGGCAGGTCGGCGGCGTACTCAGTCCTATAGTTCTGGCGTATATTGTCGACCGCCTTGGGGACTGGAACTTGCCTCTTCATCTTCTATCCGGAACTTATCTGATGGCGGCGATCTCCTGGATGCTCATTCAGCCGGAACGGCGAGTACTGAAACCAGAGCCATCGCAAAAGGTCTGAAAAATGCTGTAAGATTTGAGCAAAGCGGTGTGTAGCCGCCGGGAGGCCGCATGATCCGGGTACTGTCAATTGAACGGGAATTTGGTTCGGGCGGAGGTGGTATCGCGCAGGCGATCGCCGATCGGCTCGGTTGGGCGTTTTGGGATCACGGCATCACATGTGAGATCGCCCGCCGTCTGAAATGCGACATCGCAGCCGTGGAACGCCGGGAGGAGCGGCTGGACCCAACGTTTTACCGCCTGATGAAGGCCTTTATGCGCGGCAGCTATGAGGGCAGCATCGAAAGCGGCGGCGGCGGCATGGAATTGCTTGACGCCGAGCATCTGGCAATGCACTTCGAAAAGCTAGTGAACGATATCGCCAACAAAGGAAAGGCTGTCATTGTGGGCCGTGGCGCGGCCTGGTTCCTTCGTGAACGGACCGACGCGATGCATGTCTTCGTCTACGCGCCGCACCATGAGAAGTTCCGTCGCCTCCTCTCCCAGGGCCGCTCCGAGGAGGAGGCAACGCGTCTGCTCGAAACGGTCGATAAAGAACGCTCCGCCTTCGTCAAGAAGTATTACGGGAAGGATTGGCCGGACCGCCAACTTTACGACTTGTTTATCAATTCCAGGATCGGCGATGAAGCAGTTATATCCACGGTTTTGCATGGAATGGATTTGATCAACAAAGGCAGGGAATCGGGCGACAGTTCGAAATCCTCCGCCACCGGGGTTACACTTCGAGAATCACGGGCATAATCAGAGGCCGCCGCTGCGTCTGCTTCGTCAGGTAACGCTTTAGATCGGTTCGGATCTTCTCCTGCATAACGCCCCAGTCGCCACGCTCTTCGGGCGAGGAGCCTTCAAGCGTCCTGGCTACCACACTGCGCGCGTCTTGTAGAATCCCTGCTCCATCGGCGCCAATGAAACCTCGGCTGACAATTTCCGGAAGCCCCTCACTCTTTCCAGTGTGTTTGTTAATCGCGATAATCGGCAGCACAAATCCATCTTCGGAAAGATGGCGCCGGTCACGGATAATGATGTCTTCCACTACGTCGTCCAAAGAACCGGAATCGATGCAGACGCGGCCCACCGTGATCCGTTCGCCTTCGCGTGCGCCCAGATGATCGATCTCCAGCGTCTGACCCGTCTCGAGAACGAACGTATCTTCGAGGCCAGAAGAACGCAGATGCTGAGCCAGAGCGGCGTGCCGTGAAAGTTGACGGTACTCGCCATGAATCGGCAGAAAATATCGCGGGCGTACCAGATTTAGAATCAGCTTCAATTCTTCTTCGCTGGCGTGCCCGGAGACGTGTACCGGCGGCCGCATGCTGCCGTAGACGATGTCGGCGCCCCGCCGCGCGATGTGATTCATCATGCGGTAGATCGCTTTCTCATTTCCCGGGATAATGCGCGAGCTCAGGACCACGGTGTCGCCCGGCTGAAGATACAGATGCTTGTGATTGTCCACTGCAACGCGGGACAGAGCTGACATTGGCTCGCCCTGAGTGCCCGAAACCACCACCGCCACCTTTTCGGGCGCCATCTGCATGATGTCCTGCGGCCGAAGCAGTGTTGAATCTGGAATGGTAAGCAGGCCCATGCTGTGCGCGATCTCGGTCACGTTGAGCATGCTTCGCCCGAGAAAGGCCACCTTGCGGCCGTATTCGGCGGCCAGATCGAGCACCTGCTGCAAACGATGAATGGAGCTGCTAAAGCAGGAGACGACCAGACGCCGCTCGGTACGCACGAACAATTCTTCGAACCTTGGGCGGACGGCGCGTTCGCTTTCCGTGTAGCCGGGACGATCGACGTTGGTTGAATCCGACATCAGCAGCAACACGCCGCGTTTGCCGTAGTCTGCAAAGGTGTGAAGATCAAACAGTTCGTTGTCGGTCGGCGTCGGATCCACCTTGAAATCGCCCGTGTGGATGACGACGCCGAGAGGGGTGGTCACCGCCAGCGCTACAGAGCTCACGATGGAATGCGTCACGCGGATGAATTCGATTTCGAATGGACCGAGTTTCAGGCGGTCGCCCGGTTTCACGATATTCAATCGCGCCTGGTCGAGCAGTTCGTGCTCCTCCAGCCGGCGTTCAACCAGCGCAAGCGTGAACTCGGTACCGTAGATCGGTATGTTCAGCTGCGACAACATGAACGGGATGCCGCCGATATGGTCCTCATGCCCGTGTGTGAGAACAAGAGCGCGCACCATGCTGGAATGTTGCTCAAGATAGGCGAAATCGGGAGTTACTATATCGACGCCGAGCAGTTCAGCGTCGGGAAACATCATGCCGGCGTCGATGACGATGATGTCGTCGCCGTAGCGGAGGGCCATGGAGTTCATTCCGAACTCCCCTAAGCCCCCTATAGGCACGATTTGCAGCTTACGATCAGCCATAAATAGAAAGGAAGCTAAAGGGTATCACGCGGATACATTATTTAAGCCCAGTTACGGCTTTGCGGCCTGGGCGCGCTCCACCCATGAGTCGTAAACATAATTCGCCTTCTGCGATTCCCAAAGCGCCTCCGGCAGTGCATGCAGTTCCGTGCGTGGAACAGCCGGTATATCGGCCCCCAGAGCCACGGTTCCGCCCTCGTTATGCTCGTAACTTTCGCTGTTTTTGTCTTTGATGCCGTTGGCGATAGCCCATTCGGCAATATGCGTTTCGGGCATGCGCTCGACCTCCTTGCGCGTCCAGTTCGGAAATTTGAGCTTGTCTTCCAGCCACAGCGCAACGGGCTTGGTGACGAAGTACGGGCGATGGCCTCCGTTGGGAGCGAATCCATACTCGAATACGGCTTTCGAATTCCCTAGCTCGGTGATGGTGTCCCGGCGCAGAGTCGCGAAGAAATCGGGGCCATGGTTGGTGATGTCCACCACCCGGTCGGTCGAGCCGTTGAATACATAACTGGCGGCATGGCGCGCCTGCAGCGCATAGATCACGGGGCCGCGATTGCCCAGGAAGCTGAGCGACTGATAGGGGATCGCCTGGCACATCTTGCGCCCGCTCGAATCCCAATAGCCACCCGGGCCATCGAGATCGCCGCCTCCCACCAACACGCAGGCGTGCAGGCGATTCTCAACCGCGCAGGCGATCGAAGTTATGAAGGATCCCATCGAGTAACCCAGAACCGCAATGCGCTTCGGGTCAACGTCCTTACGTTGCAAAAGATAGCTGGTCGCTTCCATAATGTCCGTGACCATCTGGCCGCCCATGCGGCGTCCCATATCATCGGGCGCGATGTACTGGTCATGTTGGTTGGTCGCCGACTTGCGCTCGGCATTACGTTCGTATTCGCCGATGGGATCATAGGTCAAGACGACAGCGCCGGCGCGGGCGTAAAGAATGCCCGCCCAATAGGCGTACCACGAAGACTTATCGCCGCCATGTCCGTTGACCACAATCAGGGCGGGCCGTTGAATCAGGCTTGCGCCCTGCTGCCGGTAAACAATGGCGGGCACGCGCAGACCGTAAGCGGTCGCATACGATACTCGTTCAGCCGTAACGCCCGGCGCAGGTTGAAATTCGCCGTAGGATTTCGCCGCGGCATCCGGCAGAGGCTCCGGCACGTGGAGCGTGGCGTCTATCCGGTCGCGCAAATCCTGCCAATCGGGATGGGCGGCAAACTGCGGCAGCACCGCCAAAAGCAATACAATGAAAACGCGCACAAGCCCTATGCTAGCGCCGCTTCGTTTTTTCCCAACTCTTTCACCTCGTCGGTTACGACTGTGAATTGCGTCAATCGCGGATTGCCGAAGGAGGTGGTGATCGCCACGTCCGCCGCATCGCGCCCTACCGCCATCAACACACGTCCTATCCGCGGCCGGTTATGGCGGGCATCGGACGTGCGCCACCCTCCGCCCAGGTACACTTCAAACCAGGCGCTGAAATCCATGGCTGTGTCGCTAATCGGAACTCCGATATCGCCCAGGTAGCCGGTGGCATACCGCGCCGGAATGTTCATAGCGCGGCAGAACGTGATGGCCAGATGCTGAAAATCGCGGCAGACGCCCATGCGTTCCGTATAAGTATCGAGAGCGGTGCGAGTGGAGCGCGCAAACGGGTATCCGAAGAGCACCTTCTGATTAACCCACGTACAGATAGCCTTCACGCGGGGCCAACCGGGTTCTGTGCCGCCAAACAACTCCATCGCGATGTTCGACATCAGGTCCACTTCGCAGTACCGGCTAGCGAGCAGAAACTGCAGCGTATCGGCCGGAAGTTCCTGCACTGCGTGTTGGCAGGCATCGGGCAGAACGGGATCCTCCAGACCGGAGTCCACGATCAGCGTTGAGGCGTGCAGCCGGATGTCCCCGGTCTCTGCAAGCAGCCGTGAGCACCGGTTACCAAATGAATCAACGTACTCCTCAATGGCGACGGCCGGTTCGGTCAGCATTTCGTCCGGTTCTAAAAGATCTTTTGCACGTGGGGGGTATACGTGCAAGAGAGCGATCATGGGTGTAGGGGTGGGAACGTTGAAGCGAATGTCGTAGCCTAGTCGAATCAACATAAAATTATTGGCGCCTCCCGCCGGCACTTGAACTTCAATCGCTTGCGGACAAGGCAAGAGGTGGAAACCCGTTAGACTACCATGTTGAATTCACGCTGTCGAAAAATTGCGCCGCTTAAACTCTACGCATCGTTCAAGAGAGCCAATTGACGCAACCTCACGCCATACACTATTCGGAGCCGGACAAAACCATGACTTATTGCTTAGGTATTGTGACGCAAGATGGACTGATCATGGCATCGGACTCGCGGACCAATGCCGGATTCGATCAGGTGAACGTGTGCCGGAAGATGCACACCTTCATTAAGCCCGGGGAGCGGGCATTCGTCATTTTGACCAGCGGAAGCCTTTCGCTGACGCAGTCGGTGGTTGCGTTGCTGCGGGACAGTTTTGAGGCTGGCGAAGGCTTGGCGTCGGCCAAGTCGATCTACGCGGCCGCCCGCGCCGTCGGCGATTGCGTGCGCCGGGTGTCCGACCTGGACCGCGCGGCGCTGGAACGGGACGACTTCAGCTTCAATATCAACGTGCTGCTGGGGGGCCAAATCGCCGGAGAGCCGCCCGCCCTTTATATGATCTATCCGCAAGGCAATCCCTTAAGCGCCACTGAGGATTCGCCATATTTACAGCTCGGGGAGTGCAAGTATGGCCGGCCGATCCTTGACCGTGGAATCGAATTTGGGCAGACCAGTCTTGAGGTCGCTGCGAAGTACGCTCTGCTCTCGTTCGACGCGACAATACGTTCGAATGTCACCGTGGGCCCGCCGATCGAACTGCTGCTCTATCGGAAAGATAGTCTCCGGCTTGATTGCTATCGCAAGTTCAACGGATCGGACGTGGATTTAGCAACTATTCACGCCTGCTGGGAACAATCGCTGCGCCGGGCCGTGGAGGAACTGCCTGAGATTCGCTTTGGCCATTGCAGCAAGGAACCGGCAGGCCTCAAGGTCAATTCAGGATGACAAAAATTCTGGCGCCCTATAACGGACACCGCTCCGTACGCCCATATCTTGAAGCCGTGCGGTCCGCGGGCGGTGACCCCATAGCTGCCGAAACGCGCGGCGCCATTCACCTGGACGGCTATACTGGACTGCTCTTGACGGGCGGAGTTGATGTGAATCCCCGGCTCTATGGCGAAGTGGCAGCTCCCGAAACGGAAGACGCGGATGATGAGCGGGACCAGGTTGAACTCGATCTGATCCACCAGGCGATTGAGCGTGATCTTCCCGTCTTAGCCATATGCCGCGGCCAGCAGATCCTCAACGTTTGTCACGGCGGCACGCTGATACAGCATCTGCCATCAAGCTCTCACCATGTGCGGCGCACGCCCGGCAACCCGGGCTTGCCGGCGCATGAGGTCGAAGTCGCTCCGGACACGCTGCTCGCTGCCGTCGTGAGTGAGCCCAAGCTTCAGGTCAACTCGCGGCATCACCAGGCCGTCGCACGGCTGGGAGAGCACCTCATTATCACGGCGCGGGACACGGAAGATGGTGTTATAGAAGGGCTGGAGCGGCCGGACCGGACATTTATGCTGGCCGTCCAGTGGCATCCAGAGAATCAGGTCAGCGGGTTCCCGGAACAGATGGCATTGTTCCGCGCATTTGTGAAGGCGGCTTCCTTCTACACTGGCAGATAGGATGTCCGGGGCCATGACGACTACTCAGCTCAGCCTCTCTTTCGAGGCCCAGCGGCGCATTTTCAGTGTGAGCGAGCTGAACTCCGCCGTCCAGACGCTATTCGAACGTCAGTTTCGCGCCATCTTCGTCGAAGGTGAGATTTCGGGATGCCGCATGGCGCCTAGCGGCCATTACTACTTCTCGCTCAAAGACGCGCAAAGCCAGATCAAGTGCGCACTTTTCAAGGGAACGGCGCGCTACGTGCGTTTCAAGCCGCAGGATGGTCTTGCCGTGCTTGTCCGGGGGAGCCTGGAGGTCTATGAGGCGCGCGGCGAATACCAATTTATTGTCGAATCGATTGAGCCGCAGGGCGCGGGCGCCTTGCAAATTGCTTTTGAGCAGTTGAAGCGGAAACTGGCGGCCGAAGGACTCTTCGCTTTGGAACGCAAACGCGCGTTACCAAAGCTACCAGTCCGTATCGGGATGGTCACATCGCCCGGCGGCGCGGTCATACGGGATATGCTGCATGTCATCGAACGCCGTTTTCGCGGTCTGCATATCCGCCTCTTTCCCGCGCAGGTGCAGGGTGAAGGCTCCATCGAGCAGGTCTGCCGCGGGATCGAGTGGTTCAGCACCGGGAACTGGGCGGAAGTCGTGATTATCGCGCGCGGCGGCGGCTCGCTCGAGGATTTGTGGACCTTTAATGAAGAAGCTGTGGCGCGGGCAATTGCCGCTTCCGCTGTCCCGACCATTTCAGCCATCGGCCACGAGACCGATTTCACCATAGCCGATTTCGTTGCCGACCATCGCGCGCCCACGCCGTCCGCTGCGGCGGAGATTGCTGTTCCCACCACCGATAGCGTTCACGAACGCATCGCGAGTTGCCGGGCCAAGGCGTTGCAGGCGATGCGGTATCGGCTGCTTTCGGCGCGAGGCGATTTGCATCGGCTTGGAACCGACCGTGCCTCGGCTTTAGTGCATCGCGCGGTTTCGAAACGTGCGCAGCGCGTGGACGATCTCGATATGCAGCTTCGAGCGCTGCGGCAACGCATCTTTGTTGAACGGCGCAGGCGGCTCGCCGACTTGACGCAACGCTTGCAAGCCGCCGATTTACGCCTGCGTTTCGCCAAGATCCGTCAAGCCCAGGAAGCAATGGATGGCCGTTTGTTCAAGGCGATCGAATCAAAGCTATGGCAGATGCGCCGAAGACACGAGACTGCCCAGGCCCATCTGACGCAGTTGAGCCCGCTGACCGTCTTATCCCGCGGGTACGCCATCGTGGAGCGGGCCGCAGGCCAGATCATTCGTTCCGCTTCCGATACGGCTCCCGATGAGAAACTGCGTGTCCGTTTAGGAGAAGGTGAACTCGGCGTGCGCGTGGAGGAAACACATGGCGGGTGAAAAGCGCGCCATCTGCTTGCTCAGCGGCGGCCTGGATTCGACCACGTGCCTGGCTATTGCGCGCGCCGAGGGGTTCGATTGCTACTGCCTCTCGTTCGATTACGGTCAGCGGCATCGCATCGAGCTCGACGCTGCGGCACGCGTGGCGCAAAGCTTGGGCGCACTAGAGCATCGGGTGGCCAGGATCGATTTACGCGTATTTGGTGGGTCTGCGCTGACCAGCGACATCGCTGTTCCGAAGGATCGCAGGAGCGATGCGATGGCCGCGGGTATACCCATCACCTACGTTCCCGCCCGCAACACGATCTTTCTTTCTTTTGCGCTCGCCTACGCGGAGGTGGCCGGAGCGTCCGACATCTTCATCGGCGTTAACGCGATCGACTACTCGGGTTATCCGGATTGCCGCCCGGAATTCATCCATGCGTTCGAAGCCATGGCCAATCTGGCCACCAAGGCCGGCGTGGAAGGCGCGACGAAGCTGACGATTCAAACGCCGCTGATCTCAATGAGCAAGGCCGAAATCGTGCGAAAAGCAGCGGAGCTAGGCGTCGATTTGAGCCTAACGTTCAGTTGCTACGATCCGGATTCGCGAGGCAACCCGTGCGGGCATTGCGATTCCTGCCTGCTAAGAAGAAAAGGATTTGCCGAGGCCGGCATTCCCGATCCGGCGGTTCCGGTTTCGAAGTGAAGATCTCCGAAGTTTTCTATTCCATTCAGGGCGAGGGCAGTCTCGCGGGCGTTCCTTCCGTCTTTGTCCGTACGTCGGGATGTAATCTGCGCTGCGTATGGTGTGACACGCCCTATACTTCCTGGAAGCCGGAAGGCGAGGACCGGTCGCTCACTTCCCTGCTCCAGGACATCGCGGCTTACCAAGCCGCGCACGTTGTAGTAACCGGCGGTGAGCCGATGATCGCGCCCGAAATCGTGCCGCTCACGGAAGCGCTGCGATCCGCGGGCCTGCACATCACCATAGAAACAGCAGGAACGGTCTACGCGCCCGTGGCCTGCGACCTGATGAGCATCAGTCCAAAGCTCCGGAATTCGACGCCTTTCGAACGCGAAGGCGGCCGATGGGCGCCACATCACGACCGTCTCCGCTACCAGTCAGACATTTTGCGGCAACTTACGTCGGAGTACCCGTATCAGCTGAAGTTCGTTGTCTCCGCTCCGGAAGATCTCGCCGAAATCGAGACGATAGTAGCCGAACTCGGCGCCGATCGCTCGCACGTCGTTCTGATGCCGGAGGGAACTTCGGGGAGCGTTCTTCATGAGCGAGGATTATGGATCGCGGAAATCTGCAAGCGCACCGGGTTCCGGTACGGCCCGCGCTTGCATGTGGATTTATGGGGCGATCGCAGAGGCGTTTAAGGCTGGAACGGCCCCGCATTAGACGCGCTTCGATCAGCAGTCTGCCCGAGGTAGCCGCTGGCGCACTAGGCGTTCGACTTCGGGCGAGAGCCGAAAGCTGGTGCCACGAAGTCGCAAAAGCGCCTCATCGAAGTTAAGTAGTCCAGCCCGATGGGCTTTTGCTAGAACGCCGAGAGTGCCAGTTACGCGTAAATTTCGGCGCTCCGCCTCCTCGCGTCCGTCTCGCTCATCGATCAGAATTTCGTCGGCGCCTAACAGTTGCACTAGTAACAAGGCAGCCCTTTCCCCGGGATCGAGGAACCACAACTTTGAATCGTTGGGAGGGTCTGGTTTCACTTCCAGCCACTCGGGCGGTCGCGCGATCCAAGTCTGAACTACAGAGGGTGCTTTGGTCCCGCTCAGTTCCTCCGCCACAGCCCGTGGAACAACAATGCGTTCGTAAAGCGGTTTGAGCACCTCCACCGCTCCGATCAGAACCAGATAATTCAAAGGGCTGGTATCAGCTACGACGATCATGCCCGCGCATCGGCGTTGCGGCTCTCTTCCAATTCGCGAATCGTGGCCAGATCGTGTTCAAAGTCCTCAATAGTGTAATCGTAGACTTCGTGCTGCTTCAGAAATCCGTCGAGTTCGTAGCGCGACGATATGCCTAACATCGTCCGGAGCTGATACCCTGTAATCCGCCGTTGGCGATACGCTTCAAGGCCCAGCGCTTCGAGGGCGGCGCGGGCAGGGTCCTGGCCGGGAGACGCTAGACTATTGGCCAGTTCATCCGGAATTTCCACCGTAATCTGCACAGTTTCAGGTTACTATGCGCCGATGCTTCCGGAGCAATTGGAACGACAGTTGCAAAAACAGATATGCTGTTTGTTATTCCGGATCTGGCGGCAAGCATTTCTCCTGCGCCCTGAAGATCCGGCTTGCTGATGCGGACTTGCCCCGATTGCCAACGAAACTATGCCGATGAGATGGATTTCTGTCCGCGGGACGCCACGCCTTTGCCTCCGCCGTTGGCTGCCACCCAGTTCGACCTGTCCGTCGGCTTATCCCGTCGCTATCGCGTTGTCCGGCGGCTCGGCGAGGGCGGTATGGGCACGGTGTTTCTGGCCGAACAGCTTGCCGTTGGGAACCGATTAGTCGCCCTCAAAGTTCTGCGCCGCAAACTACTGGAGGATCCCGATTTTCTTCAGCGCTTTCAGGACGAGGCCTCCTCGACGGGCCGCATTCGACACCAGAACGTAGTAACCGTATATGAATGCGGTCAGACCGATGATGGCTCCCCATACATCGCGATGGAGTACCTGGAAGGTGAGTCGCTCCGGCAGACTTTGAAGCGTAGAGGCTCGCTTCCATTGCTCGAAGCGGTCGAAATCCTGCAACAAGCCGCTCGCGGACTGAATGCAGCACACAAGTTGGGAATCATTCACCGCGACCTGAAGCCCGACAATATCTTCCTGACACATGACGACGACGGCCAAGTATTGGTGAAGATTGTAGACTTCGGGATAGCCAAAATGCGCGAATCGAGCACGCATACCGTGACCGGCCTCGCGGTGGGCACTCCCGCCTATATGTCGTTCGAGCAGGCTTCCGGAATGCGAAGCGACGAACTCGATGGAAGATCCGATATTTATTCGCTCGGGATCGTCGCATACGAGCTGATCACTGGGCGCGTGCCCTTCCAAGCCGATACGCCGCTGGCCTTTTTGCGAAAGCATCTGGTTGAGCCACCGGAGCCGATTACCTTGAGCCGGCCGGATCTGCACATTTCACCGGAGTTGGATCGCGTCGTAATGAAGGCCCTGCAAAAGGAGCGCAATGATCGCTATGCGACGGCGCCGGAATTCGCGCGTGAGCTTGCTAAGACCGCTTCTACAGGGTCCGCCAGGCCACTAGAAACCGAGGTGCCAGTTCGTGAAGCGGACCGGTTGGCGCCCCAGACGCGAAACAGCTTGCCCAGCGTGCCGGTTCCGCAACCCTCAGCAAAGATCCCGACGGTCACGCTCGCTCCGCCGAAATTCTGGAATTCCTCAGCCCAGCTGGCGGCTTTAGCGGCGGTTCTCGCGGTGATCTTGGCCGGTGTTGCGTGGTACGTTCTGCGTGGCAGGGCTAACCCGAACTCAACAGCAGCGATAGACCACGCGGCTCCCGCGGCCACGCATGCTCAAACCCAGACGTCTTTGCCCATTACAAAACAGGCCCAATCCGCGCCTCAATCGACTGCCATTCAGGACCTCCCAAGCAGAACCAGGACAGTCATTCCGCGCCCCAGGACGAAGACCGCGCCAACTCAAGCAAACCGGCCCGACCAGACTCAGCCAAGCGAGGATGCTACTCGAAGGATAAAGGCCGCGATCGCGCTAGGCGATCTCCACTACACTCGCGGAGAATATGATGAGGCAGTCTCCGAGTACAGAAGAGGCCTGAGTGCTGAACCGTCTAACACCGTCCTTCGCACCAAAATCGAGCGCGCTCTTAGAGCCAAAGAGGCCGAGCAGCGAGTGAACCAATAGGATTCAATGGTATGAACAACAACCGCCAACGACCGAAGGCAGCGTTGCTCGCCGGCCTGTTGCTTGGGATTGTCGCATTACCGCCGCTGCCGGGATACTCCCAAAGCAAAGCGAACCCGCTAACCGAAGCTGAACTGGTGGACTTGCTAAAGAACTATGTGCCGCCGGCGCGTGTAGCCGAGTTGGCACGAGATAAAGGCATCAATTTCAGCGTTACTCCGCAGGCCGAGCGAGAGTTGCGCGATGCCGGCGCCGATAACTCGTTGATCGGCGCACTCAGAGGCCTGGCTCCGAGGACTGCGCCAACACCGCTAACGCCGCCCCCCACCTCTCCGCTCCTGCGGGCCGAGGAGTTTCTCAAGACGAGCCGATTCAGCGAAGCCCTGCCTCTACTGCAACAGTCCGCTTCGAATGGCAATGCGGAGGCAGAACGCTATCTTGGAGATCTCAATAAGAACGGTTGGGGTGTCCCACAGGATTTCGTGCGAGCCCGTCAGTGGTATGAAAAGGCCGCTGCTGGTGGAAACGCAATCGCCATGAACAATCTGGGCACCTTCTATCGTATGGGCCGCGGCGTACCCGTAAACTTTGTGCTGGCTCGCCAGTGGTACGAAAAAGGCGCCGAAGCGGGCAACAGCGAGGCAATGAACAATTTCGGTGTTATGTGGCGCACGGGACGAGGCGGGCCCCAAAACTGGGTCCAGGCCCGCCAGTGGTTTGAAAAAGCCGCTGCTGCTGGCAACGCAAACGCCATGAACAATCTGGGCAATATATACGAGAGAGGTTTGGGCATACCCAGGGATCACCGCATTGCCACGCAGTGGTTCGAAAAGGCCGCTGCCGCTGGGAATGCCAAAGCACAACGGAACCTAGACGACGCTCAGCAGTAGAACGCCGCTGCCGTGATTCGCCGACCCGTTTGAACATGTTCAGATAAAATAGGGCGTGGGCGAGAATCTCTTCCGCATCGGAGCAGTTAGCTACCTGAATACGGTCCCGCTAGTCTGGGGCATGCTCAAAGGCCCGCAAAGGGCCAGCGTTGACGTTACGTTCTCT
Organism: Bryobacteraceae bacterium; assembly: GCA_036269625.1. Taxonomy (GTDB): domain Bacteria; phylum Acidobacteriota; class Terriglobia; order Bryobacterales; family Bryobacteraceae; genus Bog-105. The sequence continues at coordinate 18,225 of DATBEF010000126.1, read as the reverse complement.
ATCCCCTCGATTTGTGCGCAGCAAGTCGAAGATGGAATAACGCAGGTAGGCCTTGTACCCGTCGCAGAAGTCGCCCGCCAAGGCCTGGAGATAGTGCCCGGTGTTGGAATCGCATGCCTGGGCGCAGTACGCAGCATTCTACTGGTTTCGCGAGTGCCGCTGCGGCAGATCAAAACTCTGGCCGCCGACCTCGGTTCCCGGACTTCCGTTCAACTCGCCCGTGTCATTCTACGCGAGCGCTATGGCGTGGAACCCGCGATGCACGGCGAAGCGCCTGTGTTGGAAACTATGCTCGGTGGCGCCGATGCCGCTCTCGTAATCGGCGATCCGGCTTTGAAAATCGATCCAGATTCCTTGACCTATGAAAGCCTGGACCTGGGCGCCGAATGGTATGCGCTCACCGGGCTACCGATGGTCTTCGCTGCCTGGGCGGGCAAGCCTGGTTTGCCAATAAAGGCTCTCCGCGATATCACGCGCGGCTCTTACGATTTCGGCAAGCGGCATTTGGACGAGATCGTCGAGTCCGAATACCAGGCCCGCGGAATCACCCGCCGCTTGGCGGCGCGCTATCTGCACGAGTATATTCGTTTTGAGATCGGCACAGCCGAACAGAAGGGACTGGACGCCTTTCTGGAACTCGCCGACTTGGCTGTCCTGAAAGGCTAGGGTCAATATGATCACGCGGGCGCAAGCTATCGACATGTACCAAAGCGACGACCTCATCGGGATCGGCGTGGAAGCAGATGCCATCCGGAAGCGGCATCACCCCGAAGGAATCGTCAGCTACATCATCGACCGCAACATCAACTACACAAATTTCTGCACCGAGTACTGCAGTTTCTGCGCGTTTTATCGGCCCATGGGTCACAAAGAAGGTTACGTCCTGCCGATCGAGACTATTCTCGACAAAATTCGCGAGACGATTAGCCTCGGCGGCACCGGCATCCTGATGCAAGGCGGACTCCACCCGGACCTGAAGATCGAGTGGTATGAGGATCTGCTGCGCACCATTAAAGCTGAGACCGGCATCTGGTGCCACTGCTTCTCCGCGCCGGAGATTGTAAACATCGCCGAAGTGAGCGGCTTATCCCTGCGCGACACCATTGCGCGCCTGCGCGATGCCGGTCTGGATTCCATTCCCGGGGGTGGCGCGGAGATCCTGGACCAGGAAGTACGGCATCGAATCAGCCGATTGAAGTGTTCCACCCAGGAATGGATCGACGTTCACCGCACCGCACACGCACTGGGGATGCGCACTACCGCGACCATGATGTTCGGTACCGGCGAGACGATTGAACAGCGCATGAATCACTTCGATATCGTTCGCCAGATCCAAGAGGACACCGGCGGCTTCACTTCCTTTATTCCATGGTTCTTCCAGCGCGAATATACGTCTCTTGGACGATTCGTTAAACACGAAGCGACGGCGGTCGAATATCTCAAAATGCTGGCGCTGTCACGCGTTTATTTAGATAACATCGAGAACATACAGGCTTCGTGGGTCACCCCGGGATTGAAGGTCTGTCAATTAGGCCTACGTTTCGGCGGGAACGATGTGGGCAGCATCATGATTGAGGAGAATGTCGTATCCGCGGCGGGCACTCACAATCGGGCGACCGAGGAGCAGTTGAGACACCTCATCCGCGACGCCGGTTTTGTTCCAAAGCAGCGGGACACGCTGTACCGGACATATTTTCTGAATTAGACGTCGCACAACCATCGGGCTACGATCTGGCTACAAGCAAAAACCCCGCCGCTGCCTCGACGGCAATGGCGGGGTTACTAGCGTCAGAGCTAAAGGCGAACTCTTAAGCGCCTTCCTCGGTCTTCTTCTTCGGTCTGCTAGCCTTGATCTTCCGCATCTCGAGTGACTTATTCGACCAATCCTCAGCCTGCGCGAGATCTGCCTTGGCAGCTTCTGGTGTGTCTTCCAGATCGGACTTATCTCGCAGTAGCAGGTTCTCATACGTCATGGCATCTTCGTTTTCCGGATCGATCGCCAGAGCCTTCTTCAAGTCGTCGAGACCTTTGTCGACAATCGGCTCCCACTCATCTTTCAACTGCGCCCGCAGTTTGGGATCCTTGAGGGGACCTGGCTGGTCCCTCGGCATATGTATCTGGGCTCTCGCGGTCATAACGGCGGGATAGACCTGGGACCACGCGATAACGCCCAGGAAATAATACGCCTCTGAATCCTTCGGGTCCACCTCAATGCGGCGTTGGTTCCACTTCATCGCTTCTTGAAGAGAAGCCTTCTTCTGATCCGGATTTCCCGCCGTGGCATTGTTATACGCCATGGAAGCCATAGATGCCAAGGCGAGCGAGTTCTTGGGATCTTTAGCGAGAACTTCCTGAAAGGTCTGCCGCGCCGCTTGCAGGTTCTTCAGGTTGTCCGGCGCATCGGAACCGGGCACCCACTGGACCATATAGGACATCGCCAGATACGAGCGGGCATTCGCGCTATTCGGATCCAGATTGACGGCCTGTTTGAAATGATTTACTGCCTCGGCGTACTTCATATTTTTATATGCCTGCACGCCCTGGTTCATCTCGTCATGCGATTTCAGCGTCGCGCAGCCGGTACTGAGCGCAATCAGACTGGCGGAAACCGCTACCGCACACCATTTTGATCCCTGCTTCGTTTTCATATGTCGCTTCTCTTCGGAAGAATTGAAAGTTACTGCCCGGCTTCGATCTTAGGCGTCATGATGCCCACTTTGTCAAGACCAGCGCCCTTAGCATCGTCAATCACTTGCGCGACGTATTGATATTCCACATCGGGGTCGCCCTTCACAAAAACAACCTTCTGGGCGCGTGTTTTGAAAATGTCCTCCAGCCGGGCTTGCAAATCTTTCTCCTGAATCGCCGAGCTGTTGATTTCCAGGCTGTGGTCCTTTTTAACTTCTACGACCACGTTCGGATCCTGATCCGGAGGAGGCGGAGGCTGGTTAGGTGGCGGCGGTTGCGGCGCCAGCGCATCCAATCCGTGCGGTGTCAACGGCGTAATCACCATAAAGACGATTAGCAGCACCAGCAACACATCGATCATCGGTGTAACGTTAATATCGGCTTTGGGGCCGCCGGAGCCGCCTACTGAGAATGCCATGATTAGATTCCTTTCCTAAGGTCCGTAGCCTTTAGCTCGGTCTATCCTACACCGCGCTCACAACGTGTTCTTACGGTTCCTTGACTGAACTTCTTCGGTGATTAGGCCGAGTTCGTCGACCCCCGCTGTCCGCAGATTGTCGATCACATCGGTCATACTCTGGAAGCGGACGCGCGCATCGCCTTTGATGTACACCGTCTTCTCCGAGCGATTTGTCTGCAGATCCTTTACCTTGTCAGGCAACTGGTCCGCATTTAATAAGCTATTGCCAGGGCTGAGATAGATTTTCCCGTCGCGCGTAACAGTAATCAGGATCGCGTCCTCTTTGTCCGCTTCCTGCATTTTGATATCGTTGTGCGTCTTGACCTTGTCGACGTTGACGCCCTTGGACAACATCGGCGTGATCACCATAAAGATGATAAGAACCACCAACATCACGTCCACCATTGGTGTAACGTTGATGTCGGAAACAACAGGTGGCGCTTTCATTAACTTCATATTCGAAGGCTCCTATAAACTCTCGCTAACCTCGTCCCACGGCGCTCGTGATTTGAACTGTCGAGAGGAGCGGTGTCCGGTACACCGCCCCGCCCGCGATTCAAACTTAGAAAAGCCGTCCTATTCTTACTTCGCTACGCCGCGCTGGGAACGCTTCAGGAAGTAGTCAATCAGCTCCGAACTGGAGTTGCCCATCTCTACATCGAAAGCCTCAATGCGGTTCGTGAAGTAGTTGAACATCCAGACGGCCGGGATAGCCACGAAGAGACCGACAGCGGTCGTGATCAAAGCCTCCGAAATACCGCCGGCGACCGCGCCCAGACCGGTCGACTTCGAAGTCGAAATCGACTTAAACGCGTTCATGATGCCGACGACCGTACCAAATAATCCGACGAATGGAGCGGTCGAACCGATCGTAGCGAGGCTGCTGACGCCGCGCTTCAGTTCCGCATGTACGATGGCCTCTGCGCGCTCCAGTGCCCGGCGCGATGCCTCAATCTCCTCGCCGGGAATATCGCTGCTCACCTGGTGAGCCTTGAATTCCTGCAATCCGGCGACGACAACCTTGGCCAAATGACTCTTGTTGAAACGGTCCGCAATCTTGATTGCTTCATCGAGTTTGCCTTCGCGGAGCGCTCCGGCAACAGCAGGCGCGAACGCCCGGGATTGCTTGCGTGCCGCGTTATAAGCGATCAGACGGTCGATCATCACGCCGATGGACCATGCGGACATGATAAAGAGGACAAGGACCACGCACTTGGCGAGGAAGCCCATGTTGCCCCAAACACTGCGCGGGTCGAAACTGATGCTTTCCGAACCGGCTTCTTGAAGAAGCCAAAGAGCCCATACCTGAAACTGTAAAACCATGCTTATCTCCTAAGTTGAATCGATCAAAAAATAGAACGCGATTGTAACTCTACTCACGGCGCGTAACCGGCGGCGCCCGATGGGACGTCGTTGGCCTTGCGCAACACGGCGGCCGGCGGCGGTCGCTCTTACTGGCTAAGCGTAAAGTTGACGGTAATATCGGTGATAACTTCCACCGGCTGCCCGTTCAATAAGGTCGGCCTGTACTTCCACTGCAAGATCGCTTCCTTCGCCGCGTTCACAAGTAGCGGGTGGCCATGCACCAGGGTAAGGTTCTCGATATTGCCTTCCTTGCTGATCGTGGCTGTGAATTCGACCGATCCCTGCACGCGCGCCGACTTGGCAAGCGGCGGATACACCGGCTGAATGCGACGGATCAGATTGGCTTCGGCAACTCGTCCGCCAATGGCTACCGGTCCACTCGGGGCCTTCTTCGGCGGCGGGGGCGGCGGAGGCGCACTGCTCGGAATACCACTCAATACACCGCCGAGAACGCCACCGGCCATGCCGCCGGCGTCGCCAGTTCCGCCTTCAACACCCATTCCGGGAGGCGCCGGAGCTTCCTCAATGTGGGCGACGGTTTTCGGTATAACCTTTGGAGCTAACAGCTGATTGGCCTGGAATTGCTTAACAACCGGCTTCGGTGGCGCCTTCGGCGCGGCAGGCGGTGGGGGCGGCGGTGGCGGTGGTGGGGGCGGCGGAGCCACCAACATGCTCTTCAACTGCGTCGGTTCCAGCGTCTGCGTGTATATCAGCGGTATTAATATCAGAATGCCAATCGCCGTTACCTGCAAAGCCAGCGACAACAGAATAGTCCACTTACTCTTGGTCTTGGTCGTTCCGTCAACAAATGTCTGCTCAAACATTGTTAGTCCCCCTCACTCCTGCCCGCTCAAAGGCGGGCCTTAATGCGAATGCCATTTCAAATCCCTACTACACGCCTCGTACAAGGGCGATAAAACTGGCGCTTCTAACTAACGGGGTCGTACGCTCTTTTCCAACTTGGGCTGCAACCCACTCCTGACCGCTGCGGGACCGCTCGATCGTCCCCGCGAATTACGCCGGTCGGCCAGATTCTGCCAGAAAATCAGAATTGGGCTGGCCACAAAGATGGAAGAGTAAGTCCCCACGATGATACCAACCACCAAGCCAAATGAAAATCCGTTTAGTACCTGGCCGCCAAATAAAAATAGAGACAGGGCGGTCAGGAACGTCAGACCCGAGGTCAAAACGGTCCGGCTCAAAGTCTGATTGATACTTGCGTTCACAATGTCGGTAAACGAACCGCGCCGCTGCAGTTTCAGATTCTCTCTTATACGATCGAAGACAACAATGGTGTCGTTCATCGAGTAACCCACTAGTGTCAGCAATGCGGCTATCACCGTCAAGTCTATCTGCCTGTTAAATAATGAAAAGAGCCCTACCGTGATGATCGTGTCGTGAAAAACGGCGATCACGGCGGCGACTCCGTAAATCCATTCAAACCGAAATGCGATGTAAATCAACATCGCGGCTAACGCGATGAGGACTACATTTATAGCTTGCTGCCGAAGATCCTTGCCAATCCTCGGCCCGACAATCTCGACGCCTCTGACGTTGAAGTTGCCGGGAACGCAAACTTGTTTAATCACATTCAAAACCTGCGGCGTTACTCCCGGCAGCTTTGCGAGTTCGTCCAAACTACGCACAATGCCGGAATGAGGCGGTGTGTCCCGGTAGTTAACAATCGCCTTAGCCAAAGCTTGCAGCTGGTCCTCCGGAAGGAACACGCCTCCCTTAGTCAACGGATCGCGCAGCGCATCCGCCAATGCGGTCTGGCCAGCGGTGTTAATGTCAAACTTCCCGTTGGCGTCCGGGTTAAATTTGCTGTTCAGCGTCGCGAGGATGTTGCCGCGCTCGGCGCCCAGCGCCTGCTCGTTCTGAACACCGGTCGAAATCAGAACTTCCTGGCTGTTCGAAATCTCCTGAACCACAATCTCGCCAGGGATCTTCTGATGCAACGCGGCGCGAATTTCCTCCGCCGAAGGGCGTTTGATGAAGTTCACATCCATCAGAGTTCCGCCATTAAAATCAATCCCGTACTTAGGACCGCCCTTTACAGCTAAGCTGATGATCCCAGCCGCCGTAAGCGCCAGCGACAGGCCAATGAACGGCCATTTCCAGCGCAGAAAGTCGAAGTTTGTTTGCTTAAAAATTTCCATCGAGCTTTAGTGGCCGGCATTCACTACAATAGACACCGGCTCTTAACAAAGTGTTCCCAGACAAGCGGTGAAACGGCGAACCAAGCCAGAAATTTGCCGTGGTTCGCCATACCCGCCTAAATGCTCAGCGCGACGACTGGCTTCGGTCGCGTCAGTTCGTAGTCGAAGATAGTCTTCGACACAAAGATTGCTGTGAATACGTTGGCTACCAGACCGATGACCAGGGTCACTGCGAACCCTTTCACAGGGCCGGAGCCGAACAGGAAGAGAATGGCGCACGAAACCACGGTGGTCACGTGCGTGTCAATGATGGTCAGAATGGCCTTGCTGAAACCGGTATCGACGGCTGGCAGCGGCCCTTTGCCAGCACGTACTTCTTCCCGGATTCGCTCAAAAATCAGAACGTTACTGTCCACCGCCATGCCGATTGTCAGGATGATTCCCGCAATCCCCGGAAGTGTCAGCACAGCGTCAAAGTAGCTGAGGCAGGCGATCAGGATAACCGCGTTGAGAATCAGCGCCAGCGTCGCGTTGATGCCGCTCTTTTTGTAATACACGAGCATTACAAAAATCACCGCTACAACGCCGGCTACTCCAGCGATAAACCCCTGCCGGATAGAATCGGCCCCCAGCGATGGACCTACCGTACTCTCCTGCAAGTAGAGGACGCTTGCCGGAAGAGAACCTGAACGCAGATTCAGCGCAAGGTCGGAGGCTTCCTGTTGCGTGCCGGCGCCCTCAATCACGCCATTGTCACTGATCTGGTTCTTGATCACCGGCGCTTCCAACACCACGCCGTCCAGGACAATTGCTAGGTGGCTGCCAATATGGCTGCCCGTGTAGGACGCAAAGTGCGATGCGGCATCCTGGCTGAGCACGAAACTCGTGTCCCAGGAATTGGGCATGTTACTAGGTTGAGGGCGGGAATCGCGGATATCCGGTCCACGCACCACTGGCGTGCGCGCAACCACATAAATGCCGCCCCCGCGAGAATTCTGAGGACCCGTAGGTTTACCGACCAGCTTGGTATCGGGAGGCAAAACGCCCTGGCTCTGGGCCAGTGCCTCTTGCGCATTCTGGAACGGCCCAGCCTTCACGTCGTACAGTTCGAGAACGGCTGCCGTCTGTAAAATTTGCCTAACCCGGCCCGGATCGTCAACACCCGGCATTTCAATCAGCAGCTGCGAATCGGCATCCTCACGCCGCTGCTGCACGGTTGCTTCGGAAAGCCCGAGCGCGTTTATCTTCTTTTCAATCGTGCTCTTGGTTTCGGTAAGAACCTCGCCCCACAGGGTCAGAGCCTCGGTCGGCTTAAGCGTCAGCCGATAATCGGTCGCGCCGGTCGGAGCGGCCAGCCAGTCGGTTAAATCATTGTTAATCAATGTCCGAAACTGCCCGGCTTGCTGCGATGGCACGCCGTTAACCGTGATCGCAACATTCTTTGCAGTGTTCAGACTCTTGGCGTCAACGACCTCGATATTTGTAAATGTAATGCCCGATTTGCGCGCATCGTCTTTCAATCGATCCGCATCTACGCCCGCCTTGGCATTAAAGGCATCTTGCTGCTGTACCTGCACCACCAGATATGTCCCGCCTCGCAGGTCCAAACCCAGTCTTATGTTCTTATGCCAGTTGTCAACTAGCTCCTGCCCACTCTTGGGCAGGCCGATCACCCCGTATACACAAACAAGGATCACCGCCAGGATAAATACAAACTTATATCGAAGATTCCGTTTCATTTGAGCAACTACTTGTATCCAAAATCGGGTAACGGCTAGCCTTTTTTTACGGCTTCATCCGCCTTGACCAGGCTCGTCACCGCGCTCCGCGATACTTGAATTTTCAGATTGTCAGGCTTTACGCGAAGTATCAGCGTATCATCGTTCACCGCCACAATTGTGCCGATGATACCGCCGCTGGTCACCACCGTCTGGCCGTTTTCGAGCGTCTTGAGCATGTCTTTCTGCGCCTTTTGCTGCTTCCGCATCGGCATGAACACCAGAAAGTAAAAGATGGCCACCATCAGAACGATCGGAAGCACACTGCCCAAAAGCGATGAGGGCGTGGAGGCGGCTTGCAACAAGAAAAGCAGCATGATTTAAGATTATGAGCTATTGCATTTTAGCCCGGCAGGGAGGCCGGCCCGGCATACCGTGCGCCGTGCTCAATCAAGCGTACCGGCTGGAGTATATCTCAATGGAGTGGATCTCAAAAATTCAGGAAACTGCTCAGACATTATAGACTGCCGCATCCGGCGCATAATGTCAAGGTAGTAGTGAACGTTGTGCAGCGTCGCCAAAGTGGAAAAGAGTATCTCCCCTGCTTGGTACAGATGCCGCAAATAAGCGCGACTGAAAGTGCTGCAGGTATAACAGGAGCAATTCGGGTCCGCGGGCCCATCGTCGTCTTGATACTGCGCCTGTTTGATCACAACGCGGCCCTCCGATGTAAATAGGTAGCCGTTGCGGGCGTTGCGCGATGGAAGAACACAATCCATCATGTCGATCCCTTTGGCCACATAGTGCGGCAGTTCGTCCGGCATCCCCACTCCCATCACGTAACGAGGCCGGTCGCGCGGTAGCAGCGGCGCAGTTACCGCAACTATCTCCTGGCTCAGCTCACGCGGTTCGCCCACGGATAACCCGCCAATCGCGTAACCCGGCGCGTCAAGCTCACACAGGGCGTCGGCGCAGGCGGCGCGCAGGTCGCGAAACATGGATCCCTGAACAATTGGAAATAACGCGCAGTGCAGGCCCTTTTCGCGGCGCAGGTAATGTGCATAACCGCTTTGCGCCCAGCGAAGTGTCCGGCGCATCGAAGCAACGGCCGCCCCATGCTCCACCGGATAGGCAAGGCATTCATCCAGGACCATGAGAATGTCGCTGCCAAAGGCCAATTGCACGTCCACTGTGCCTTCTGGAGTGAAAAAATGCGGGTCGCCATTCAGATGGGAACGAAACAGCACCCCTTCATCAGTCACCTTGCGCAGCGTGTCCAGGCTGAACACTTGGAATCCGCCGGAATCGGTTAGTATCGCGCGCGGCCACGCCATGAATTTATGTAACCCGCCGAGCCGCTCTATGCGTTCATGCCCAGGGCGCAGAAACAGATGATAAGTGTTGGCAAGAATAATGCGCGCGTCCAGATCGTTCTGGAGATCGCGCTGCGTAATTCCTTTGACGGTGCCCTGGGTCCCGACCGGCATGAAAACGGGCGTTTCAATCGTGCCATGGGCGGTATGCAACAGGCCGGCCCGCGCGCCGGTCTCGGGACAAGTTGCCTGAATTTCGAAACGAAGAGCGGAACTACTGCTCACTCGCAAAAATCTCGCTTGCGGACAGATGGCCTGGCTCTACGGCCAAGGGAATCTCATCGCCGATTTCGAACAAAACCGATTTGCCATCCCGACCGACTACGGTCACGGTCTGTGCATCAATATCGACGACCCAGAACGATTGGGAACCGTTCGCCAAACACAGCGAGGCAAGTTCGCGTAGCTGGCGGCGCGTGTTCGATGGCGATTTTACCTCGATCACCAGTTCCGGCGCGCCGTGGAGGTTATCGTCGGGATTCATCCCGTCCCACCGTGCTTTCGATACGACGATTACATCGCCGCGTCGTAATTCGAACTGTGGTACCGGCCGATAGGCGATCTCCGTTGCCACGATCCAGGCTTCGCTGAGCCTTCGCTGCAGGAGGGGTCGCAACCGCCACTGCATTTTTTCGTGTTTCGAGGCCGGCGCTGTCACCGGAACAATGGCCCCGTGGTGTAATTCACAACGTTCGGGCGTATCAATGGTGCGAAGTTCCTCAACCGTAATAAGTACTGGAAGTGCTGCCATGTGTGCCCATTACCACTCAGGTGCGAAGATTTCGCGCACGGATAGCCGACCTGGCAAGACGGACAACGGAATCTCATCGCCAATTCCCAACAACACCGATTTGCCGTCGCGGTCAATGGTGGTTATGCTCTGCTTATCGATATCGACGATCCAAAACGATTGGCATCCATTCGCCAAACAGAGCGAGGCGAGTTCGCGCAACTGCCGCCGCGTGTTCGACGGCGATTTCACCTCGATCACCAGTTCCGGCGCGCCGCGTAGATTGTCGTCGGGATCGACGGCATTCAACCGCGCTTTCGATACGACAACTACATCGCCGCGCCGCAGCTCGAACTGCGGAACCGGGCGATACGGCAACTCGGTATCGACAACCCAATCTTTGCTCAGTAAACGCTCGATTAGGCGCCTTAACCAGCGCTGCATTTGTCCGTGCTTTGATGCCGGAGCCGTCACCGGAACGACCACCCCATGATGTAATTCGCAACGTTCGGGCGTATCGATGGTACGAAGTTCCTCAACCGTTATCAATGCCGGAAGCGCCGCCATATTCGCCTGTCTCAACCTGAGTATAAGCCCCGCACCACCGCCGGGCCGCATTCCCCCGCTTGTTACGATTGAAACTAAACCCTCTTCATGGCCCTTCGTTTCTACAACACTCTCACGCAAGAATCGGAGGTATTTACACCGCTTCATGACGGGACCGTGCGCATGTACACCTGCGGTCCCACGGTCTATAACTACGTCCACATCGGAAATTTGCGGACATTTATGTTTCAGGACATCCTGCGGCGCTGGCTCGCCTACCGCGGCTACAAGCTTAACCACGTCATGAACATTACCGATGTCGAGGACAAGATCATTACAAACGCCGCTAAGCAAGGCAAGACCATCGAAGAGTACACCGAAGTCTATACGCGCGCGTTCTTTGAAGACGCCAAAAAACTCCGCCTGCAAACGCCCGAGCGCATCGCCAAGGCCACCGAACATATTGGACCCATGGTGAAAGCCATCGAAGAGCTCGAGGCGAAAGGATGCACGTATCTGAGCGATGGGTCCGTCTACTTCCGCATTGCAATGTTCCCCGAATACGGCAAGCTATCGCACAACGACTTCAGCGGAATCCGCAGCGGCGCGCGTGTGGACGTTGATGAATATGAAAAAGCCGACGCTCGCGACTTCGTCTTATGGAAGGCCCGCAAAGAAGGCGAACGCTATTGGGACACGCCCTTTGGCCCCGGCCGTCCCGGCTGGCACATTGAATGCTCGGCCATGGCGATGTACTATCTCGGTGAGACCTTGGATATTCATGCCGGCGGGGTCGATCTAACCTTTCCGCATCACGAAAACGAGATCGCACAATCGGAGTCCATCACGGGCCGCCAGTTCTCACGCTTTTGGCTGCACTCGGAGCACTTGCAGATCGAATCGCAGAAGATGTCGAAGTCGCTCGGGAACTTCTATACGCTTCGCGACCTCTTGGAGCAGGGTTATCAGCCGGAGGCCATCCGATACTTGCTGGCGTCCGTTCCCTATCGGCGCAAGCTGAATTTCACGTTCGACGGCCTGCGTGCGGCCGCCAAGAGCATCGAGCGCATTCGCGATTTCGAATTTCGTCTTACCTCCGCCCATTTGCAGTCCGGACAGAATGCCGCACTTCACGAGCGGTCGCTCGAAGCAATACGTCAATTTGAAGAAGGATTAGACGATGATCTGAACACGGCCGAAGCGCTGGCTGCCGTATTCGAGTACGTGCGCGCCATGAACACCGCTCTCGATCAGGACGAGTTTCTGGCGGAAAACCGTAAGGATGTCCAGCGCGTAGTGAACTTGTTCGATCAGATTTTCGACGTACTAAGGCCGTCGTCTATAGAAACGGGTCTCTCGGACACCGAGGTGGAGTCTCTGATCGATGAGCGCAAGCAAGCAAAGAAAGACCGCAACTTCGCGCGTGCCGACGAGATCCGAACGGTTCTGCTCGAAAAGGGAATTTTGATTGAAGACACCAAAGACGGTGTCCGCTGGAAAAGGAAATGAACATTGAATCTCAGGTCGTGCATGCCGGCGACCGTAAACGCAAGGGCGGCGTCGTGCCGTCGACCACGCCCATTCACCTCGGCACAACTTATTTCTACGATACGGCGGCTACTTTGGACCGCATTTTCGGGCACGAGGAAGAGGGCTTCAGCTATGCCCGATATGCCAACCCGACAAACGATGCGCTCGAGGAACTGACAACCGCGATTGAGCACGGATTCGGCTCTCTGGCCTGTGCTTCGGGCATGGCCGCGTTGCAAATTGCGTTTCAAGCCGCGTTGTTGGAGCGTCCCCATACAATACTCGCGTCTCATGCCATCTACGGCGCAACGGTCAAATTACTCGACCAGATCCTGACACCATTCGGCGTGGATGTGCACTATGTGGATATCTGCGACCTCGATGCGTTGGGCAAGGCGATCGAGCAATTTGAGCCCGGCTGCATCTTCATGGAAAGCGTTTCGAATCCGCTGCTACGAGTGGGGCGTATTGACAAGATCGCCGAAATGGCTCGCGCTGCTGGAGCGGCCCTGATGGTGGACAGCACTTTTGCCACTCCAATGTTGGTCCGGCCTTTGGACTTGGGCGCGCACATCGTAGTTCACAGCGCGACCAAATATCTTGCCGGCCACGGTGACGTATTGGGCGGCATTGTGGTCTCCGATGAGGAACACCACGAAACGGTGCGCATGTTGTCGCGCATCTCCGGTCCGGTGCTGGGGCCGTTTGAAAGCTATCTCACGATGCGTGGCATCAAAACGCTCGCGGTACGCTTCGAACGGCAGTGTCAGAATGCGCAGCGCGTCGCCGATTGGCTGGGCTCACATCGCTGCATCGAGCACGTGTACTACTGCGCCGACCCTCAGCATCCCGATGCGGAAGCCATCCAAAAGTTCTTTACGCCGGGCCTCTATGGCGCCATCCTGAGCTTCGAAATCCGTGGCGCGAGCAGTCCTTCCGTAATGGCCTTCATGGACCGGCTGAAAATGGTGGTCCCCGGCACTTCGCTCGGCGATGTACATTCGCTGCTGCTCTACCCGATGATGGCTTCTCACCGCGACGTTTCACCGAACATGCGGGAACGAATGGGTATACGCGAGAACCTCGTGCGTATCGCGGCCGGAATCGAAAGCGCCGACGATATCATCGCTGATTTGGACCAGGCGCTTAGGTCGTCCTGACCGTCCGCATGAGATCCTTAGTCTTCGACTGGTTGTCCTAAGTGTTCGCGCATCAAAAGAAACGGGTTCAACTGCTGTTTGCGGTAACCGACGCGCTGTTTACCATCGCGGCGTTTGAAGCTGCTTATCAGACCCGCGCCCATTTACACCTGGACCTTGAATTCTTCCTCACCCTGAGTCGTCACATCGTTCTGCTCGGTTTCTGCGTGGCGGTTTGGGTTGCGCTTGGTTCGCGCCAGCGCGTCTACGAATACATAACCGCCGCTCGTCCGGGACACATCGTAGCGGATACCTTACGCCAGTGCATCGGTGGCGTCGTTTGTCTGGTGCTGTTTGAATACCTTCTAAGGCTCGACCTCAGCCGCTTCTTTCTTTACCTGTTCTTTGCGTACAATCTCCTGCTGCTCACCGTCTTCCGGTGGAATGCGCGGTTCTTGGTGGGCCTGTTCCAACGCGGCTTCGGCACTGCCTATCATCTCGTCATCGTCGGCGAAAACAGCCGGGCCGCGGCCCTCCATTCGGAACTGGAACGAAACTCGCCGTTTCGCACCGACATCACCGCTCATTTGCAGGAAAGCGAATGCGCTCGCCGCCTGCCCCAGTTACTCGCTCAGAATGTCGTCGACGAAGTGATCTTCTGCGTGGAAAGCGATCACCTTTCTACTCTTGAAGAGGTGTTCCTGCTGTGCGACGAAGAAGGCGTCCGTACGCGAGTCTTTCTTGACTTCTTCCCGCACGTCAACAGTGAGATGACCCTCGATCGCGTTGGCAATGCTCCGTTGCTCACGTTTTCCGCGACCCCTGCGGACGACGTCAGCCTCATCGCGAAACGCTTGATCGACGTGATGGTGTCGCTGCTCGGTCTTGTTGTCCTTTGGCCGTTGATGCTCCTGGCCGCGGTGTTAGTTAAACTCACCTCGCCAGGGCCCGTCATCTATCGCCAGACGCGCTGCGGCCTCAACGGACGGCGCTTCACGCTCTATAAGTTTCGTTCCATGGTGGAGAATGCCGACGCGTTAAAGGATGACGTCGCGCATCTGAGCGAAAAACAGATTGCGTTTAAGATTCCTCGCGATCCGCGCGTCACTCCTGCAGGCCGCTGGCTACGTAAGTTCTCAATTGACGAATGGCCGCAGTTCTATAACATTTTGCGCGGCGATATGTCGTTGGTAGGCCCGCGGCCGCCTCTTCCGGAAGAGGTGGGCCGCTACGAACGCTGGCAGCGCCGCCGTTTACGCATGCGCCCCGGACTTACCTGCCTATGGGTACTGAACGGCCGCGACCGCCTTAACTTCGAAGCCTGGATGAAGATGGACATGGCCTACATCGACAATTGGTCGCTACGCCTCGACTGGTCTATCCTTGTCCGCACAATCCCACATGTACTCACCGGGAAAGGTGCGCATTAATTTCGTGACTCCCCCAGCATTTCTAATTTGGTTTACAGCATTATTCCGCTTATAGCCGCTTGGTGCAAATGTAAAACCTCGCCGCCAGAAACTCTACTACGGAAAAACCAGCCATCCGCATACTAAAATTAGAATGCCCATGGTCGCGGACGCGGTGGGATGTGGAGGAGAGAACGAGTGAGAAATATCATCTCCGGCGCCGCCGGGTTCATCGGATCGCATCTCTGCGACCGGCTCATCGAGCAGGGTCATGAAGTATTAGCAATCGATAACCTGATCACGGGCCATCGTTCCAATGTTGAGCATCTACTAAACCATCCGCGGTTTCAATTCCTGGAGCACGACATTTCAAAGCCGCTTGAAGTACAAGGCGCAGCTCATCGTGTCTTTCACCTGGCTTCGCTTGCAAGTCCGGTGGATTACTTGAACCACCCAATCGAGACGCTGGAATCCGGTTCAGCGGGAACCAAGACCATGCTCGAGATCGCGCGAAAGCACAACGCTCGATTCCTCCTGACCTCCACATCGGAATGTTACGGCGATCCGCTCGAGCATCCGCAAGCCGAAACTTATTGGGGCAATGTGAATCCCGTGGGAATGCGCTCTTGCTATGACGAGAGTAAACGCTATGCGGAAGCGTTGACAATGGCGTTCCACCGCAAATACGGCTGCCAGACGACAATCGCACGCATCTTCAATACCTACGGCCCGCGCATGGCCCTGAACGACGGCCGCGTCGTGCCGGCGTTTATCGATCAATCGATGAAAGGTCTTAACCTGACTGTATTCGGCAACGGATCACAAACGCGCAGCTTCTGCTACGTTTCGGATCTGGTGGAAGGATTGCTGTTGCTGATTGAATCGAACGAAGCATATCCGGTGAACCTGGGCAATCCAACCGAAATGACCATCCTGGAGTTCGCCAATAAAATTCGCGCCCGGTTTGGCAACCACAGCGGTATCGATTTCAAACCGCTGCCGATGGACGACCCCAAAATTCGCAGACCCGATATCGGAAAGGCCAAACGCATTTTGGGATGGGAGCCGAAGATCGCTCTAGATGAGGGGCTCGGCTATACCATTGAATACTTCAAGAACAAAGTAGCTAACTCATCACACAGCAGCAAACATAACCCCCAGCCACCTGGCGGGCGGTTGCGGGTCGATCAAATCGAACAGTCGGCTTAAGAAATTCATCCCGCGGGCTGCGACTTCTTACAATGGAAGTTACCATTCATGGTCGAAGTCGAAGCCAAGCCCTGGCAGATAATGGTCAGCCACGCCCGAGAAACATATCCGAACGAATGTTGCGGCGCTATGCTCGGCCGTAACATCGACGGTCGCAAGCTGGTCACCGAAGCCGTCCCTCTAGAGAACGCCTTCGCAGGACAACAGAACGCCCGCTACGAACTTCGTCCCAGCGATCTCGTAGCGGCCGACCGAGCCGCTCGCGAGCGTGGCCTCGACCTCATCGGCATCTTCCATTCGCATCCCGATTGCGACGCCTACTTCTCGTCCACCGATCTCGAGAACTCGTGTCCCTGGTTTTCCTTCGTCGTCCTTTCGATCAAGAACGGTGAGTTCGATCACGCAAATAGCTTTCTGCCCGACCTCGACCAGACCCGGGCCGATTCCGAGGAATTAACATGGCAAGAATTATGATCCCCACGGCCTTGCGCCAATTCACCGAGCAACAGGACTCGGTTGAGATCGCCGCCGCCACCATCGGCGACGCCCTCGCGCGCTTGACCGAACACTATCCCAACATCAAGAAGAATCTCTTCAACGATCGCGGCAAACTTCGCAGCTTCGTAAATATCTATGTCAATGACGAGGACATTCGTTATCTCGACAAAGAACAAACGAAGCTCGAAGGCAACGAGACCATCTCCATCGTTCCCAGCATCGCCGGCGGTGCGCCAACCCTGCTTGAGACCGAGCCCGCCAGCTTATCTAACGCCGAGATCGCCCGCTACAGCCGGCATTTGATCCTGCCTGAAGTAGGCATGGAGGGCCAGCTTAAACTGAAGCAAGCCAAAGTCGCGCTGATCGGCGCCGGAGGCCTCGGCGCCCCCCTGGGCCTTTATCTGGCCGCCGCGGGCATCGGCCGCATTGGACTGGTGGACTTCGACGTGGTCGACGCTTCCAATCTGCAACGTCAGGTTATTCACGGGACCAAAGACATCGGCCGCAAGAAGCTCGATTCCGCCGCCGATCGCATGCTCGACATCAATCCTTATCTCAAAATCGACAAACACGAGACCGGCCTGAACAGCGAAAATGCTTTTCAGATCCTCGCGCCCTATGACATCGTCGTCGATGGTACCGATAACTTCCCCACGCGCTATCTGGTCAACGACGCCTGCGTTCTGTTGAAGAAGCCTAACGTGTACGGCTCCATCTTCCGTTTCGAAGGCCAGGCAACGGTATTTGCGTACGAAGATGGACCCTGCTACCGCTGCCTCTATCCCGAACCGCCTCCACCCGGACTCGTTCCCAGCTGCGCCGAAGGAGGAGTGCTCGGTATCCTGCCGGGCACAATCGGTATGATTCAGGCCACGGAGGCCGTCAAGATAATCCTCGGGATTGGCCGAACTCTTAAAAGCCGGCTGCTCCTCTTCGACGCTCTCAACATGAGCTTCCGTGAACTGAAGTTGCGCCGCGATCCCGATTGCCCCGTCTGCGGTACGCATCCTACTGTCACCAAATTAATCGATTATCAGGAGTTTTGCGGCATGAAACCGTCCGTATCCGAACCCGCTCCCGCTACGGGAGTTATTGATGTCACCGAGGTCAAGGCCAAGTTAGACCGTGGCGACCAATTCACTCTGATCGACGTGCGCGAGCCGCATGAATATCAGATCGCTCGCATCCCCGGAGCTCAACTCATCCCGCTCGGCGATCTCCCCAAACGAATAAATGAGCTGGATCCATCGGCTGAAATCATTGCGCACTGCAAGATGGGTGGCCGCAGCCAAAAGGCGGTCGACTTTCTGAAGTCACAAGGATTCAAAAACGTGCGCAACATGACCGGCGGTATCCAAGCCTGGAGCGATAAGGTCGATCCGACGGTCGCTAAATACTGAG
>DATBEF010000123.1:0-22084 GCA_036269625.1 Bryobacteraceae bacterium | reverse complement strand
TCGATCTTTGCGCGAGGCGAGGTGCGGGGTGGAAACTCGCAGGTGCTCACTGCTCCGATGACCGGCGGATCGGAGTTGCATATCCGATCGATGAGCGAGAACGGAGCGCCGGTTCAAAAGGACGAAGTAGTGGTGCAACTTGACACGACAGATCAGGAATTTGCTTTGCGGGAAGCGGAGTCGGACGTGGCCGAAGCCGATCAACACGTCCTGCAAGCGAGCGCCCAATTGCAAGCCGATGCCGAAGAAGACAGGTACGCATTAGACAAGGCGAAAACTGACGTAGAGCTGGCGGAACTGGATGCCCGCAAGAACCCGATTCTGCCGGCGATCACGGCTAAGCAGAATGACCTGGGCGTGGCGGTGGCGCGGGACAAACTCGCTCAGCTAGAGCAAGATCTCGCCAACAAGAAGGCCACCGATGAAGCGGGGATCGCAATGCAACAGGCGGCAAAAGGCAAGGCCGAAGCGAAGGCCCTTACAGCCAAGCAAAACATTGAGTCGATGACTTTGAAGGCTGAGCGCTCCGGCTATGTGTCGTTGAAACAGAACACGGGGACTAACTTTTTCTTCACAGGAATGGAGCTTCCCGTTTTTCAAGTTGGAGACCAGGTCCGTCCTGGCATGGCCATCGCCGAGATTCCGGATCTAAACCACTGGGAGGTGGCGGCCAATATCGGTGAGCTCGACCGGGGACACCTCAAGACAGGGGACCAGGTCGCAATCTCGGTGGTTGCATTGCCGCAGCGCAGCTTTCACGGCCACGTCACAGATATCGGCAGTACATCGGGCATGCCATGGGATCGCCGCTTTGAATGTAAGGCAACATTAGACAATCCATCGCCGGAACTTCGTCCTGGCATGAGCACGCGGGTCGAGATCACGACCGAAACAATGAAGAACGCGTTGTGGGTTCCCGCCCAAGCGCTGTTTGAAAGCGACGGCAAGGTGTTCGTGTATTTGCGGTCAGGAGCAACGTTTTCACGTAAGGACGTCACGCTGGTGCGGCGGAACGAGACCCGGGTGGTACTGACTGGATTGCAGAAGGGACAAGAAGTTGCTTTAGCCAATCCCACGGATCTGGCGCCGAAGAAGAACAAAGCAGGGAGCAATCCGCTGGAGGCGATTCAGAAGTGATCGCCGATCGCGCGAAGACCGACCATTGGCTCCTGCGCTACTCGGCGGATGTAAAGCTCGCGGTGCAGAATCTCTGGAACCAGAAGACCCGAACGGTGCTGACGGCCCTGGGCATCATCTTCGGGGTCGGAGCTGTGATTGGCATGCTTGCCATAGGCGCCGGAGCACGAGAGGAGTCGCTGCAGTTTATCGAACAGTTGGGTGTGCGCAACCTGCTGATCGATTCACATCCGGCCGCCAGCGACCAAGAGTTACAGCAGAGGCGGCGGTCGTCTCCCGGTTTGACGGAGCGGGACGTTCGCATTCTTCACGCAAATGTAGATGCCGTTGAATTGATCTCCGCGCGCAAGTCGCTTCACCCGACCCAGATGTTTCCCCGTCCCGCTCAGGCCATGCCGGAACTATATGGCGTCGAGCCGTCCTATCCGAGGATTCACGATTGGAAATTTGAAGAAGGCGCTGCGTTCGACGCTGATACGGCCGCATCTAGCGCTGCTGTTTGCGTATTGGGAGAAGCCGCCAAGGTGTCCGTGTTTGGATATACGCCTGCGTTGGGGAAGTATCTGAAAGTGAATGACACCTGGCTGCGCGTGCTTGGCGTATTGAAGCCGATTACGAGTTCCGGCGCGGGCACTCAATCGACTGATCCCAACCAATTGATCTATGTCCCGCTCTCAACTTTCCAGTACCGGTTTTACGACATGGGCGGTTACTTGAAGGATGAATTGGACGGCGTGGACATTCGCTTGAAGAACGGCGCCGACAGCGCTGGCGCGGCGCGCGTAGTGACGGCGATTCTGGATTCAACGCACCATAGTACGCCGGACTTCTCGGTGACAATACCGGCAGAACTGTTGGCCGAGCAGCAGCGTTCGCAAACGATCTTCACGTATGTCATGGTGGCGATTGCCGCGATATCGCTGCTGGTGGGCGGCATTGGCATCATGAACATCGTCTTGGCAACCGTCTTGGAACGGACGCGGGAGATTGGAATACGGCGCGCTACGGGGGCGCGGAGGAGCGATATCGTGCGGCAATTTCTGCTCGAGTCGGTTTTGATCTCGATCGGCGGCGGCATTGCGGGAATTGCGTTCGGGTATCTGCTCTCTTGGGCGATTGCCAAAACGGCGGACTGGAAGACGATCGTAACGTTGACATCGATTGCGATTGCATTCGGGGTCTCGGTTGCGGTGGGGGTGATATTCGGCATTTACCCCGCACAGCAGGCGGCCAATATTGATCCGATTGAAGCCCTCCGCTATGAATAGATTTCGCGCCTTGCTGCCGTTGTGGATTGGCTTGGCATTAGTGACGACGGCGAACTCGCAGGAACAGCTGAAGAAATATTGGCAGACCCGTTTCGGCGGGCAGGAAATGCAGGTGCGAGATGTTGAGGGATTGACCCAGCGGATCGTCGACGGCAAGCTGCACCTCCATTTGAAGGACTTCTTCGCATTGGTGCTGCAGAACGCGCCGGATATTCAGTTGACACGTCTCGACGTATACACGCCGGCAAACGAATTAATCAGCGCAAGAGCCCCGTTCAATCCAGCGCTGAATCTTAGCTTCAATGCGGTGCGATCGGTATCGCCGCTGAGTTACTCCATTTCCGGATCGCCGAGCGGAGGGCAGTTCACGCTTCCACAAACGATCAACAGCCTAAGCCAGACGTCGACTCTGGATTATCAGCAGTTGCTTCCAACGGGACAAAAATTCGAATCGACGTTTACGGGATACCGCAGTTCGGGCGATGGCTATCCGTATCCTTCGCTGTTTGGGGTTCTGAATTTTCAAATTACGCAGCCGCTGCTGCAGAACCGAAGAAATCTACAGTATTTGACTCCGATCCGTGTTGCGCGGACCGAGATCCTGATTAGCGCCAAGCAGAGTGAGGCGACGATCACCACTGCCATAGCGCAGTACGCGCAGCAGTATTGGGACGCGATTCTGGCGCGCGAGAACATACGCGTGGATCAGCAGGCGCTGGACTTGGCGCGCAAGTCCTATGACCATGACAAGCAAGCGCTGGACCTGGGGGCGATCTCGAAGCTGGACATTTTTCAATCGGAGACGCAGGTTGCCGAGCGCGAGCGCGACCTGGTACAGGCGCAGTATCAGTACAAAGTTTTGCTGGATGGATTGCGGCGGTTGATTGGCGCGGACCTGACGCCGGAGATGCGCAGTACAGAAATTGTATTGGACGATGATCCCTCCGCGCTGCCGGATAAAAGCGTGATTCTGCCATTTGAGCAGGCGCTCGAAAAGGCTTTGAAAGCCCGGCCGGAGGCAGCTGCTGCATCGGCGGCAGTGACGGTAGACGATTTGAATGCGCGGGCAAGCCGGGATCAGTTGCTGCCTCGACTCGATTTGGGTTTGCAAGGCGGATCGTCGGGGCCCGGGCTGAATCAGTTGTCACTGGGCGGCGTGGTGGGCTTGACATCCGTGACTCCAACGCCCGGCTTGGGGCCGACGCTGCAGCAGGTGCTGAATTTTAGCTATCCCACTTATGGATTCAGCGTCAGCGCTACATTCCCGTTTCATAACTCAACCGCGCAGGCCAGTTTGGCGGATGCGTTGGTGAACCGGGCACGCGACCGGTATCGGCAGCGGCAAACGCAGGAGCAAATCACGCTGGATGTGCGGCAGGCGATCCATTCCTTAGAGTTGGCGGATGCGACTATTCTGGCCGCGGTGCGCGCGCGTGATTTCGCACGAGAGAACGTGGATGCGGAGCAGCAGAAATATCAGTTGGGGAGTATCACTGCTTTCGAGCTGCTGGACTCGCAGAGCCGGTTAGCGAGTTCGGAGAGCGCACTCGTGACTGCCTACGTGAGTTATCAAGAGGCATACGTCAGTTATGAGAGAGCAACGCAAACGCTGCTCGATGCGTTCGGGATGGTAGTGAATCTTCCGAAGATGAACTGATATAAAACCTCCTGTTGACATCTTACCCGAAGCAGAGAGATACTCGTCTCGACATGTTTTGGCGCAGGAAACGACCGCTCGACGATTTTGCCGAGGAGATTCAGTCGCATATGACTCTCGAAGCTGATCAGCTTCGGGAGCGCGGCGAAGCTGAAGGCGATGCTGAAGCAAGAGCTCGCCAGGCTTTCGGCAACATCACGTCTGCAAAGGAGGCGTTTTTCGAGAAAGGGCGCTGGCTGTTCTTCGACCACCTTCTTCGCGACCTCCGCCACGCAATGCGCCTGATAAAAAGTGGGCCGGGTTTTAGCGCGGTGATCGTTCTGACATTGGCCCTCGGGATCGGCGCGAATACAGCTATTTTTAGCCTGGTTGATGCAGTGCTGCTGCGCCCACTTCCCTACAAAGATCCTGGCCGGCTTGCGATGCTGTGGACGGATGACTCGGCGCACAACGATCACGAGGGACTTGTATCCCTTCTCAATTTTGCCGATTGGAAAGCGCAGAGCCACAGCTTCGAGGACATGACCGTCTTTGCGGGGCAGACATTCTTGCTCGGTACCGATGGATCGCCGGAGCGCTTACGCTCGGCTCGCGTTCCGGCAAACTTCTTCTCCTTGGTTGGCGTGGAACCGATCCTGGGCCGCGTGTTTTCTGCGGAGGAGGAGAAGCGCGCGGAACGCGTGGTTGTACTGAGCTACGGATTATGGGAAAGGCGATTTGGCGGCCTTAAGCAGGCGATCGGATCGGACCTGATCATGGATGGGAGGAAGTTGCGCATTATCGGCGTAATGCCGCGGCAGTTTCAATTTCCATTCCAAGACACTCAGGTTTGGGAGCCGATTACGGCACACCCGTATTGGGCGGCTCGCGACCGGAACAGCTCGCGTTCCACGAACATTTGGTACGCGCTGGGCCGTCTCAAGTCCGGAGTAAGTCGAGCACAGGCACAGGCCGAAATGAACGCGATCGCGCGCCGCCTGGAAAAAGAGTATCCGGAGAACGCAGGCATTGATGGAATCAATGTGGTTCCGCTCCCAACCCAGACCACCAGGAAAGTGCAGTTTCCGATAGTGGTGTTGTTCGGTTCCGTTTTCATGGTGCTGTTGATCGCGTGCATCAACGTTGCCAATCTGCTGCTAGCCCGTGGTACGGTACGCGAGCGAGAGTTTGCCGTCCGAAGGGCGCTAGGTGCTGGCCGCCTGCGAGTGGCAGGCCAACTCCTCACTGAGAGCCTGGTGCTGGCGATCGCAGGCGGCCTTTTGGGTCTAGCATTCGCGAATGTGGGATTGAAAGCTTTGATTGCCTTTGGCCCGCAAGATATACCGCGATTAGGCGAAGCTCGGCTGAACCTTGAAGTGCTGCTGTTCGCGCTGGCGATCTCAGTTTTTGCGGCGATCGTTTCAGGCGTTTGGCCGGCTATGCAGAGCGGCACGCAACTTGCGCGAAGCAGGCAGTGGACAACGCTCGCAAACCGAAGCACGCGAAGTTTGTTGACAGTCGGCGAGTTCTCGCTCGCTTTGATGTTGCTGGCCGGCGCGGGACTGCTGGTCCGTAGTTTCTTGCGGCTGGAATCGGTCAACCCGGGATTTCGGCCGGCGAATCTACTGATAATGCGCATCGACTTGCATGTCGGGAGAACAGGGGCGCAGAATGTGGCCTACTTCCGCGAGGCTATCGAGCGCGTAAAGCGGCTGCCCGGCATTCAATCCGCTGCGGGAATCGGCCGTTTCCTCAAGTCTTACGGGGAGGAGGCGGTTACGGTCGAAGGGCAAGCATCCAGTGTCGCGAGCCCGGATTTCAGGGCAGCGGACGATGTTATCATCGGCCCGTTCTTTAGAACGGCGGGCATTCCTTTGAGAACGGGCCGGTTCTTTTCCGACGACGATCGCCCGAGCACGGCTCCCGTTGCGATCATCAACGAAACGATGGCACGGAACTTCTGGCCTAATGAGGACCCTATCGGCAAGAGATTCCGCTTTGCGGATGACCAGTCCGGACCCTGGCTTACGATCATCGGCGTAGCTGGTGACATGCATCGTCAAGGGCTAGAAAAGCAGGTGGCCCCACAGGTATTCCGGCCACTCAGCCAGAGTCCCGATAACGAGCTGGACATTCTTGTTCGAACCACTTCAGACCCCATCAGAACCGCGGACGCTGTGCGGGCCGAGATTCAATCCATCGATAAGAACGTGGCTAAGTTTGGAGTGACGACGGTCGAGAAGCGTTTGGGTGAAGAGACGGCAGAACGCCGCTTTCACACATCGTTGATCGGGCTTTTCTCGTTGATCTCTTTGTTTCTGGCGGCGGTGGGCATCTATGGTTTGATGCAGCATTTGGTGATGCAACGAACTCACGAAATCGGCGTGCGAATGGCGCTTGGCGCCCGATACACGGGAGTGGTGGGATTGGTTTTGAAACAGGGACTAACGCTGGCCGGCATCGGCATCGCGGCTGGAATAATCGGCGCCTTCTGCTTTACGCGAATGCTCTCCAGTCTTCTTTTTAATGTCAGCGACACCGACCCGGTCACGTTCATGATCGCACCGGCGATCCTGGTTAGCGTGGCAGCGTTGGCATGTTGGCTACCTGCTCGGCGCGCGGCGCGGATTGATCCGATGGTGGCGTTGCGACAGGACTGACCGATTGAATCGCCTCCAGAAGACGAGCGCTCGCCTCCGTAATTTCGCGAACGGCCTGTTCGAACACCTGCTGATTGGCCTTCGACGGCTTGTGGAAGCCGGAGATCTTGCGAACAAACTGCAGAGCGGCGCCGTGTAACTCTTCTGGCGTTGCCATTTGTCCCGGTCTGCGCAAAACTTTGATGCTCCTGCACATGAAAACAGCTTCTCACGGGAACTTTGAGATGGGAGCTACGTCTAAGCCCAGAGGCTGATATGGAAACCCTTCTACGCGATCTTCGGCAGGCGATTCGGGCGATGCGGCAAGGCGGCGGTTCGTTCACGCTGACTGCGGTCATTGCTTTGGCCGTAGGCATTGGCGCTAACACGGCTATTTTTTCGCTGGTGAATACAGTGCTGCTGCGGGAGCCGCCGTTTCCGAAATCGGACCGGATCGTTATCTTCGAAACGAAAGGGCCGCAGGGCAGTTTTCAAGGAGCTTCGCCAGCGAAGTTTGCGCATTGGGCGCAACAGACCGAAGCATTCGAGGATGTATCGGCATTCGGGGGCGGGGTGGTGAACTGGACGGGCGGAGCGTTCCCGCAGCAGCTTCGATCGGAGCGCGTGAGTTCGGCATATTTCCGATTATTTGGCGTGCCCGTAATCAAGGGCAGGGCTTTCAATGCCCAGGAAGATATGGCGGGAGCGGCGCCGGTTGTATTGATCGGCGAGGGACTGTGGAAGAGCCGGTTTGGAAGCGATCCGAACATCGTGGGCCGGACGATGGTGCTGGGGGGCGAGCCACATGTCATTACCGGCGTGGTGGGCAGGAGATTTGACTTTCAGGATTTTGGGCCGGCGCCCGACCTTTGGATTCCCTTCCAACTGGACCCGAATTCGCGCGATCAGGGCCACTACTTCCAGGCCGCTGGACGCCTAAAAGATGGCGTGAGTCTCATCCAGGCAAAGGCGCGGCTGGATGCCTCGGCGAGCGCATACCGCCAGAAATTTCCAGATGGTTTGGATCACAACCAGAGCTTCGATGCCGGAACGTTGCGAGAGCTGCTGGTGCAGGGGGCGGAAAAGTCTATTTGGGTTTTGGCCGCAGCAGTCGGATTCGTGCTGTTGATCGCGTGCGCGAATGTAGCCAACCTGCTGCTGGCAAGAGCCGAAGTGCGTAAACGCGAGCTGGCGATTCGGGCGGCGTTGGGAGCGGGCCGGCTGAGAATCGTTCGTCAGTTATTGACGGAGAGTTTGTTACTGGCGGCCGCGGGCGCGGTGTTGGGAACCGTTTTGGGCCTGGTGGGCATTCGCGCATTGCTCTCAGTGAACACGGCCGGGTTGCCACGCGTCGGCACGGATGGAGCACTGGTTTCGCCCGATTGGCGAGTGCTTTTGTTTACGATAGCGATCACGTTGGTGACAACCTTGATTTTTGGGCTATTGCCGGCTTGGCGAGCCGCGCGGACCGATCTGAGCGCGACGATTAAAGAGAGCGCCAGCCGATCCGGCAGTGGGTTCCGGCAAAACAAAGTGCGCACGATTCTGGTAGTGAGCGAAGTGGCGCTCGCAGTGATTTTGCTGGTGGGCGCGGGGCTGCTGATTCGGACGGCAGTGGCGATCTACGCTGTTCGGCCGGGCTTCGACACGAAGAACGTGTTGACGATGCGCATGTCGTTAGCCGGGAAGTCTTACGAGACCAGCACGGCGATCGAGAATTTGATACGGCAGGCGGTTGAACGTCTGGAGGCATTGCCTGGAGTGGAACTGGCGAGTGCGACGTGTTGTGTGCCGCTGGAGGGCGGTTACGGACTGCCGTTTAGAGTGATCGGCCGCCCGTTGCAGAACGGGCCGTTTCATGGGGGCGGTGGTTGGAAGACCGTATCTCCCGGATACTTTGAAGTCTTCAAGATTCCCATCGTGCGCGGGCGCTCGTTTACGGAGCGCGACAACCATTCGGGCGCTCCAGTGGTGATCATCAACGAATCCATGGCCAAGCGTTTCTGGCCGAAGGGCGATCCGCTCCAGGACAGGATCCTAATTGGGAAACCGATGATGCCCGAACTGGATGCCGAGCAGCCGCGGCAGATTATCGGCATCGCCGCAGACCAGCGGGATGGGTCATTAAATCAGGACCCGCAGCCGGAGATGTACATCTCGAACGGCCAGGCGACAGATGCGATCCAAGCGCTCAACGTCAAGCTGACGCCACTGGCTTGGGTGATCCGAACGCGCGGTGAGCCGATGAAGCTGCGCGCGCCTGTTGAGGAGGTTTTGCGGCAGGTGACGGGACTGCCGGTCTCAGATGTGCGGGCCATGGACGAAGTGGTTTCGCGCTCTACATCGCGCGAACGGTTTCATATGCTGCTGATGAGTGTGTTCGGCGGCGTGTCGCTGCTGCTGGCGGCGATCGGGATTTACGGATTGATGGCGTATTCGGTTGAGCAGCGGACGCAGGAGATCGGAATTCGCATGGCGTTGGGCGCTGAGCGAGGCGACGTACGCGGCATGGTTATGCGGCAAGGCATGATCTTTGCGGCGCTCGGAGTGATCCTGGGAATCGTCGGGGCATTCGCGCTCGCTAAGCAGATTGCGAGCTTCCTGTTTGGCGTGACCGCATGGGATCCGCTGGTATTTGGGATCATACCGGCGGTGCTGCTGGTGACGGCAGTACTGGCGATCTGGTGGCCGGCGAATCGAGCGACGCGCGTGGATCCGGCGACAGCGCTGCGGCAGAGCTGAAGGGGCGCCCTTGTTGGATACTGAACGGATGGATTCAGAAATCGCAAGACTCTTTCTCGATTACTCCGAACGGATGCTGCGCAAGATGACGGGGCAGATCGAAGCGTGCATGTCGCGGCTTACGGATGATCAGATTTGGGCCCGAGGAGCGAGCCACGAAAACTCGATTGGCAATTTGACGCTGCACCTGTGCGGCAATGTTCGGCAGTGGATCGGGTTCGGTGTTGGAGCAGAGCCCGATATCAGAGACAGAGACCGCGAGTTTTCGGCGCAAGGCGGACTGAGCAGAGGGGAGCTCCTTTCGCGCTTACGAGCAACTGTGGATCATGCAATCTCAATCATCAATGGAGTCACGGCCGAGCGCTTGGTTGAAAAGATCACTCCCCAGGGAGAGACCGTGTCGGTCTTAGATGCGATCTATCAGGTGGTCGGCCACTTCCAGCAGCATGCGGGACAGATTATCTTCGCCACGAAGATCCTTGCGGGCGAGGATCTTGGACTGTATCGGCCAAAAGCCGCGGCCAGGTGATGCCGCAGGAAAGCTTTTGATTTGAGGCCTTTGTAGGGAAATTACCAAACGGGGTCGGGCCGACGGCCCGAAGCTATCAGCTGATAGCCATCAGCGGTCAGCCAGAGGCCGTCGAGACGTATTTCCGCGATTGCCGCCGCGACAAAATCGCCGCGGAGAAAGCCGAACAAGTGCGCGTCAAGACCGAACTGCAGATCAAGAAACTGACGCCCAAGCCCGAACCGCCTCCGCGCCCACCTCTCTCCGTAATCAAAGGCCGAATGAATATGCCACTGAGCGAATGGGGAAAATGGAAGAAAGACGAAAGCTGAGGGCCCTGACACTTGGCTTGTGAGAAATCCGGACTAGTTGTACCGGAGAAGTAACTGCCGCGCCCAGAGAGTCAACGACGTGCCGCACGTATACAGCCGGGAGATTCAGCGAGTGCTTAACTGGAAGTTGCCGCACTCAAAAAAGCAACGCACCGGCGGACGCATTTCGCCGGCGCGGTCGGTCGCCTTTGCGGTCCTGCGGGCCGTGGACGAAGGGGCGTACGCGTCCGACACCTTAGCCGAGCGATCGTCGGGCCTCGCTTCACGCGACGCGGGATTGGCGTCTCAAATCGTGTTCGGATGTCTGCGGTTCCAGGCGCAACTCGACTATCTCATTGAGCAATACTCCGGGCGGCCGGCAACAGGGCTCGACCGACCCGTCCTGATCGCCCTGCGTATGGCGATCTTCCAACTGCGCTATCTCGATCGCATTCCCGCGCATGCCGCCGTGGACGAGACCGTCGAAACCGTAAAGCAGCAAAAGCCCGCGGCAGCCGGTCTCGTGAATGCTGTACTCCGCAAGGTCAACCGGGATGAAGTGGTTTGGCCGGACCGCCAGACCGAACTGTCCTGTCCCGAGTGGCTGCTTTCGCGCTGGACGGATCATTTCGACGCGGAAACGGCTCGCGGAATCGCGTTGGCAGCTCTACATGAGCCGATACCGTATGTGCGTATCGCACCCGGTAAGCCGGTTCCCGACGGGATCGAGGTGGAACCGACGGATGTCCCCGGATGCTACCGGCTCGTCAGCGGCAACATTCCTGGGTTGCGGCTGCACGATATTGGATCGCAGACGATTGTTCCGCTGTTGGAACTGGCGGCGGGAATGAGTTATTTGGACCTGTGCGCGGCGCCCGGCAACAAGACCGCACAGGCATTGGAGACGCCGCTGGATCTGGCGATCGCATGCGACATCAGTCTTGCGCGTATACGCGATGTTCCGCCGGTCTGCCCGCGCGTCGTGCTGGATGCCACTGTGCCGCTACCCTTTTCCCGGCTGTTTGACCGGATCTTCATCGATGCACCTTGTTCAGGAACAGGCACGCTTGGCCGCAACCCGGAGATTAAATGGCGCGTCCAAACCGAGAACATACAAAGATTCGCGGAAAAGCAATTGGGCATGCTGACCGGGGCGGTGGCGTCTTTGGCTCCTAACAGTCGATTGGTCTATGCAACCTGCTCACTGGAACGTGAAGAGAACGAAGAAGTTGTCCGCCGGGCGCTCGATCTCAATCCGGATCTTCGCTTCGAACGGGACGTTTGGCGGGTGCCGGGACGGAATGACGGCGACGGATTTTATGCCGCAATCTTTAGCAAGGCCTCTGATAAGCTCTCGAAACAGTAGCTGCAGCCGGTCATCGTACCCCGGGATAGTACTATCACGGCGCGCGACCGGCGATCTCACCAGCAACTTACTTGTTATGATCAGGAGGTTATTCGCGTCGGGGCGCGGATGACGCTTCAACAGTGGTCCAGATCGTACCATCCATCTTCGCGGCGGACTTTGCTCGTTTGGGCGAGCAAATTCGTTCCGTTGAACAAGCCGGTGCGCCAATGATCCATGTGGACATCATGGATGGGCATTTTGTTCCGAATTTCACGATGGGTACGCCAATCACGGAAAGCATTCGTAAGGCGAGCCAGGTAAAAATGGACCACCACCTTATGATTGAAGATCCCGACGCCTATGCGCCGATCTTCATCAAGGCGGGCGCTGATTGTGTGAGCGTCCACTATGAAGCGGCCCGCAACCTGGACCGGACGCTTCATATGATTCAGGAGCATGGCGCAAGGGCCGGCGTGGTGATCAACCCCGCGACAAACACGAGTTTATTAGATGATGTGCTCGACATAGCCGATTACGTGTTAGTAATGAGCGTAAACCCCGGCTATGGCGGGCAGAAGTTTATTCCGCACGCTCTTGATAAGGTCAGGCAGTTGGACCTTCGGCGGCGGGAGCGGGGTTTGAACTTCGTTATCGAAATCGATGGCGGAGTGGGGATGAACAATGTTGCCGAGGTGGCGAAGGCTGGGGTCAATTGGGTGGTAGCCGGCACGTCCGTGTTCCAGACACCTGATCCGGGCGAGGCATTTCGGGAGATGCAACGAACCGCCGAAGAGGCAATTTCAGTGAAGGTTTAGGGAATGATGGTTAAGTTGAACTTTTGGCCAAAAATAATATTCTCGGCGGCCTCCGTCGTACTTCTCTCCTCATGCGTGCACAAATATGCCACGCCCATCACTAAGAAGACCGAGCAGCCGGACAAGGTGTTGTTCGACTCGGCAATGCGAGATATTGAGCGTGGCCGGTATGAAACGGCTCGCATTTCGCTCCAGACGTTGATGAATACGTACGAGTCGAGCGAGTTTCTGGCCAAAGCCAAGCTTGCTATCGCCGATAGTTGGTATCGCGAAGGCGGAGCGAACGGCATGGCGCAGGCCGAAGCCGAGTACAAGGACTTCGAGTTGTTCTATCCGCAGATGGAAGAATCCGCCGAGGCCCAAAATCGCATTTGCATGATCCATTTTGGCGAAATGGATAAGAGCGATCGCGACGATACGCAGGCGCTGCGAGCTCAGGAAGAATGTAAGGACCTGCTGATCAAGTACCCGAACAGTAAGTTCGCGCCCAAGGCGGCGGACCTCTTGCGTCAGGTTCAGGAAAGCTTGGCAGCGCATGAATTCGCTGTCGGAAATTTCTACTGGCTGCGCGACATGAATCCGGCAGCCGCAAACCGTTTGAACGCGCTGGTGGACCAATTTCCGCTTTACAGTAAGGCCGATGAGGCCCTGTATGAGGCTGGCGACGCGTATTCAAAGATGGGCACCCGATATCGCCAGAAGTCGGCTGAGATGTTCCAACGCATTGTCCGAGAGTATCCGATGGGCGAACGCGTAAAGAAGGCTAAGGACCGGTTGGCCGAGATGGAAATGCCGATACCCGAGGTCGATAAGGCTGCGCTGGACCGTGCGAACTACAACAAAGCGAATTACAAGAAGCCGGGCCTGATTTCGCGCTCTATGACTCTGATGTTCAGCGGGCGTCCTGATACCAGCCACGCTTCGAAAATCGGCGACCCGACGATGACCGATCCCAAGCCAACCATTCCCGTGAGCGTACCTGTGGTGGCAGAGGCGGCGCTTCCCACAGAGGGCGGCGGTACCGCTAGCCCGGCGACCGCGGAGACTGGCACTGGAAACAACGACGTGACCATCAAACAGATCCAAGGACCCAGCAAGCTCGATACGGCGCCGGATGCGCGGCCCACCGGAGGAACAGCACCGCCCCCAACCACCGCTACGCCGCCCGCAGCAGCCGCGACAACTGGTCCACTGCCGACTAACCGCGACGCGGAAATTGCTAAAATCCGCGCTCAGCAGGCGAAGAAGCTGAAAAAGATGGAAAAGAAAAAGAAGAACTCGAACCAGAATCCGGCCCAGCCTGCTGGAACGACAAGCGCACCGGCTTCGGGAACGCCGGCCGCTACAAACGGACAATCAACGCAACCCGCGGCATCGGCTGCCCCGGCGCCCGCAGCTACCCCGCCCCAGCAATGAGCCGTATTCTGCTGGCGGATGACAGTCCGCAAGCGCTTCGGATGGGCGAGCGTATTCTTCGCGACCAGGGCATTGAAGTGGTCAGTGTGACAGACGGAGCAACTGCGCTGCGGCGTCTCGAAGACGTAAAGCCTGATTTGCTAATTACCGATGTTTATCTGCCTAGCAAAAACGGCTTCGAGTTAGCCCGTTTCCTGAAGTCGCGTGATGAGCATCGGCACATTGCGGTGATTTTCGCCGCAACACCGGCGGATCAGTTCGATGAACAGGATGCGCGGAACGCCGGGGCTGAAGCGATTCTGCGCAAGCCCTTCGAAGCGTCCACCTTGCTGGCTGCGGTACAACCGTTATTGGAACGGAGCGCATCTTCTAAGAACACCGGAGAAGCACGGCCTACCCTCGATCGCGCAACAATTCGCGCGGCTGTGACGCTGGCTCTCGATGTCGCCATGCCCGCCATGATCGATGAGCTGACAGAACGCGTAGTCCTGGCGCTGGCAGGCAAGTAATTTGACGCTGCGCGCGGCGCTGGAGCAGGGCTCCGAAATCCTTGACAAAGCAGCAGTCCCGGCAGCCCGTTTGACAGCGGAAGTATTGCTCTGTCATTCGCTGAGGTGTGAACGCGCGTACCTATACGCGCACGACAGCGATGAGTTGGTTGAGCACGCCTGGATCCACTACGGCCGCTATCTGGACGAGCGCTTACGCGGCAAGCCCACCCAATACATCACGCACCGGCAGGAATTCTATGGTCGCGAATTCTATGTGAATGAAGCGGTGCTGATTCCCCGGCCCGAAACCGAGCATCTTGTGGAAGCTGCGGTGGATCGCTTACGCGAGGCTCCGGCCATGACCATTTTGGACGTGGGTACGGGTTCGGGCGCAATCGCCATCAGTGTCGCTTTAGAAACGGGCCGCACGGTGTTCGCGTCCGATATTTCGCTGCCAGCCCTGCGGGTGGCCGAACGCAATCGAGCCAAGCATGGGGCCAGTGTGCAGTTCCTCGCGGCGGACCTGCTGGACGCCCTCGCGCCCGAGCGTGTCGATCTGCTGTTATCAAATCCCCCCTACGTGCCAGGGTCAGACGCGGCCAACATGCAACGTGAAGTGCGCGATTGGGAACCGCACGTCGCGCTGTTCGCGGGAGATACAGGGCTTGAGATTTATCGCCGCCTGATCGCCGGCGCTGAGCGCACGGTTCGTCGCGGCGGCCGGCTTCTAATGGAGCTGGGTTATCAATCGCTCGATGGTGTCCGTGAGATGCTGGCCGCGCACTGGACAGGCATCGAAGTAATCGCCGATCTGGCCGGGCTGCCGCGCGTAATGTCGGCGCAATTGCGTGGCTAAAAAAGCCGCCAGTTGGTTTACACTATGCCTGATGCGTCCCATCACGCTTGTGCTGGTTTTGGCCGCTGTTACGCGTGCCCAAGACGCGGCGGACATCATCGAGAAAGTGGCGGCCCACACTCGCGCACTCGATTCCTTCCATGCCGAAGGAACCCTTCAGGCGGCGAGCGGTGTTGGCACGCATCGTGCAACGGCTGAATCGAAGCTCTCAATGTGGGCGATGGACGGAGCCAGAAAGATTGCCATCGATTACAAAGGAGCCAGCACCGATATTCAATTCGTAACAGATGGTTCCACCATGTGGACCTATCTGCCAAAGCAAAAGACCTATACCAAAGTGGAGGCGGCTGCCGCGGAGGGGAACGAAGAAAATTCGACCACGAATGCCGGCGGCGATAACCCAGCTCTCACGACTTACCAGGCCATGGTTAGCCGGTTTGTCGCATTCGGCAAGGGTCGAACAAACGCCACGCTCGTCGGTGAGGAGAATATCAAATTAGCGGGAGGCAAGGTGCGTTGCTGGGTGGTGCGCTGCGACTTTCCGGACCGCGCCGAGAAAGTCTGGGTCGACCAGCAACGCTTTCTTGTGATGCGCGCGGAGTTCAAACTATCCGCAAATGGCCAACCGCTCGAGATCCGCGCGGACTTCAAACGGTTTGACCTCGGCCCGGTGGATCATGGGTTCACTCTCGATCCCCCAGCCGGCGCCAAACTGGTCGATGAACTCGAAATTCCCGGCGTGGCTCGGCAGTCATTCATTGGCAGACCGGCCGCGGATTTTGCTCTAAAGAACCTGGAAGGTGAGACGGTGCGCCTAAGCGAACTGCGTGGCAAAATCGTCGTGCTCGATTTCTGGGCGACTTGGTGCCCGCCGTGCAGGCACGAACTTCCGACGGTTGAAAAACTCGCCGCTCAATTGCGCGATAAGAACGTGGTCGTGCTTGGCATTAACGACGAAGGCGCGGGAACGGTACGAAACTTCAACCGGAAAAACAATTACACGTTCACTACATTGGAAGACACCAGCCGGAGAGTTGCGGGCCTGTATCAGGCTCGCGCGATCCCAGCCGTATTTGTGATCAATCCTGACGGTGTGATCGTCAGCCATCTGATTGGCGGGCGCGACGAAAGCCAATTGCTCGCCGCGATACGATCGGCCGGTCTCGAACATTAGTGCCCGCTTTGGCAGTACAGGGATTGCGGAAAGCATTCCGTAAGCGTAAGGGGCTGCTGCGCCGCAACGTTACAGAACACTGGGCATTGAAAGGGATTTCTTTCGCGGTCGAGTACGGGGAGACCTATGGGCTGCTCGGCCCGAATGGGTCGGGCAAATCGACAATGATCCGCATACTCTCCACCTTGCTTGAACCGGACGACGGCACGATTGAAGTTCTTGGCTACCGTCTGCCGGCGCAGGAACGCGAAGTCCGCGAGCGCATCGGGCGAGTCAGTGTAGATGCGGCGTTTTACAAAAAGCTGAGCGCGATGGAGAACCTGCTGTACAACGCTTATCTATATAACTTCGACCGGCAGACGGCGGTCGACCGCGCGGTTGAGATCCTGACACGGCTGGGCATCAGGCGCAACCGGTTGTATGAACCGCTCGAAGAGATGAGCCGCGGCATGCAGCAAAAGGTCAGCATTGCGCGCGCGCTCATCATTAATCCGCCGCTGCTGCTGTTGGATGAGCCGACGACAGGACTCGATCCGAAGAGCAAGCGCGACGTGCAGGATTTCCTTGAAGAACTGCGGCGGGCAAGCGGAACCACCATCATTTTGACAACCCACGATATGGGCGAAGCGGAACGCCTCTGTCATCGAATCGGGATGTTGGCTCACGGGCGCTTAGTTGCCGAAGGTACAGCGGCGGAACTAGTGATGCAGGCCGGTGTAGCGAACCTGGAAGACGCGTTCGTGCGGTTTGCGGGCGAGAAGTTGACCGATGATGAAACGGAGGATGTCACGCCGTGAGAGAGACCGGGACAACGTTGGCAAACCAGGCATGGCTGCGGCAGATCTGGGCCTTCATTTACCGCGATCATCAACTGACGAAGCGTTACTGGTCTTGGGTGGTGGTGTTCAGCGTATATGCACTGGTGAATTCGGCATCGGTGGCGTTGATCGGCGTAGCCGCGCACGACCGGCGTCTGACCTTGACACTTACGATCGGCGTCGCGATGTGGAGCTTCCTGTCGGTGATATTCAACGAGATCTCGATGTCCATTGCATTCGAACGCTGGGAAGGCACGCTCGAATACACGTTCATGGCGCCGGTTTCGAGACTGATCCATTTGGCCGGCGTCAGCATCTACGCTTCGTTCTACAGCCTGGCGCGGCTAGTGGTTGTACTTTTGGGGCTGCTGCTGTTTATTGATCTCGATTTCCGCGGCGCAAATCTGCCAGGCATCTTCGTTGTACTGCTGGTGAGCAGTTTGGCCTGTATCGGGCTTGGGCTGATTGCGGCGATATTGCCGTTAATGAGTCCCGAACGCGGCGCGGAAGCGACCAATATTGTTCAGGGCATCCTATTGCTGGTCTCGGGGATCTATTATCCGGTTTCAGTGCTGCCGAAGTGGGTGCAGCCTCTATCCGTGGTCTCGCCCGCGACCTACGCCCTGCGAGCTTGCCGCAGACTGCTGGGCGTGGAGACGGCACAACCCGGTAAGATTCTGGCCGGCTGTTCTTTATTCGACGTGCGGTGGGAACTCATCATTCTGGTCGCCATGGGCGCGGTGTTCATTCCGGCCGGTCTGTGGATTTTCGGGCGCGTTGAGGCTTGGGCGAAGCGTAGTGGCAAGCTAAAACGGACGGGGTGAACCCAACAGCCATACCGGCTCGGGCATTCCTTGACGGGGCAGAGCGGCTGGGCATATAATTCAGTTTGAATTATACAAACTGAATCATGCAAATCGACCGAGTCCCGGAGCCAGCGCCTGCCGAAATCGTTTCCATGGCAGATGAAATACGGGGCTGGTGTGCGGTTATCACGAAGATCGCAAGAGCGGATCTGCAATTCCGGCTGGATACCTATGACGCGGGAATCAGTGCCATTGAGCATGGCGTTCTGCGCCACTTATCCCGCGGCGTCAGCTCGATGGCAGACATCAGCCAGCTAATGGGGATCGCTCCTTCGACGCTCGTGTACGTCGTGGATGGCCTAGTAAAGAAACGGCTGGTGAAGCGCCGTAAAGATCCGAAGGATCGGCGCCGCGAACCGCTGACGCTCGAAAAGAAAGGCGCCGATTTGTTCGACAAAATCCCCAAAATGGACCCGAACAGCGTCCTCGTTAAGAGCCTGGAACGCATGACGGAATCTCAACGACGCCAGCTGGTCGAGTTGCTGAATCAGTTCGTGGCGGGTCTGCCGGGCAGTGAACGTTTGCGCATGCTTCCCGAATCGGACCAAGGAAGCATAAAGAGAGGAGCTAAATCATAAACAGAGCGCAATGGGTCCTGATCCTCACGTTGGCGGCGAGCTTCTACGACGTCGGCACAATTTGGATGACGCAGTTCGGTTGGCGGCTCTGGCCCTATGTGGCGCCCGGCGATTTCGGTACCTATCATGAGGCTTGGTGGTCCATGATCAAACCCGTTATTTTCCCGGTCGCAGCGATCGCGTTTTTTGGATCTATCGCGATGATCTGGTGGCGGCCAGAGGGCGTCGAGCGAACCCCTGTCTGGATAAACATCGCGCTGCAATTGGCTGTCTATATCCTGACCGCGGCTTTTTGGGGCCGGTGGCAAGCGCAAACGCACTACGCAAAACTGCCGGATGGCTCGCTCGATCCTATGTACATCCGTGTCATGAGCACACATTGGATTCGCGCGGCTTTGATCACGGCGAACGGATTACTCGTGTTTTGGATGATGATCGAACATCTGTCGAGCCGAGCTCGATTCACTGGGACCCAATAATCTGAA
Organism: Bryobacteraceae bacterium; assembly: GCA_036269625.1. GTDB lineage: Bacteria > Acidobacteriota > Terriglobia > Bryobacterales > Bryobacteraceae > Bog-105. Next base: position 2,996 of record DATBEF010000123.1, on the reverse strand, counting down.
ATCCCAGGCCGAGATCGGCACTTATCTTGGCTATTTAGCGCGAAGAAGTCTCAGTTCCCACGCGAGGAACTACTTAGTTTCATCTATCGCCCCCGCCTAACTCCCACTTGCTTCCTGATTATTCTCCTGTAACATCGGCCTGCATTTCTCGATCAAGTACAAACAGAGGTTTAGTTCTTGCGTAATCCGCTCTTTTGCGGTCAGCTCCTTGGGGGAGAGCGGTTCCTTCTGAAACTGTGTTCGCAAGAGCGAATCGAAGGTCAATTTTAAAGATCATTCAAGTGAGAAGAGGAACCATGTCCCGTTCGATATCTATAGTGTCCTTACCGATTCCGTTTATGCTTGTCTTGCTGGGCGCCGGACTATTGCCCGCACAGGAATTTCGCTCCACGCTGACGGGCACAGTGACAGACCCGTCAGGCGCCCTCATCCCGTCCGCCACTGTGCAGGCGGTCAATAACGAGACCCAGCAGAAGTACACGGTCGTCACGACCAGCAAAGGAGACTACTTCATTCCGTACATGCTGCCGGGCGCCTACACTGTCACGGTCACCGCGTCCGGATTCTCAAAGCAAGTGCAAGCGGATGTTGTGTTACAGGCGGCGAAATCGTTCGGATTGAATTTCAAACTCCAGATCGGTTCCGCTGCTCAAACGGTTGAGGTAACTTCCGCTCCGCCGTTACTCGAAACCGCCAACGGTTCCGGGGGTACAATTCTGACGGAACGCGAGCTTGCAGACGTGCCGTTGAACGGGCGCCAGGTCTATACGCTTCTCGGCACAACCCCTGGCTCGCAGTTCGCCCAAACCCAGTTCGGCGCATCCGGCTATTCGGGGACGCGGGGCTGGGACGTTTCGAACAACTATACATTGGGTGGCGGAGTCGTCAACTACCAGCAGTTCACCTTGAACGGCACCAACATGACCATACAAGAAGGCGGTGGATCCCAGGGCGAGGGGACGTGGGAAATGGCGCCGAATATAGACGCACTCCAGGAAGTCAATGTGATGACCACCACCTACGATGCGCGGTACGGGCGTACAGGCGGCGGCACGGTCAACATGGTCATGAAATCCGGGAGCAACCAATTTCACGGCAATGCCTACGATTACCTGGAAAACGGTCATCTGAACGCCAACAACTTTGAAAACAATGTCACTGGTAATGCCCGGTCCATGGTTCATCAAAACCAGTTCGGCGGCACCTTTGGCGGTCCAATCAAGAAGGACAAGATTTTCTTCTTCGCCAGCTTTGAAGGGTATCGGGAGTCGATCCCGTTCACCACCGTTTCGAGTACTGTCCCGTCCTATTTGCGGCCCACAGCTAACGGCGCGAACTTCAATAACACCGCACAGAGTGGCATCACGTATCAGATCTACGATCCTTTGACCACGGTGTGCCTCTCCCCCGGCGGAACGCTCGGTAACTGTTCAGGGAATAATTATGCTCGGACGTTATTTCCGAACAACACCATTCCGGTCAGCCGAATCAGTCCGGCTGGCGCGGCTCTTTTGAACCTTTATCCTGCGCCCAATAGCGGCGGCGCGTCGCTAAATAACAATTTTGTTACCAACACGCCTGACGTGTACGACTACAACCAACCAATGGTTCGCGTCGACTATGACACCAGCGACAAGACCCGTTGGTATAGCCTGTTTGCGTTCCAGCATGGCACGGAAAACCGCAATGGCAACGGTTTCACCGGCGTGGCGGAGACGTGTAACTGTGCGCACATGCGCCAGGATCTTACCGCCAGTCAGGATATGACACATATCTTTTCACCCACTTTGTTGGCCGATTTCAAGTTGTCATTCGGCCGCTTCGTCGAAAACGGAACCGACGGGAATTTAACAGCTGCCGAGCCGGCCAGCAAAATCGGACTGAACATGCCGCTCATCCCTACTCAACCCATCGCCGACCTACCGGAAATTACTATGCAGAATGCGCAAGCCAATACCGAATTTACTGGCATCGTCGGCAATAGCATTACGGACTGGGTTTACAACAACTTCTATTTTGATAACGACTGGACCAAAACCATAGGCAATCACACCATCCACTTTGGCGGGGAGATTGCCGAGTATACGCAAGCCAACCCGAATTCGGTCGGCCACCCGAGTGGCGTCTTTACTTTCAGGTCCTCATACACGCAATACAATCCGACGCAGGCGAATAAATGCCCGAACTGCTCGAGCAACGTTGAGGACGGCTTGGATGTCGCCGACTTATTGCTCGGGTACCCGAACAGCGGGTCGGTGGACGATAACTATACGCTGTTCGACTATACTCCCGCCTGGGCAGCTTATGTGCAAGACGACTGGAAAGTGACGCCTCGGCTAACGCTGAACATTGGATTGCGCTACGACGTGCAAGTCGGCACCCGGGAGCATCACAATTATCTGAATCGCGGCATATGCATGACCTGTGTTAATCCCATCACGAACACCCCGCAGTTTCAGGCCAACGTGAACAATCCCGCAAACATCGCCGCCTGGGCCGCCGCGGGCATTGACCCCAACTCTTTGAAAGTGGCCTACGGCGGCCTGGAGTTTACGGGCGTTAACGGCCAGCCCAGGGACGCTTACAACACGGACTACACGGATATAGAGCCCAGATTCGGCTTCGCCTACAGTTTCAATCCCAAGACTGTCATCCGCGGCGGATATGGCATCGAATATGCAGTCGGGCTCGAAGGTGGCAATGACTACGGCGCCACCCAAAATACCGGATACGTTACCACTCAATCGGATGGCGTCACGCCCACCAATTACTTCGCCAGCGGCAATCCTTACCCAAACGGCGTTTTGGCCCCGTCAGGCAATAAACTCGGCTTGCTGACAAATATTGGCAATCAGCTCGCGGTCGATTTTCCGCAGCGAAGAATTCCCCGCTCGCAGATCTTCTCTTTTGGCTTCCAGCGCGAGTTGCCTGGCCGCATCGTTTTAGACGCGCGCTACACCGGCAACTACACCGACCGTCTGCGCAACGGTACGGCT
>DATBEF010000119.1:0-34842 GCA_036269625.1 Bryobacteraceae bacterium | reverse complement strand
AGATGGTAAATGTGCCCAGTGTCATTCGCCATCCGGAGATCTCTCGCACATCGCCTCAAAATATAAGCCGATCGATTTACAAAATCAGATGGTCTTTCCCAAGGGAGACAAATCAACTGTGACGGTCACCCTTCCCGGTGGCACAACAATCACCGGGAAACAAGTCTATGCAGATAACTTCCGCGTAACGCTGCGCGACGCCAGCGGCTGGACTCATACCTATAACCGTTCTGAAGCGAGGATCGATATTCAAGATCCGCTTGCGGTCCATAAGCAATTGCTCATGAACTATTCAGATAAGAATATCCACGATCTATTTGCGTACTTGGAAACGTTGAAATGAAGCCGTCAGTTTCTCTAACATTATGTCTATGCGCTTGGTCCGTTTTTCTTAGCGCTCAGGGGCTTGATCCCGATGTTATCCTCAATCCTCCAAAGGATACTTGGCCCACTTACAACGGCGATTACTCCGGACGGCGTTTCAGCCAACTGGAGCAAATTAACAAAAGCAACATCAGCTTGTTGACTCAAGCTTGGTCGTTTCAAACCGACATCCCAACCGAGCAGATAAAGTCCACGCCGCTGCTCGTAAACGGCATTCTCTACTTCACTGAGCCGGACGAGATCTGGGCGGTCGATGCGCGTACAGGCCAGCAACTTTGGCATTATCATTACGGCCCCAGCGAAGGCCTGCACATCGGTCAGCGCGGTGTCGGCATGTACCGCGGCTGGTTATATTTCGAAACTTCGGACGCTCACTTGTTATGTCTCGACGCGCGCGACGGCAAGGTTCGCTGGAAGGTCGAACTCGCGGACGTGAAGCTGGGCTATTGGGCAACCATGTCTCCGGTCATCATTCGCAACCACGTGATTGTCGGCATTTCCGGCGACTTTACGGACCTGCACGGCTTTGTCGAATCCTTTGATCCGGAAAACGGGAAAGTGCAATGGAAATGGAGCGCTCTTCCGGCGCCGGGCGCGCCCGGATCCGAGACGTGGCCGAAAAACAGCGACGCGATCCAACACGGCGGTGGCATGACATGGATGCCGGGCACTTATGATCCGGGCCTAAACCTTCTGTACTGGGGAACCGGGAACCCAAATCCCGTGATGGACGGACAGACCCGCCCGGGCGACAATCTCTTCACCTGTTCAATCGTTGCGCTAGACCCCGATACCGGTGAGTTGAAGTGGTACTTTCAAACCTCGCCGCACGACACCCACGACTATGACGCCACTCAGACGCCTATCATCGCCGATGCCGATTTTGGCGGCACGCGAAGAAAACTCCTGCTTCAGGCATCGCGTGATGGTTATTTCTTTGTGCTCGATCGAGCCACTGGCAAATCTCTGCTCTCCGTTCCCTTCGAGAGCATCAACTGGAGTTCCGGTGTTGACCGCGAGGGGCGCCCAATCGGGCTTGTTGAAAAGTATCCCAGCCCCGCGGGCGTCTTAGTGGAACCAGATGCTCGTGGATCAACCAATTGGCGTTCTCCGAGTTTCGATCCCGACACTGGTCTTTTCTATGTGAGTGCGGTGCGTTCGTTCAGCATGTACTACCACACTTCAACTGGCAAGCCGGAAGGCTATGCGGGGAAGGATTTCTATCTGTGGGCTCACTCCTCGTTGCGGGCACTCGATTATCAGACCGGCAAAACACGATGGGAATACGATCTGGGACCCGGAACCGGTAGTGCCGGCGTAATCGCCACTGCCGGTGGAATCGTCTTCACGGCCGACGTCAACGGAAACCTGCTCGCGCTCGACGCTTCGACAGGAGGGCTGCTCTGGCATGCTTATGCCGGCTCCACAGTCGGCAACTCCCCAATGACCTATGAACTGGATGGCCGCCAATATTTCGTCATTGGAGCGCACGGTGTGCTTTCCGCTTGGGCGCTGCCCGAAGCCGTGGTCAAGAGCTTAAGTTCTTCCGGGCGTACCGCTGTCTCTCGTCCAGCAATTGAACAACATTAGCGCAACTAAACTTGCCTCGTGCGGATGTCGACCACAGCTTCAGCAATTTGCCCGAGATACTTGTTGTCCGCCATTACGTCCAGCGCGATTGCAACCCGGGACAACGGATTCGAATATTCAGCTGGAATCGAAATCGTGGCTTCTGTTTTGACTTCGGAGTTTGCTTCCGCCGATATAGAGACTCTTGAGGGACTGGCTCGCCAGCCGTCCGGCAGCACAAACATCCCGGCAAGCTCGACACGGTGCTGCCGATAATTCCGAAATCGCACCTCCACGCGCTTGGTCTGGCCCGGAAAGGCCATCATTTGGTACGGATAGATTTTCAACCAGGACGGATCCACTCCCATGTTGGGATCGGGATCGGCAATCAAATCGTTAAAGAAAGCGTCCTGCTTCTTCGCGCGCTGCTCAAAGTTCAGAGCTGCTTCGCGGTCTATCAGGAACGGTCTTCCGTGTCCAGGCGCGATGAGGTTCGGCTCAAACTCCAAAATGTTCCGGATCGATTTTACGTGATCGCCGCTCTTCACCTCGTTTCGATATATAAGGTTGTGGCGCAGTGAATTACCATGTTCTGGGTCGTTGAAGAAGGCATCCCCGGTGAATGCGATTCGGGCGCCGTCAATAGTAGCGAACATTGCCATCTGGTAGTTGGTGTGTCCCGGCGAGTGCACAGCCGTGAATTCAAACTCCTCCCACTTAAACGTCTCTTTGTCTCGGAAAGAGCGCTCGATTGTGAGGGGCTCGCCAAAGATGCAGCCGATGTTCAGTCCACGCGGGTTCTCCAGAACCTCCACCATGTTTTCGTAGCACCAGATCTTTGTGCCGTAACGCCGCGCCAGGTAAGGAAACCCGTTCAGATGATCGTCGTGAACATGGCTTGGCACCGCCACATCAATCGACTTCAACCCATAACGCGCGCGAATCTTTTCGATACTGTGTTCGACGAAACGCATGTGATTAAACGTGCCCACATATCGAGTAAAGACTTGGAAGAACGTCCAGCTTGCCGATCCATAATCGACGAACAGAGCCTTTCCGCTGTTGCTGATAATCGCGTAGAACGACGAGGTCGTATCTGTATTGGCAATCAGGTGCGGCGTTACCGCATACGGCTCAAGGTCAGACGTAGGCGGATGAGCATACCAGTAGTGATGCCAGTCCCGCAGCTTCTGGTTGAGTTGCTCCATACCCGGAACCGGATCGGGCACCGGACGCCCGTGCGAAGGACACAGAAAATCCGGCTTGAATTTCGCTAGTTCGGTCAGCGAGTAAATGGAGAGATCGACGCCTTCGTGTTCCTGATAGTAATACTGCAAATCGTAAAGCGTTTTCACTTTGCCAGGCGAGTGCATCAGATCGCCTGAAAACGCAATCTTCCTGCCATCCACCTGGGAGATCAGCGTTATGGAACCCGGCGTGTGGCCTGGCGTCGGTTGTACGAAGATGTCGGTATCGCCCCAATGGAACGTGCTGTAGTCGCGCAATAGCGCGGCCACCGGTACGTTTTGCGTCAGCGAGAAGAAGTCGTTCTTCATGTCATAGAGTTCGAAGATGCGGCGATTACGCCAGAAGTTTTCAGCCGATTCGAAGAAGTCACGCTCGTGTTCCGGGACGGCGATGGGAATACGTTGCGCAACAGCCCGTGTATCCCCTTGCGCCTGATCGCGGTGATGATGTGTGTGGAGAATCCAGTCGACACGCGAGATGCCGAGTTCGGGGAGAAAGTCGAGAATTTTGCCCGATCCGAAATCGATGAGCAGCGCATGACCGCCTTTTCGAATCGCGTACACGTTGCACGTGTCTTCGAGAACAAAAAGGTTGTCGGACAATTTCTCAGGCCGGGCATTCGGTTCAAATCCTTTCGGCTCCGGAACTGTCGCTGAAAACATGGGAGGGCCAGCAAGCCCGGCGCCACTGCTCTTCAGGAATTTGCGGCGTGAGAGGTCGTCGGGAACATCGTGTTTACGCATCGGCGGCAACCTCTCTCAATTTTGCCCCGCCAAGGCACCACGCCGAGTCATGCCAGCTACGGAGGTCACGCGCTTTTCCTCGCCGATACCTCGCCGAAGCTGGGGCGCACAAAAACATGATGCAAGGCAAGGCACACTGCGCCATGCAGCAGCGAATCGTCGGCCGACAGGCGAGCGGGGCGAATCGAATAGGTAAGGTGCGAACATCCGTGCTCGGTTTCAACCTGCGTGCGAATGATGTCCCAAATGGCTGTGATCCGGCCGGCAACGATGACCTGCGCGGGATTGAATGCAAAGCCGATGTTCGATATTCCCAGAGATAAATATCGCGCCGTTTCTTTACAAGCCGCGAGTGCGCGGGCGTTACCGGCGCGTGCTTGCGCGAGAAGTTCAGAGAAGCCTTCAAGCGTGAATGGCGAACGCGGGTAAGCACGGCGCCACGTCGCATAGTTGCTGATGTATAACTCCCAACAACCGTGCCGCTGGCAGCGGCATACGGGTCCGGAGGGGTCGACGATCATGTGGCCTATCTCCGCTGCAAACTTTGCATCGTGACCAAGGTAAACTTCGCCGTTCAAAACGGCGCCGGCCCCTGCACCGAAATCGCTAACATTCAAAAAAATAAAATCTGTGCTGCGGTCCTTTTTTTCGCCGCTGGAAAGCCACAGTTCGGAAAGTGCGCCTGCGTTGCAGTCGTTGTCCGCCAGCGCTTCGATACCTGTCTGTTCACGAATCTGGTCCGTAATGGGAAACTCGCTCAACTCGCTATGAGTTGGGGTCCACAAGATCTTTCCTGAGCGTACGTCGACATGTCCCGGTATGGCGATACCGATCCGCTGAAAATCTTCGCTCTCGCCGGCCGGCCGCTCCTTTCGTAGCTGCCTGATCGACTTCGCCACAGCCTGCACTAACTCCTTCGGGGACGCCGGCGTCGGGAACGTGTGACTTCTTCCGATGATCCCGCTCAGGCCCGCGGACGCGATCTGGCAATAGACGGGCCGTATGTTCAATCCCAGGACCCGGTGTCCCGAGTCATTCAGCGTCAGGCTCATCGGCACTCGGCCGCGTCGCGATGGCGCACTCCGCTCCTCCTTGACCAGGGCTTCCTCTAACAGTTCGTCAATAATATCGGAAACACTGCTTCGAAAGATGCCGGTCAGTCGTGCCAGTTCCGCCCTGGAGATCGGCTGGCGCCGCCTAATCAGGCCCAGTATTATTGACCGGTTCACCGCGCGGACGCTGGATGGAGTAGCGGTGTGAATATTGAGCGGCCCAGTACTTGCAATTTTGCTTGACATCCCGTGGCGATAAGCAGTATACCCTTTTGTAGTCATACCGTACAAAAACTTTTTGTACGGCACGCAGAAGGGAGTTTCCGTTGTCTCGCACTCTTGCAATTTTGACGCTACTAGCGATTGCCTCGTTTACCAACGCCCAGACCGGTGATGGAACGGTCTCGGGCTATGTCCGGGACCCAAGCGGTTCTGACGTACCTAATGCGAAAGTTACCCTGAAGAACTCCGAGACCCAGGTTGCCGTTAATGCCCAGACGAATAGCAACGGGTTTTACACTTTCCAGTTTGTCGTACCTGGAACTTACCAGGTGAGCGTGGAATCTAAAGGGTTCCAAGGTGAGGTCCACCCTGACGTCCACGTGGAAGTGGCGCAGAGCGTACGTCAGGACTTCGCGTTGCAGGTAGGAGAAACGCAGCAGCAGATAACCGTTACCGGCGGCGCGGAGCTGATCCAGACGGACAACGCTAATATGGGCACCGTCATATCCTCGCGTACGCTTGAGGAACTCCCTCTAAACGGCCGTAATCCACTGGCCCTCGTTGCACTGACTCCAGGCGTGATCCCGCAGGGGCAATCACAGCAAAACGGGGCCGGCACTAACAATTCGGCATACGGCAACTTCCAAATCGGCGGCGGCACCGCGAATCAGAGCAATTGGTTGCTGGACGGTGCAACCATGGTCATCCCCTTCGGACATGCGGTGGAATTGCTTCCGTCTCAGGAGCTTGTGAAGGAGTTCAACGTTATGGAGAACAACCTTCCGGCGCAGTATGGAGGCTTTGCCGGGGGCGTCGTGAACCTGACCACGAAGACCGGAACAAACGAACTGCACGGTGATGCGTACGAATTTCTACGGAACAAATTGCTGAACGCCAATACCTTCTTCAATAACAGGAACAACGTTCCCACGGGCGCATTCACCCAAAATCAATTCGGCGCGACATTCGGTGGGCCAGTCGTGATCCCGCATCTCTACAACGGCAAGAACAAGACCTTCTTCTTCATGAACTATGAAGGGTTCCGCTTGCGCCAAGGGCAAGGCTTGCTGCTGTCGGTTCCGACCCAAGCCATGCGTAACGGCAACTTTCAAGGGCTTGGCTCGAATATTTATAATCCGTTTACGACCACTGCCACGAGTGCCAGCACCTACAGTCGCGCCCAAGCGGTCTGCAACGGTCAACTCAACGTCATCTGTCCAACCCAGATGGACCCGGTCGCAGTGCACCTCGCCAATCTGTGGGCTCTCCCCAACGTGCCCGGGGCCGGCGCAACTAATAATTGGGCCGGCAATGTGGCAACCGGCGGCAACACGGACCAGGGAACCATCCGAATCGACCATACGATCAGCGACAAGCAGCGCCTGTTCTTGCGCTATACCTACTGGACCGATCTCGATCTGGCCGGCGATCCATTCGGAAATGAAACGTACGCAGGCGGTGTCGGCACACCGGAGAACTACAACACGCTGCAGTCGGTCATCGATGATACTTATACGTTTTCGCCCAACACGGTAATGGACTTGCGCGCGGACGTGCTCCGCTTCCGCTATGTCCGAACTCCAGAAAGCGTCGGTTTCGATGCTACCTCCATTGGCTGGCCCGCATATATGAATGCCGACGTCGCAAACCAGGTTCGTACGTTGCCGAACATCTGCATCAATGACGGCGTTTATAACGAATTCTGCGGGGGTGAAACAGGCAGTGTTATTGCTGGTTTCGACACCGATTATGAGATTGCGCCGAGTGTCACCACCGTACATGGTCATCACACGATCAACTTCGGTGGCGAATGGAGGTCCGCCCGGCACAATTACGGCCAGACAAATAATGGTACGGGCGGATACAACTTCACTCCCCAGTTCACGGCGGCCAATGCGGCGACGGGCGCCGGTGGCGGTTCGGCCTTTGCCTCATTTCTTTATGGCGCCGTGCAGAGCGGATCGGTTCAAGAGCCTGCATTTACCGCCAGCCAGCAGGTCTATGGGGCGACATACGTCAACGACACCTGGAAAGTCACGCCGCGTCTGACCGTAAACGCCGGTCTCCGTTGGGAACTGACCGGCCCATGGACGGAGCGGTATAACCGCATCAGCGTCTTCTTGCCAAATGCGAACAACGAGCTTGCGGGCGCTACCGGTTTGCCTCTCAAGGGCGATGTCGGTCTCGTCGACACGTCGCAACGCCAACCGCGCACGGCTGTGAACCCCGATTACCATGAATTCTCTCCACGCTTCGGCGTCTCCTACATGCTGACCCCAAGCACGGTAATTCGCAGCGGGTACGGCATCTTTTGGCTGCCCATTGACGTGAACCTGTTCTCTGAGCCGGATCACGATTCCATCAATGCCATCACTGAGTCGATGAACACGTCGCTGAATAACGGCATCACTCCCTATAACGTGCTATCAAATCCATTCCCGAGTGGAATCACTCCTCCGCCCCAGCGCAATGTGGATCCTAATTTGGCACTGTACGGAAATACGGTGCTCACGCAGATTCCTCAAAATCCACTTGGAAACGTACAGCAGTGGAACTTCGATATTCAGAAACAATTTGGGCCAAGCTTTTTGATCGACCTCGGCTACGTCGGAGCCAAGGGCACCCATCTGCCGATCCAAACCCAGGACGAGAATGAATTGCCGATACAGTACGTGCAGCAGCAGGCAGCAGCGGTCGGCACGACCAAATTCCTCGGTACTGTTCCCAACCCGTTTGCAGGGTATGTGCCTGGAACCTCGTCGTTCTCAAGTTCAACCATTGCTTACGAGCAGCTTCTTCGTCCTTTCCCCGACTACGGTCAAGTGCAGTATGCGTCGCAAGGAGATGGCGATACTAACTACCAATCCCTTCAGTTGAAGGTGCAGAAGCGGTTCAATACCGGAGGCACTGTCCTACTCGCGTACACGAAATCGAAGCTGATCGGTGATGCCGAAAGTCTCACATCGTGGCTGGAATCCGCGGGTCCGGCGGGATTCCAATACTGGGGCAACTTCCGGCTCGAACGCTCGCTTGAAAGTTTCGACGTCTCACAACGCATGGTGTTGAGCTACGTCGTTGACGTCCCGGTCGGCAAGGGCAGAAAGTACTTGTCCAATCCGAACAAGTTGGTTCAGGCGATTGCGGGCGGTTGGGGTCTGGACGGCATCCTGACATTGCAAACCGGATTCCCGATTGCACTCACGACGCAAAACAACAATATTCACGACGAGGGCGGTGGTTCACGTCCCGATTTCAACGTCTCAGCGTGCCCAAACGGGGCAGGGCTGGGCGGATCTGCAACCAATCGTCTGAATGAATGGTTCAACACGTCCTGCTTCTTCCAGCCACCCACTTTCACCTTGGGCACGGTTAGCCGGACACTGCCGAATGTTCGAGGCGACGGTATTCACAACCTGGACTTCGCATTGTTTAAGAATTTCCCCCTCAGTCCGGAAGGGCGCATTTATCTCCAGTTACGGGGCGAGGCATTCAATTTGACCAACACCCCGCAGTTCGGCGCTCCTGGCGGTTCCTGTCCTTGTAATGGAGGAAGCAACGGCAACTTCGGGGTTATTACCTCGCAAGCAAATAATCCGCGGCTGGTCCAGGTAGCCGGAAAGATCGTCTGGTAAACTCGCTGGCTTGCATCAGGTAAGCGTGCTCCGCGGTCTTTTGGTTTGTCTTCTTTGGCTCGCTTCGCTCGCCGAAGCGCGTCAGCAGCAAGCCGAAGATCAGGAGGCCATCGCACAACGGGCGGTAGAAGCGGAGAGGCGCGGCGATTTTGCTACCGCCGTCTCCGCTTTCAAGCAGTTGATCACATCTGGTGCGGACAACCCGGAACTGCGCAGCAATCTCGGAATTGCGTACTTCCAGTTGCATGATTACGAGCAGGCGATGCGTCAGTTTCACCTGGTGCTGTCAAAGAATGCGGGCTCGGTTCCAGCAAATCTTTTTTCCGGCTTGTGCCTGCTGAAGCTGCAACGTCCTAAGGATGCTCTACCTTTTTTAAAGAATGCCGATCGCGCCCAACCCGGCAATCCAAATATTCTCATTGCAATGGCGCAGGCAGACGTAGCGGCCAATCATTTGACGGAAGCGAGTTCTCTGTTTGAAAGGGCGGCCCATCTCGACGGCAAAGACGCAGAAGCCTGGTACGGCCTGGGGATCACGGACCGTGCGCTCGCAGAACAGGGACTGAAGGCGACCGGCGGCGCGGCCCAGCAGAATGCCCAAGCATTGATGGACAAGGCGAATGCCGCCATCGCGAAAGCCGTGCAACTTGATCCCGATTCCACCAGCGCCCATATGCTGATGGGTGAAACGTTTCGAATCGCAGAGCGGTACGACGAAGCCGTACAGGAGTACCAGTCGGCCACACAGGCAAAACCAAACTTTGCACCGGCTTGGGCTGGCTTGGCCGTTGCCTATAGCGCATCCGGTAATGACGAACAGGCATTACAGGCCGCAACGCGCGCACTCGCCCTTGATCCGAACGACGCACCTACGAACGTACTCATCGGCGCAACGTTCCTGCGGCAGAGCGATTATGTGAAAGCAAAAGAATACGCGCACCGCGCGCTTGAGCTGCAGCCAGACCTGTCCAGCGTACATGTGGTTCTCGCAAAGATCGACCTCAAAGAGGATCGGCCGGATAAGGCGTTGCCCGAACTGAAAGCCGCAGTGAAAGATGATCTGGACGGCAGTACGTATTATCTGCTCGCGACCACGCTGCGTCGGCTAGGCAGGGAGAGTGAAGCGGCGGCCGCGATGCAAAAATACAAGCAATTACACGCTGCTCACGTCGGCCCGGCAGTAGGCAACTCGCTTTTGCGGTAGAGCTCAGGTCGTCACATCACTACTCTCAGGCCGAGATGTTTCGCGAATGGGTCGAAGTCCCGGTCATTGTGCAGCAAGGCATATCCACTCTCGATGCATCGGGTCGCAATCACGACATCGATGGTTTTGCGAGCGGTCACGCCGAGTCTGCGCAGCGTGCGGAAGTTCTTCGCGGCCTGAATCGCGATTTCCTTTCCACCCAACTCCACCACAACCAGCGTGGTCAGCATTTTCCGGGCGTCATGGAAGTCTCGTTCATTATCGAACCCCTGCAGGACGTTAGTCAGAATCAAATCACCGATGGCCAGCGGCTCCTGGCCAAGTAACTGGTCGAGTGTTTCAGTCTGCGCCGTGACCGTCCCCTTAAAGTAGCCGATCCACAGGCTGGAGTCGACGAGGATCAGCGGCCGCTCCTCATCGCATCGAGATCCCCCTGCCAATCCACCTTCCCGCGTAGCCGGCGGATCTGCGCTTGTTTCCTCAGGCGCAGCAAGGTCCGCAGCCCCTCTTCCACGGCTTCGCGCTTCGTCTTCAGGCCAGTCGCTCGAAGGGTATCCCGCATCAGCTTATCGTCAATGGCAATGTTCGTTCGCATTGATGTGTATTCGCGCTGCTTATAATACACATTCGTGGATGAGCCAGGCTGCGTTCCCATACCAACACGGACTAGGCAAGCTTGCAGTAAGCGCAAAGGGCGCCGGTGCGCGCGGCCAAACAATACAGGAACTCGCCATTCCTTCGGGCGGCGCGCTTGATTCCGCGACCGTTTTGCGCGAGTTTCTTAGAAGCGGTCGCGCTTAGTAAACTGTGGCGCGGCCGTAGCGCACACTAGAGTCATGGATACCAAGGGGAATGCCGAAGACGATAAAGCCGAACTCACCGCCGAGCCGGCCACAATCCGAGGCGACGCCGATGTTCCTTCCCAGCCACTAGACCCGAACGACAGTGCTCGGTTGATCGACCAGATTAGGGGACAAACCAAGGAACACGCCATCCCTCCTCGTTTGGAAGACGAAGGACAGTCGGGCGGTTGAGTGCCACGTCTCGCTCAGTTTTTGATGATATTCGGTACTGTCTTATTTCCGTTGTTTGGGGCGGCGCCGCGGCCAATTGACGGGATTTGGCAGACCAAGGGCTACGGCTACGTATTTCTGATAAAAGGACCGGCTCTGGCCGCGTTCGAGCTAACGACTACAACTTGCGTGCAAGGATTAACAGCGCGTCAAGACCCGCGTGCCTCCGCGGGATGGGATGCAGCTTTCAAATCAAAAGATGAAGGTACACTGTTCTTCCGATTGAGCGCAAAGGGGGCTGGCGACCACGGAATTTTGCATCCAGAGGACTCGGTTCCGGATATTTCCATCGACCGAATCGCCAAGATGCCGGCGGTCTGCGATCACCCGGCGGAGAATACCCCATCCGCCAATTTCGAAGTATTCGCGCGGACCTGGTCTGAAAATTACATATCGTTTGATCGCCGGCATGTGGATTGGAACAGCGTGGTTGCCGAATATCGCCCGAAAGTAACGGCTGAAACCACGCCCACGCAGCTGTTCGAAATCTTTCAGGCGATGATCCGGCCTTTGGGCGACATCCACACCTACATTGCTGTGCCGGCTCTCAAACGCTCGACGAAAACTTTTTGGAGAGCCGGAACAAATCGCATAATTCAGAATAGCCACGGTGAATTTGCGGACCGAGGGCGATGGAAGCTGTTTGCGATCACGAATCGGGACTACCTGCGGCGCCCTCCCCGGATGTTCTGCAGACGCCATCTTCAGTTCGGGCATATCAACGACACCGTCGGATATCTCAGAATCCTGTCTTTCGGCGGCTACTCCAAACACAGCGATTTGAAGGCCTTGGAGTCGGCATTGGATGCCATTTTCTCCGATTCAAGATTAAAGGGCCTGGTGATCGACATGCGCCTCTCTTTCGGTGGCTCCGACGAGCTCGGGCTCGCGATCGCACGCCGTTTGGCAAGTAAAGAATACGTTGCATACATCGTCCAGGCAAGATCAAGTCCGCTTGAACCGGAGCAGTGGACTGCGGGCGAACCAATTATTGTGCAGCCGAGCTCACGACCCGGTTTTCACGGTGCCGTGGTAGAGCTCATCGGACCAATCACGATGAGCGCCGCAGAGACGTTTAGCGAGGCTCTGATCTCGCGCAAGCCCCCTGTCACGCGCATTGGCGAGAACACCCAAGGTGTATTCTGCGATATTCTGGATCGGCACTTACCGAACGGATGGACCTTCGGACTGCCCAATGCTATGTATCGAATGCCCGATGGGCGTGTCTTCGATGTATCGGGGATTCCTCCAGACATTGAACTCCCGGTGTTTTCCGACGCCGATGTAGCTGCCGGGAAAGATCCGGCGATGGCCAAGGCAGTTGAGCTACTTTCAACCACCAAACAATAATTGTGGGGCAGAGCGGCGCTCTATAGCGGGCTCGTAGCCCGTCGTCGCGGAGACTGTCTCTTCCGTGCCGCCGCTCCTGCCCGACACTGGATTGTGAGAAATCCGGGCTTCAGGCCTCTGTCCCGCGCGAAGAACGTCGATTCCCAGAATCGAACAGTTACCCGTTCGGCAATTAGCAGGAGCCTGTCCCGATAGCATTGATTCCAGAAAGGTTACAAACTTTCTTTTTTGTGGATGGCAACATGCACTAGAGTGAGCCGTGGGCATGGATATTCCTCGCGGAAAAGAAGTTGGGCGCAGGCGCATGATCCGGCGAATCGTCACTGTGGCGGTTGGCCTGGCGGCTTTGGGCGGAATCACGTTTGCTTTGGCGCGCCTGAAGCCGGCCGCTCCTTCAGTGGATCGTGGCAGCGTCTGGATCGACACCGTCAAACGGGGCCCAATGGAAATACAGCGCCGTGGTTTGGGCCGGCTGACACCTCAGGAAATCTATTGGATTCCAGCCGCGGTCGATTGCCGCGTAGAAAAAATTGTGCGCCGCGCCGGGATCGATCCGGTGAAGGCTAACGATGTCCTCATGGTCCTGACTAATCCGGATATTGAACTGGATGCTGAAAATGCAGCCTGGCAGGTTAAGCAGGACGAAGCGAATCTGGCAAATCTCAAGGTGAGTCTGGAAAGCAGCAAATTGGATCAGCAGGCTCAGCTTGCGGCGCTGGAATCCGATTACACGACCGCCAAATTGACCGCAGATCGCGATCTGGAGCTGACTCGTCTTAACCTAAAGAGCGACTTGGAATCTAAGTTGTCCGTGGGCACCGCCGACCAGCTGGCCAAACGGCTAGCCTTGCAGAAGCAGCGCCTCGGAATCGCCGATGACGCGACTAGAGCGCAAATCGACCAGCAGAATGTCGTCTTGGAGCGCTCCCGCGCTGCCTACGAGGTGAAGCGGAAACAAGTCGATAACCTGACCATCCGCGCCGGGATCGACGGCATGTTGCAGGAGGTGGATGTCGAGGTCGGGCAGCGAGTCACGGCCGGCACTATCCTGGCCAAGGTAGCCGATCCGAACAAGCTGAAGGCCGAGTTAAAGATCCCCGAAACGCAGATGAAGGATGTTCGTATCGGAATGGAAGCTAGTATCGACACACGTAATGGCCTGATTCCCGGTCGCGTCATTCGCATCGATCCAGCGGCGCAAAACGGAACCGTCACCGTGGATGTCGGCTTGGAGGGACCGCTGCCGGAGGGCGCGCGGCCTGAACTCAGCGTAGACGGCACCATTGAAGTTGAACGCCTGAGCGACATTTTGTACGTAGGCCGTCCGGTTTCGGGCCAGCCGGATACCACCATCGGTCTGTTTAAATTAGATCCGGACGACAAGGGCGCAACACGAGACAATGTGAAGCTGGGCCGCACCTCGGTTAACACTATCGAAGTGCTGGATGGTTTGAAGTTGGGTGACCAGGTGATCCTTTCAGATATGTCGCAGTGGGATTCACAACCAAGAATTCGGCTGAATTAAGGGAACGCGAGGGATGCAGGTCACGTAGTCAGCTTTAATAACGGACGAGGAGATCCAATCAGGAATGAGTGCAACCGAACCATTGATTCATCTGGAAGGCGTGACCAAGGTATTCGTCACCGACGAGGTGGAAACTCACGCTCTGGCGGGCATCCACATGGATATCCAGCGGGGCGAGTATGTTTCCATTTCGGGACCTTCGGGATGTGGAAAATCCACGCTGCTGGCCATCTTGGGTCTACTCGATTCGCCCAGCGCCGGCAGTTACATTCTGAACAGTAAGCCTGTCCAGAGTTTGAAGCTTTCCGAGCGGGCGCGCATCCGCAATCGCGAGATTGGCTTCATTTTCCAGGCTTTCAACCTGATCGGCGATCTTAATGTGTACGAAAACGTGGAATTGCCGCTCACCTATCGAGGAATGGGGTCGAGCGAGCGCAAGAAGAAGGTCCACGAAGCTTTGGAGCGCGTTGGCATGTCCCATCGCGTCAAGCACTACCCTTCACAGCTTTCTGGCGGCCAACAACAGCGCGTCGCTGTTGCTCGCGCGTTAGCAGGTGACCCCTCCATCCTGCTTGCTGACGAGCCCACCGGAAATCTCGATTCCCAAAATGGCGAACAGGTGATGGACCTGCTGCGCGAACTACACCGTGGCGGCGCCACGATCTGCATGGTCACGCACGATCCGCGCTATGCCCGATATTCGGATCGATCTATCCATCTGTTCGATGGCCGCGTGGTGGAGGAAAACATGGAGGTTCCCATATGATCCGCCGGAATGTAGACCTAATTGCGACCGCGATAGTCGTGATCCTGGCTGGGGTTTGGAACTGCTTGGGACAGTCGGGTCTGGCGCAGGCGATCGCCTCCGGGCAGGTACACGCCCCGGAGCAGGTCGTGCGGATGGTCGTTCACACGCCTCACCCTGCCTTGCACTTCCACCGCTATTAGCGGATTGCTGTTCCACCGTCGCTGTTTCCGCAGCGCAGACATCTCATGTCGATCTTCTTTAACGACCTTCGGTTTGCTTGGCGAACCTTGCGAGGTAAACCGCTCTTCGCCGTTGTCGCTGTCTTCTCATTGGCGCTAGGCATTGGCGCGAACACGGCGATTTTCAGCGTCATCGAGTCCGCTCTGCTGCATGGTCTTCCCTTCCGGGACTCGAGCCAGCTCCTGTTAATACGCGACCACCAGAGTTGCTGCGAGATGGCGTCTGTTTCCCCGGGCGAGTATCTGGATTACCGCTTCCAAACCAAAACCCTGAGCGATCTCTCCGCTTTCACCATTCAAAGCGTCACTTGGACGGGCGGACCCTCAGCTGTTCAATTGCGCGCCGCAGCCGTCACAACCAATTTCTTCGCTGTGCTTGGAGCGCACTCCGAGTTGGGCCGCTTGATAACGCCAACGCTCGACGCGCCCGGCGCCGATAGGCGTACCGCCGTTGTAAGCGACGGTTTCTGGCGATCTGATCTGGGGGCGGATCCTAACGTTCTTGGCCGCACGATAATCCTAAACGGCAACGCCTTTCGCATTATCGGCGTGCTGCGGGCGCTCGATTCCTATCCCCAAAACGTGCAGGTCTGGGTTAGCCCCAGATTGCTCGTCCCGGAATATGTCGAGGGCGTACTCGCCAAGAATTATGACGTTACCCAACAATATGGCAACCATTGGTTGAGCCTTCTTGGCCGCATGAAGCCGGACGCCAGCTTTGGCCAGGTCCGTGCCGAATTGCATACCATCGCCGTGAACATAGGGCGCGCGCACCCCTCTTCCCGCGACCACTACGCGGTGCTTTTTCCACTGCAGTCCTTCCTGGTGCGGCAGGTACGGCCGGCTCTGTACATATGGATGGGCGCGGTGCTCCTGCTCTTGCTTATCGCCTGCTCCAATTTGGCGGGATTGATGCTCGCGCGTTCCACCGCGAGAACGCGCGAACTGGCGGTGCGCATCTCGCTGGGCGCCACTCGGGGCCGCATCATCCGGCTGCTGCTTACGGAGAGTTTGCTCTTTGCAGTCTGTGGTGGTGCGCTGGGGGTAGCGCTGGCGCGTGCCGGGCTGCAGCTAATCAAACACTACTCGCCTTACGATCTGCCCGCTGCCTTGTCGCCGCATCTGAATCTTCCGGTTCTCGTGTTTTGCCTCGGCATCACTTGTCTCGCGGCCCTTCTCAGCGGCTTGATACCCGCTTGGCGGTCCAGCGGCGTTGATACCAACGCTCAACTCAAAGACGGAGCGAAGAGTAGCGTCAGCCGGGGCACGCGGCGCCTGCGGCACGTTCTGGTTAGTTGTGAAATCGCCCTCTCCGTCACGCTTCTGATCGGCGCAGGGCTACTGATTGAGAGCTTCTCCAATCTGCTTGCGGTCGATCCGGGTCTGGACCCTCGGCATGTCACAACCGCCACCATCACTTTGCCCGAGACCCGCTACACACACGAAAAGATCAACCAATTCTGGCGGTCGCTGCTATCGAATCTGAATGGCCGTCCTGAGATCGACTCCGTCGGCTTGATCACGAATATCCCCTTCAGCGGCAACACTTCGGGCGGCGATCTTCAATTTGAAGGTCACCCCATGCGAGCGCACGACCAGGGATACCATGCCGAGCAGTTCGGCATAAGTCCGGGTACCTTTCCCGCTCTGCGTGTACCCATTCTCGAAGGCCGGAATGTGAGCGATCGCGATGACGAGAAGGCTCCGCAGGTTGCTCTCATCAACAAGTACTTCGCCCAAACTCTGTTCCCGCATGAGAGTCCCATCGGCAAACGATTTAAGGGCGGGCCGGGAGATTCAGGCTGGACCACCATAGTCGGTGTGGTTGCGGATATGAAGACAAATAGCCTGGATGACAAGCCGGAGTTCGACATCTTCCTCAATTACCCTCAATACGGCATGAGTGTCACCGGCGTTGTGCTGCGCTCCTCCGCTGCCGGCGGAAATGCTGGCGTCCTTCTTCGCTCTGTTCTACGCGGGCTCGATCCACAAGTCCCATTAAGCAGCATCAAGCCTTTGACCGAGTACATCGAAGGTTCTATGGGCACCCGCAGGTTCGTTCTAGGATTGTTGGCTGCCTTCTCTGGAATTGCTCTGGCGCTCGCGGCGATCGGGTTGTATGCGGTCCTGGCTTTCTCTGTGGAGCAGCGGCGTCCGGAGATCGGAATTAGGGTCGCACTTGGCGCAGCCAGCGGTAAGGTCCTTTGGATAGTGGTTCAGGAGTGTCTCGTGGTCGCGGCCAGTGGAGCGGCGCTCGGCATTCTAGGGGCGCTCTGGTCGACCGAATTCTTGCAATCAATGCTATACGGCGTGAGGCCTGGAGATACATCGGCCTATGCCTTCGGCGCCGGGCTCATGATTGTGACCGCGACTCTGGCCGCCATCGTTCCCGGAATCCGCGCGCTGCGCATCGATCCGGTCTCCGCTTTACGCTATGAGTAGACTAACTCAGACATGATTTCTTTGCGAAACATCGAAAAGTATTTTGAACATGGACCGACGAAAACCTTCGTACTCCGCCGGGTGAACGTTGAGGTCAAGGAAGGCGAGTTCATCTCCATAATGGGCCCCTCCGGGGCGGGGAAGTCCACCTTGCTCCACCTTCTCGGTATGCACGACAGCGCCTGGACCGGCGAATACTGGTTCCTCGATCACCCCATCCACAAGCTAAGCAAGAAAGACCGATCGGAAATCTATAAAAAATTCATTGGCTTCGTTTTTCAGAGCTACCATTTGCTCGATTCGCTGACGGTTTACGAGAACCTGGACATCCCCCTCTCCTACCGGAACGTCCGAAAAGCGGAGCGCGAGAGCATCGTTTGCGATGCATTGGACCGCTTTCGCATGGTTGGTAAAAAGGACCTATATCCCAATCAGTTGTCGGGCGGCCAGCAGCAGTTGGTGGCCATCGCCCGGGCCATGATCGCCAATCCCAAACTGATCCTCGCCGACGAGCCCACCGGCAATCTGCACTCAAGCCAGGGTAAGGAGATTATGGAGCTTTTCAAAAAGCTCAACGATGAAGGGACGACCATCATACAGGTGACCCACAACGAGAGGAATGCCGAATACGGCAACCGTGTCATTCAGATAGAGGACGGCTGGATCGCCAAGTGAGGCTCCTATTGTCCAGGTTCGTTACAATGAAGTGAACCCCCATGCAATCCTATTTGCCGCGCTTAGCCGTGGCCTGTGTGTTTTTGAGCATTGTGGCTCTTCCCGGTGCGTTGTGCGCCGGTGGAGACACCGAGCAACTGATCGAAGGGGCCCACTGGAAGAGGGCCAAAATTGCTGTAGAAGCGAGGCTCACGGCTAACCCGGACGATGCCTCAGCTTACTATGACCTGTCGCGCGTCGCGCTCGCATTCGACGAGATGGAGGATGCTGCGCGTGCTGCTGAAAAAGCTGTGGAACTGAATAAGGGAAATGCCGATTACCACGCTCAGCTTGCCACCGTCTACGCGACTGCCGCCGAGCACGCCACTGTGTTGAAACAGGTGGTGCTGGTCCATAAGATGCGGCGTGAGATGGAAGCGGCTTTCGCGATCGATCCGAAGAACATCGACGCCATGCTGGTCCAGGCGGTTTTTGAGTGGCAAGCTCCTGCCGTGATCGGCGGAAGCCGCCAAAAATCCTTGGCCGTGATGGAGCGCCTAAAGTCGATTAGCCCGCTTTGGGGCAATCTGATGGAGGCGCGCCTCTTCCAAAACGAAGACGAGGTTCGTACTGAGAAAGCGCTTCAGGCAGCAGCCGACGTCAACCCCGCTTTCTACCGGGCGCGCATCCTCTTAGCCGATTTTTATGCGGCCGGGGACAACCCCGCCAAATGGGCCGAGGCAGAGCGGATTGCAAAGGACGCCCTGCGAGAGCATCCTGACCGCGCTGCAGCCTATAGCACGCTGGCAAAGCTCTATGCGGCTCAGGGGCGTTACAGTGAGCTCGATACTCTACTCGGCGAGGTCGGCAAAATGGTGCCGGACGACCTAAGCCCTTCCTACTTCGCGGCCAAGGTTTTGCTGGATCATAAGCGCAGCCCCGAGCGCGCCGAGGCGTATTTGCGTAAGTATCTGAGCCAGGCCCCGGAGGCGCTGGAGCCAAAACTGCCCGCTTCCAAGACGTTGCTCGCTATCGCTGCCGAACGCGTGTCCACCCAGTCGGTGTCCCTACGCAGTTCCGGTTCGGCGGCTGGCGGATCGCAATAAGCCCATCATGAAAATTGTCCCTTCGCAGATGCGCATCCTGATCGCGGACGATCAGCCGGATGTGCTCGAAGCGTTGCGTCTGCTTTTAAAAGGCGAGGGATACAAGATCGAACTGGTGGAATCGCCGCGCCAGGTGATCCAGGCCATCGAGAATCGCGACTACGACGCCGCGATTGTCGACTTGAATTACTCCCGCGACACAACCTCCGGCCAGGAAGGTCTCGACCTGCTGGCCAAAATGCAGGGCATGGACCCGCTGCTTCCGGTGATTGTAATGACTGCCTGGGGCAGCGTAGACCTGGCGGTCGAAGCGATGCGCCGCGGCGCGCGCGATTTCATCCAAAAGCCTTGGGAGAACGAGCGTCTGGCCGTCATTGTCCGTACCCAACTGGAACTCAGTCAGGCCATTCGCCGCGGCCAGCGCCTGGAAGCCGAAAATCAGTATCTTCGCGGCGAGAATCTGCCCAACATGATCGCCGAAGCGCCCGCAATGCGTCCGGTGCTGGAGTTAATTTCGCGCGTAGGTCCTTCGGATGCTAACGTTCTGATCACGGGCGAACCGGGATCCGGCAAAGAAGTGGTGGCGCGCACACTGCACGCAATCTCCAGCCGGTCCAGTAAGCCTATGGTGACAGTGAACGCGGGCGGCCTTTCAGAGGGCGTCTTTGAAAGCGAGCTATTCGGCCATGTCAAAGGCGCCTTCACTGACGCCAAGATGGATCGTGTGGGGCGTTTTGAGCTGGCCGATACCGGCACGCTCTTTCTGGACGAGATCGCCAATGTTCCCATAAACTTGCAGGCAAAACTTCTTCGTGTACTTGAAATCGGCGAAATGGAACGTGTCGGATCGTCCAAGACCAAGCGGGTGGACGTACGCGTGATCTCGGCAACCAACGCCAATTTGACCGATGAGGTCCAAAACGCGCGCTTTCGCCAGGATCTTCTGTTCCGTCTGAACACCATCGAGATCCATATCCCGCCCTTGCGCGAGCGCCGGGAAGATATTGCAGCCCTTGCAGGCCATTTCCTGAGTGTTCATGCCCAACGCTATCGAAAGCCTCTCGCTGGGTTCGATCAGAATGCACTTCAAGCTCTGCTTGATCACCGTTGGCAGGGCAATGTTCGCGAATTAAATCATGTGATCGAAAGGGCCGTCCTCATGGCCCAGGGCAACACAATAAGATCCATTGACCTTGCCCTGCGTGCCGGAGGCGCTGGTTCGCCGCGCCTCGAAGAGATGAGCCTCGAAGAAGTTGAAGAGTTTCTTATCAAAAAGGCGCTAGCTCGTTATGCCGGAAACGTAAGCCACGCGGCGAGTGCGTTGGGTTTGAGCCGTAGCGCTCTGTATCGCCGTTTGCAGCGCTTCGGGTTGTAGAAGCGCATCTTCCCAATGAAGCGAAGAGTCAGTCACGATGGCCGCGTGCTGTTACTGGCGCTCGCGGCCGGCTTGCCGGGCGTAATCGCTTGTATTGTGCTGTTGGCCGTCGCAGGTTACCAGGCCCGGGAGCAGTTGACCATTGATGGACTTGTCATCGCCCTCTGGCTTGGCTTCAGCTTCTCGACCAGAGACCGGGTTGCTAATCCGCTCCGGACACTGGCGAATCTGTTGGAAGCGATGCGAGAGGGTGACTACTCGATCCGGGGCCGGGTTCGAAATCCCGATGAACCCATGGGCGAAGTGATGCTGCAGGTCAACGCGATGGCCGCGACACTAAGGGCGCAGAGGCTGGGCGCCTTGGAGGCGACGGCGCTGCTTCGCAAGGTAATGAGCGAGATCGAAGTAGCCGTTTTCGCTTTCGACCCGCAGCAATCTTTACGTCTCGTGAACCGGGCTGGAGAGCGGTTGCTCGCGCAACCCGCGGAACGGCTGCTAGCGCGTGATGCCATCTCGCTGAATCTGGCGGAATACCTGGTCGGCGAGCCCGAACAGATTATTCAGCGAAGTTTCCCGGGCGCCGTAGGACGGTGGGGCATCCGGCGCAGCCAATTTCGTGAGGGCGGCGTGCCACACCAACTCCTGGTTTTTACGGATCTCACCCGGCCTCTTCGCGAAGAGGAGTTGCAGGCCTGGCAGCGGCTGGTCCGAGTCTTGGGCCATGAGCTGAACAATTCGCTCACCCCCATCAAGTCGATCGCACGCAGCCTTGATGTTTTGTTACGCGCTGATCCGCCGCCGGAGGATTGGCTTAGCGATATGTCCAGAGGATTGCAGGTGATCGAAACCAGATCCGAATCGCTCAGCCGCTTTCTAAGCGCCTATGCGCAGCTTGCAAAGCTTCCCCCGCCCAAAATAGGCGTTGTCGAAGTTAACGCTCTGCTGCGCCGCGCCGCGGGCCTGGAACGGCGAGTGCCGGTGATACTTGAAGACGGGCCCGCTTTAACCATCCAGGGTGACGTCGACCAATTGGAGCAAGTTCTGATCAATCTGGTTCGCAACGCCGCGGATGCTTCGGTCGAAACCGCTGGGCGCGTGTTCCTGCGTTCGGAGCGTACGGCGCAAGCGGTTGAGCTCATCGTGCGCGACGAGGGACCCGGGCTTTCGAATACCAAAAATCTCTTTGTGCCATTCTTCACTACCAAGCGCGGCGGAACCGGCATAGGTCTCGTGTTAAGCCGGCAGATTGCAGAGGCCCACAACGGCTCACTGTCTCTCAAAAACGTACAGGACGGCGTCGGCTGCGAGGCAACCTTAACGCTCCCGCTCCATTAGCGAACAGAAAAGTGCTCTCGTCAGACCGGCTGCTACCATGGCAAAAGGGAGTCCAAGTGCAAGATTCAGCGAGTGAAGGACAGCAGGCCGCTCCAGAGTGGCTTGCGGGCCGCGATGCAGCGATTATCGAAACTCACACCGTCAAGGACTTCATTCAGTTAACAAAGCCCCGGATTACGCTTCTCATCGTGATCTCTACAGCCGTAGGTTACTGCTACGGCACTTCGTCCGGCTTTAATCTTCTCACGCTGTTGCATGTCCTACTTGGTACAGCTTTGATGGCAAGCGGTTCTGCAACCCTGAATCAGTGGTATGAGAGGGACCTCGACGCGCAGATGAATCGCACGCGCACACGGCCCATTCCCTCCGGGACCGTCTCGGCAAATCACGCTCTTCTATTTGGCTTGGCTCTGTCCACCATCGGCCTTCTTGACCTCGGGGTTTTCACAAATTCGCTTGCCGCATTGCTAGGCCTGGTGACTTCAGTCGGCTATTTGTTTGCGTACACGCCGCTAAAGCGTCTTGACCCGATCTGCACTACGGTTGGAGCACTCCCAGGCGCGATCCCGCCTCTTATTGGCTTTGCTGCCGCCAGGGGACATCTCACCATCGACGCCTGGGTACTCTTCGGCATTCTCTTCCTCTGGCAGTTCCCGCATTTCCACGCAATCGCTTGGATCTATCGCGAAGACTATAAACGAGCTGGCATCAAAATGCTGGCTGTCGTGCGTCCACACGGAAGTGGTCTAGCGGTGGAAATTCTTGCGGCGCTCTTGCTCCTGCTTCCGGTTACCTTGGCGCCTACGTTCCTCCATATGACCGGGAAGGTGTACTTCGTTGCCGCATTCGTTCTGGATTTGGTGTTCTTGTATTTCGGCGTGCGCCTATCCCGGGAGCGCAGCGTTCAGCGGGCACGCACACTGCTGCTTGCGTCGGTAATTTACATACCGATCCTGTTCGCGTTTCTCGTGTTTGATAACCCGAGATTTTATCTGTAATTCGCGCCGCAAACGCCCTTACATATCGCGCCGGTTTTCGAGTGATCTCGACATCGTAACTTCATCCGCGAATTCCAGATCGCTTCCAACCGGAATGCCCATTGCAATCCGCGTAACACGCGGGCCGAGCGGCTTCAGCAGGCGCGAGAGGTAGACCGCGGTCGCTTCGCCTTCAACTGTCGGATTTGTGGCTAGGATGATTTCCTGAGTCTCATGAGTGTGTACGCGGTCCACCAGACCCTTGATCTTCAACTGCTCCGGACCAATCCCGCGCAGCGGAGAAATCGCGCCGTGCAGGACATGATAAAGGCCATGAAAGGTGCGCGTAGTCTCAATCGGCAGAATGTTGTGCGGCTCTTCCACCACGCAGATCTGCGATTGCTCCCGATGAGGATCACTACAGTAGAGGCATAGCTCACCATCGCTGATGTTATTGCATTGAACGCAGATGCCCAGCTTGTCCTTGATGTCGAGTAGAGCCTGAGCAAGCTTTTCTGCGTCCTCGCGGGGTGAGCGCAACAGGTGGAAAGCGATCCTCTGGGCCGATTTCTGACCGATGCCGGGCAGACGCTTGCATTCTTGTATCAGCCGCGCGAGCGGCTCGGCGAAATCGGGCATCCCGAACGATTAAAACATCCCCGGCGGTAATCCTAAACCGCCGAGCATGCCGCCCATCTTCGCTTGGGCCTCGTCATCGACTTTCTTGGCGGCTTCGTTGAAAGCGGCCATAACCATATCCTGCAACATCTCTACATCTCCGGCCACTTCAGGATCGATCTTCACCGAGAGCACGTTCTTGTGGCCATCCATTTTGACGCTGACCATGCCGCCGCCCGCGGAAGCCTCGACGCGAATCGCCGCAACCTGCTCCTGCATCTTGGCCTGCATCTGCTGGGCCTGCTTCATCATCGACTGCATGTTTCCGGGCATTTTCATGTGTGCGTAACCTACTCGTTCAAATTTCGCACAGTGCGAACCTGCGCACCAGGAAACAACTCTTGGAAACGCTTAACGCCAGGGTGGGACAGCGCACGGTCGCGAAGTCCAGTATCGGACGACTCACCGGTTGAGGCGCCTGCTGTCGCTACCGCTTGCCGGGTATCGTCCACCTCGATCCGTAGCCGCACTGGCTTGCCCGCTATCTGCGAAGCGATGCGCTGCAAAGCCGTGTCCTTCAGCGCAAGGGTCATCATCTTCGGTGCTTTCACGATCAGATCGCTAGCTTCCAGGCGAACTTCGGAATTCTGAATGGCGTCCGCTGTGAAATTCATCTTCGCCGCGACTAAAGCCTGGTAGAGATCCTGTTTCAGATCGCCGCTACGCTCCGGCGGTCCGCTCGACACTGCAATGGATTCGGGTGCTGGCGGGACTAGCGCGACCGCTGGGGCAGCAGGCAGATCCCCATCGGCCGAAGGCTTGGCTGGCCGCGTCTGAAAATTTGCCGGTCTCGGCGCCCCAGCCTTTGAAGTTGCTGCTAACGGCGGCGTCGATTTAGAACTCGTCGAAACCTGCGCCAGCGCTTCTTCAATCGACTGCAGCCGGCTGGCATGGACCAGTTTCACCAGGCCCAATTCCAGATGCATTCGCGGTTGTAACGAAGACTGCATTGTCTTGTACAGCTCTAACGTCAGGTTCAAATAACGGGTCAGGTCTTCCTCGCTGAACTGACTCGCGCTTTCGAGGAACTGCGTCTGTTCGCGATCCGTAGCCGTAATGAGCCGCGTTGGTTTCCCGGCAATCTTCGCCACCAGCAGGTTGCGCCAATATCGCGCCAGCTCTCGACAGAAGTGTTGCAGGCTCTTGCCATTGTGCTCTAAATCCTGCACAATCTCGAGCATTTTGCCGCCATCTTTGGCCAGAACGGCCGCCGCGACGGCGCTCAACGAATCCATGCCGAACATGCCGAGCAGCGAACGAATATCCTCGGCCTTCAAAGTATTGCCACAACACGCAATCGCCTGATCGAGCGCTGAAAGTGAATCGCGCACGCTGCCTTCCCCAGCTTGGGCAATAACCGCGAGAACGTCTTCGTCGGCCTCAATGCCTTCCTGCGCGATGATGTACTTCATCCGGGTTATGAGTTCCGCAAAATCGACAGAGCGGAAAGTGAACTGCTGGCAACGCGAAGCAATCGTGTTCGGAATCTCATTCGCTTCCGTGGTGCACAGGATGAAAACCACCCACTCGGGCGGCTCCTCCAGCGTTTTCAGAAGCGCGTTGAACGCTTCTTTCGTGATCTGGTGAGCTTCGTCAACAATGAATACTTTATAGCGGTCTCGCGCGGGCCGGTAGCGCACATTCTCGCGTACCTCGCGCATTTCGTTGATGCCGCGATTGGAAGCCGCGTCGATTTCGATCACGTCCACGGAGTTGCCCGCGGCGATTTCAACACAACTGGAACAGACGCCGCACGGCGTGGGCGTCGGGCCATGGATGCAGTTCAGGCATCGCGCCAGAATCCGCGCCACCGTCGTCTTGCCCGTCCCGCGCTGACCGGCGAAAATATATCCGTGCGCCAGCCGGCGGTTCTCAATCGCGTTGACTAACGTCTTCTGGACGTGTTCCTGGCCGATGAGCTCGCTGAACGTCTGCGGACGATACTTCCTCGCAATGACTTGATACATGGATTGCTAATCGCTAATAGGTACAACTATAGGGGAGGAGGTTCTTGCCAGACCCCGGGTGATCCGCGGCACACGAGCTAAACCGCTACCGTTGCTTCCTTCCGGACCTGGCGGGGTTCACAGCCGCCCATTGCACGAAGCCCGGAGCCTGACAATTCACAATCGTACCACTGCGAACCGGGCCGCCTTACTTTCGAAGAACTGCTTGCAGTTTCTCGCCGAACAATGTGTTTGGAGGTGGTTTGCGCTCATGAACTGGCGGCGCCGGCGCTGCATGTTTCTCTACCGGAAGCGGCAACTGCACCTGCGGAATTCGCGCGGCAGGTTGCGTGTTCGGCGCCGTAACCGGAACGTTTTCCATAGCCTTTTCAGCCGTTTCCGGCCTTGGGACGACTGGTTCTTGCCCGTTCGATGCCAACTCGCTCACCGCCGGCTCGGTCGGTCCTGGCGCAGCCGGTCCCGTCAGGTACTGCGCCTTTCTCAATACTACGCGCTCAAGCGGAGCAATCCAGCCAGTGAACTCCGTCACCTGATGCTGATCCCGGCAAACCGCGGCCCGCATGGTCTCCATCTTCGAATCCAGATTGTCCAGGTGATGAAGCAGGAGCGCCTCGGGGAAGATCGGCACTTTCGGCGAACCGAATTCCAACTCGCCATGGTGGCTGATCAACATATGTTCCAATAGCACTCGCAGCCGCGGCGGGAACGAAGGCAACGTATCAATCTTCCGCGCCAGCATGCGGAGGCCGATTACGATGTGACCCAGTAACTGCCCTTCGGCGCTGTAGCCAAAGCTCCGGCTATAAGTCAGCTCTTCCACTTTGCCGATATCGTGCAGGATAGCGCCGGTAAATAAGAGATCGAGATCAACATGCGGGTAGTGCGCCGCGCAAAGTCGGCAAAGCCCGCAAAGAGATAGTACGTGCTCGATCAGCCCTCCCCGATACGCATGATGAATGCTCTTGGCCGCCGGAGCGCGCTTGTAGAGAGACGCTAATTCCGGATCGTCAAAAAATGAGTTCAGCAGCGCGCGCAGATGCGGCTCGGAGATCCCGGCGATAATCGATCGCAACTCGCGGAACATATCTTCCGGATCGCGTTCGGAGCACGGAAAATAGTCGGCCGGATCTACTTCGTGGTCTTGCAGCCGCCGGATTTTGTGGATCGTAAACTGCGATCGGTTCTGATAGATCTGAACAATCCCCTTCACCTTAACGAAGTCGTCCCGATCGAACGTCTCCATTACTTCCGCGACGTTGTCCCACATCTTGGCTTCAATCTCGCCGGTGCGGTCCGCAAGGTGAAGCGAAAGATATGGTTCACCTGTCTTCTTTTGCCGGATATCCTTGCTCAGAACAAGGAACTGGGCAGTGGCCACCTCGTTCGCAACGAGCGTGCCAACGTACAGTTCTTTCATAAATGCCGATCTAACCACGCTCAATTAGCGCGAGGTGCTCTTTCCGTTGACGCCAACCTCGGTACCGGGAATCGGGATAAGCCCGAACAGCCGCTTGTACCGAACCTTCGCGAGAATCTCAGCCTTCTTAACCGTTTCGGGCTTCAAGACCGCCGGATCCTGCCATGCAGTATCCTGCCCCGGAGCAGCGCCGGTGTCCTGGTAATCCGCCTTAATCTGCAAAAACGCGGTCTTCCGCAGTCCTGTCAGATACGCGCGGACCATTGGCTCCATCTTGGGCCCATACAAAGTGTCCTGAATCTCGGCCTTCACATCCGCGAGCGGAGCCAAACCCTGTTTGGTGTGGTCGTCGACTTTGAAGATTTCGTACCCAGTCGGGATCAGGAACGCTTTCGTGACGCCGCCTCGCGGTAAATTCCAAAATTCCGCTTCATATTTCGAGTCCAACTCGCCCTTCTTGTAACAGCCAAGCTCGCCGCCCTGCTTTGCTGTCAACGAATCGGAGTTGTCGCGCGCCAAATCGGTAAAGCGCTCGCCCTTGCTCGCCCGCGATGCGAGATCATCGGCTTTCTTCTTAGCGGCATCTAGCGCCGCACCGGTTTTGCCGGCCGTGGAAATCAGAATTTCGCTCAGGCAAGCCTTTTCATCGCGGATGAAATCCTTCTGATGCGCGTTGTAATAGTCTTCGATCTCTTTATCGGTGATCGTGATCTTTCGCGAAACTTCCTCGCCAATAACGGCGCGTTTCAAGAAGTTGTTTTTGGTCTCGGCCTGAAAATCTTCCCAAGACATATTGGCTTGCTGCCGAATCCACTCGTGGAACTTCTCTGGATCCGTCAAGCCCAAAGTCGGATTCTTGGCCGCCTGCTCGCGCTGGATGCCGGCCATGTACTTGGTCACTTCGGAATCGACCTTGATGTCGAGTTCCTTTCCGCGCTGCACGAGCAGCAGTTCGTCAATCCGGTCCCGGAGAATATCTCTCTCGTGCGCCTGGAGATCCTGATTGAGCTTGAGCCCCGTATCACCTTGGGCGCGCAGTTCGTTCGCAATATCGCGTGCGGTGCGATCTAACTCGTCGCGGCTCACGATGTCGCCGTTCACCTTGGCGACAATCTCATCCACCACGATTGGAGCTGAAGCAGGAGCGGGAACATCTGAGGCGACACACATGCCCGCGAGTGCCAAAGTGGCGATGACGTACCAGACTTTCATAAACCTACATTATGACAGCAAAAATTCGTAGGAGTATACGAAGACGATTCCGCCCTCATGCCTTTCCGATGGGAACGGATTTCGGGATCGCAAGTTCCAGCAGGCTAGCTCGCAGACTGGCAAGCAGCTCGGCAGGACTCAGATTTGCGCTCAGGGGTAGTTTCAGAACGCCAGCGGGCGTGAATTGCGCTCCCGCCGTATCGCGGACCAGCGCCATCAGCTTGTAGGGATCCACTTTGGACTGCTGATGGAATTTGATGTTTGCAACGCCATGCCGGCGCTCAATCGACTCCACGCCAGTAGCCTCAGCAAGGCTCTTTAATGCCGAAAAGTCGATCAGATTCCGAACCTCTTCCGGGATTGGCCCGTAGCGGTCCGACATCTCGTCGCGTGTACGCGCCGCTTGTTCCTCATCTTTTACGTCGGCGATACGCTTATACGACCGCAGCCGCTGAGCCTCATCGCCGATATAGGTTGACGGAATGCGGATATCCAAACCGAGGTTTAGCGTAGCGTGAATTTCCAGCGGAACCTCTTCGCCCTTCAATTCTCGAACCGTTTCCTCCAGCAGGCCGATATACGTGTCGTAACCCACCGCTTCGATGTGCCCGTGCTGTTCGCCCCCAAGCAAATTGCCGGCGCCGCGTAGCTCCAGGTCGAGCGCGGCAATCTTAAACCCGGCGCCCAAATCGCTGAATTCCTTCAATGCCGCCAGTCGCTTGCGCGCTACCTCGCTCAACTGTGTATCCACGGGGACCATCAGGTAAGCGTACGCGCGGCGATTGGATCGCCCTACGCGCCCGCGCAGTTGGTAGAGTTCGCTTAACCCATAGCGTTCGGAGTTTTCGATGAGGATGGTATTCGCGAGAGGAATGTCCAGCCCGTTTTCGACGATCGTGGTGCAGACAAACACGTCGTGCTCGTGCCGCATAAAGCTAAGTAGTACTTTCTCAAGCTCCGCTTCACCCATCTGGCCGTGCCCCACGCCCACGCGGCACTGCGGCAGCATCTCCTTTATGAATGCCGCCCGCATGAAGATGGTGTCCACGCGGTTGTGTACAAAGTAGACCTGCCCCTGCCGAGCCATCTCCTGCTCGATGGCTGTCTTAATCAGGTCCGGATTAAAGTGCGCGACAACCGTGTTGATGGCCAACCGATCCTTGGGCGGCGTCTCAATAACCGACATATCGCGCAACCCCAACAGGGACATGTGCAAAGTGCGCGGGATGGGTGTCGCGCTCATGGTCAGGACATCCACGTTGTGCTTCAGTTGCTTCAGCCGTTCTTTGTGCTTCACCCCGAACCGCTGCTCCTCATCGACAACCAGAAGCCCGAGATCGTGAAACTCGACGTCCGTTGAGAGCAGGCGATGTGTGCCGATCAGGATATCCACACGGCCGGTCTTCAGGTCTTCGATAACGGCCTTGATCTCTTTCGGCGATCGGAAGCGGCTGACCAGTTCAATCCGCACGGGGAACGATGCGAACCGGCGTTTGAATGTCTCAAAATGCTGGAACGAGAGAACCGTGGTTGGGGCAAGAACGGCCACCTGTTTCCCATCGCCCAATGCTTTGAAGGCCGCGCGCATAGCTACTTCCGTCTTGCCGAAACCCACGTCGCCGCAGAGCAACCGGTCCATTGGTTGATCGCCTTCCATATCGCGCTTTATCTGCTGAACCGCGCTGGACTGGTCTTTGGTGATGCTGTATTCGAATGCGTCTTCAAACTCGCGCTGCCAATTGCTGTCTGGCGAAAATGCAAATCCTTGCGTCATCCGCCGTTGCGCATAAAGCTTCAGGAGTTCGTCGGCCATGTCGCGCATCTTGGCCTTAACGCGTGATTTGGTCTTCTCCCAACTGACGCCGCCCAAACGATCCAGGTGAGGTTTTGCTTCGCCGGCTCCGCGATACTTCTGAATCAGATCGAGGCGCGCCAGCGGGACATACAGCTTCGATTCGCCGGCGTATTCAAGCAGCATGAAATCGCCTTTTTGATCGCCCTGCACGATCTCGCGAATGCCGAGAAACTGTCCAACCCCATGGGTCGCATGAACAACAAAGTCGCCCGCCTTCAGATCGGCCACATCTGCGGCAAACGCGGCCAACTGCGACTTCGTAGGTTGACGCGCAATCAGGTCGGAAGTCTCAAACAGATCCTCCGATCCGAGCATCGCCAATTGCGATTCAGGGAGTATGGCGCCGCGCCGGACGCAGCCTCGAACCAGGTATGCGCTCGCAAACGTGCCATAGTACGTTCGCTCGGCTAAGGACGGTCGAGCGCCCGAAGCCGATTCGAGGCCAAGTTGGTACGGCACTGAATACTCTTGCAGCACGTCTGCAAGCCGCTCCAGTTCACCATTGGATGAAGCAAAGAACGCGACGCGGTTGCCCGCTTGAATCAGGTTGCGAGCTTCAGCTACGGCCACCGGCATGTTGCCCCGAAAAGTGAGCGAAGGCCGCGTCCGAATGTGGTTCGCCTCGCCTTGGCCATCCAGGTCCAGATCCAGACTCAAGTCCAGCTCTTGCAAGCGAATAATGGTTCGATGTTCAAGGGATTTCTCGAATTCGCTCCAGTTGGCAAAGTTGCTGGCGGGATCAATCGGCGCGGGGCGGTCGGGATGGTCCAGGCGCTGCCACAGCCGGTCGGCAGCCGACGATATTGCCTGCGGCTCATCTAAAATCACAAGCGCCTCGCGCGCAAGTGAGAGCAAATCATTATGCCGCGGTCGGACCATTGGCACCAGGAATTCCCAGCCGGGGAAAATCTCGCCAGGATTTGAAAGATCCAGCTCCGCCGCTTCGGCAGCTTCGGCAAGCTCCCGGAGAAGTGCACGTGAGCGCGGATATTCGGCCAGCGGGAGCAGCGTAGTCGCGGTGATCTTCAGCACAGACCGCTGCGATTCCACATCGAATTGACGAATTGATTCGACCTCGTCCCCAAAGAACTCAACCCGAACAGGGCGCGTGGCTTCCGCTGGAAAGATGTCGAAGATGCCACCGCGCACCGAGTACTCGCCCACCATCTCCACAGGCTCGCGGCGCTGATATCCAATGCTGTCCAGATGCTGGACGAGTTCGTCGAGTGGAATCTCCTCGCCCACTCGCAACGTAAGGGCAAGCTGCTTGTAGAATGCGGGGCTCTCCGTCCGTAGCAGAGCCGAGGCTATCGGCGCGATCGTGATCGGGATCTTCTGACCCGAAAGCCGGCACAGCCCCACTGCTCTCCGTTCTGAAATTTCATTGTGCGGCGAAAGCCGTTGCTGGGGCAGAACGTCGAGCGCTGGTATCAACTGGGGAGCCGGCAGATCGCGTCCTTCAAACAGCAGGTTGAAGAACACCTCAATGGATTCAAGCAGTGTTTCGGCCTGCTTATTGCCATCCACGACGATGAAGAGAGGCTTCTCTGTGGCTTGATACAACAGCACCAGGTAGAGCGCCTTAGCCGTCGCAACCAAGCCGGAAAGGGAGAACGGCCCGGACTCGCCGCGCGTCAGGCGTTGCAATAGCGATTGAAACGCCGGCTGCTTGGCGGCGCTCTGAAAAAGATCTCGGGTAGCCGGATGCGTCACGGGTTCAGGGCCGAGGCTTCCATCTTCGCGCTATGGCGGGTGATCGCCTCGGCGGCGATATTGGTGCTCGAGAATCCCGGCTCCAACGGAATCAACCGAACCTCGCCACCAGCGGCTTCCACTTCCTCGCGCCCAGCCACAAAGTGACTCCAATCCGCGCCTTTTACCAGCACGTCCGGAAGCAAGTCAGCGATCAACTCTCGCGGCGTGTCTTCTTCAAATACGATTACTGCGTCTACAGCTTCGAGCTGAATCGCGAGATTTGCGCGAGTTTCCTGATCGAAAAAGGGCCGCCCAGGTCCCTTCATCCGCCGTACACTTTCATCGCTATTGAGGCCCAGGACAAGAATGTCTCCCATCGACCGGGCGCTCTCGAGCAAGCGGACGTGGCCGGGATGCAAGACGTCGTAGCAGCCGTTTGTAAACACGAGCCGCTTACCCGCAGTCCTCCAGAGCGCACGTTGTGCCATCAGGTCGGCGCGCTCATAAATCTTGGACATGTGAACTTCCATTTTACGATTCGGCCAGGAACGCTATCCTGAAACTGCAAGTATTGGATGAACTTTGAAAGGATACTGGTTCGCGCGACTAACTGGGTAGGCGATGCCGTTATGTCAATACCGGCCTTGCATGCCCTGCGAGAGCGCTTTCCTGAAGCGCACATTTCAATTCTTGCGCGGCCATGGGTGGCCGGACTCTACGGTCGTGAGCCGTTCTGCGACGAGTTGATCCCCTACGACGTGCCGAGCGGAAGCCGCGGCTCGTGGGCCAAATGGCGGGTTTCGCAGCACTTGCGCAGGCGACGCTTTGACTGCGCGATTCTGTTCCAGAATGCCTTTGAAGCGGCGGCCCTAACCTGGTTGGCCCGTGTGCCGGTGCGTATCGGATACGATCGCGACGCGCGGCGATGGTTGCTGACCGAGCCCATCGCGGTCCCCAAGACAGGCGAATCACCGACTCATCAGCGATTTTATTACCTTGAACTATTGAGGCGATCCGGTATTATCAGCGGCTACCCGCCGGAATCGTCAATCATCCTCTCCGGCACCGGGGAGGCCGCTCGAAAAGGCCGGCTCAGACTACAACAAGCATCGCTCAGCGCAACCATAGGTGTTGCTCCCGGCGCAGCATACGGAAGCGCGAAGCGATGGGCCACTGAGCGATTCGCCGCGGCCGCGATTCGCATTGCCCGCGAACGGAATCGAGATGTGGCGGTATTCGGCTCGGCTCAGGAATCACCGATTTCGGGCGCTGTTAGCGAAGCCGTAAACGCAGCGGGCGTGCGATGCGTCGATTTCTCTGGCCGGACAACGCTAGCCGAATTGATCGAATTGATGGCCGCCTGCGAACTCTGCCTAACCAACGACTCGGGATCCATGCATATCGCCTCGGCTTTAGGCGTGCCCACCGTCGCAGTATTTGGATCGACCGATGCCGCCGCGACCGGGCCCGTAGGTCCGCACACCCGAATCGTTCAGGCGCAAAATGTGGAGTGCAGCCCTTGTCTACTCCGCGAATGCCCCATTGACCATCGCTGTATGTCGCGAGTGGAAACGGATACTGTAGTAAGTGTTTCCCTGAACTTACTCAAATAGTAAAAGACTCATTTGGACACGCGAGCAAAAGTCATCCCCTTCGAAAACCTTCCAACTCTAGTGCTAAACGACGAGTGGATAGTCGTGCCAGGTTTATTTGATCCCATGACCGCCCTCCAAGCGTCTCGCCTGCGAGGCTACGCTGAAATTAAGAGAAACTTGGCGGTCGTGGTGCTGGACCGGCCGGGGACCCTGCTCGATTCATCATCGCGTACCTTGCTGGTTGCGGCTTTGCGATGCGTCTCGGCGGTTGCGGTCGCAACTCTCGAACAGTTCCGCAAGGCCATCTTCCATTGCGAAACGGTGCCCTATAACGAAGCCGAAGATCGCGAGTTATCCGAAGAATTTATTGACTTCGTCACGAGAAGAGAAATGCAGTCCTCATGAGCGAGGAATCGATTCTGATCGTGCGGTTAGGCGCCATGGGAGATATCCTGCATGCGCTACCGGCGATGCACAGCTTACGGCGCACGTTCCCAGCGCGCGATATCTACTGGGCAATCGCTCCCAAATGGGCGCCGCTACTCGAGGGCAACCCCGCCATCACAGCTCTGATTCCGTTCGATCGGCGCGGATTCGGTAACATCGCCGCGACGTGGCGCCGGCTTCGCCTTCTGAAGCCGGAATTAGCGATCGATTTCCAAGGGCTGATCCAGTCCGCCCTCGTCGGCCGCGCGGCGCGTCCCCGCTCGTTCTTCGGATTCAGCAGCAAAGCGGCCCGGGAGCCACTTGCCAGCCTCTTTTACACGCGCTGTGTTACTCCCAACACGGCACACATTGTCGATCGCAATCTGGAATTGGCCAAAGCAGCCGGGGCAACGCATGATCCAGCTCCCGTCTGGATTCCTCCCGGCCAACCCGAAGGCGAACTCCCGACCGAGCCCTTCGTCCTCTGCAACCCGTTCGCCGGTTGGACCGGCAAGCAATGGCCCATCGACCGCTATGACTTGTTTGGCCGCTTGTTGGAACAGCATGGATATAGGCTGGTGCTAAACGTTCGCGAGCAACGCAAAGCTGAACTGTCCGGCTTACAGCATGTTCACGTGCATCACTCGACACTGTACGGATTGATCGATGCCACTCGACGCGCCACCGCGGTCATCGGACTTGACAGCGGGCCCCTGCATCTTGCCGCCGCACTGAATAAACCCGGGGTCGCTTTGTTCGGACCCACTGATCCCGCGAGAAACGGCCCCTATGGCGGCACAATCGTCGCGATCCGTGCCGGGAACGTGGCAACCACTTATCGGCGTGACGATGCAATACACGCGAGCATGACAGGCATTTCGGTTGACATGGTGCTCGATGCATTAATGCATGCAATCAAAATGCAACCCGTTATTGCGGAGCGCTCACTTTGAACGGTTCGCGTGCGCAATATTGGTTTCCCAAGCCTTATGCCGATGCGGTAGCTCGTTTGCGCGTCCCTTGCGGCTTTCTCTTGCTGATCGCCTTCGCCTGGCTCTCGAAACCAAGTATCGAATCGATTCTGGAAGGCTTGCCGTTCTGCGCTTTTGGCCTATTTCT
>DATBEF010000114.1:0-13326 GCA_036269625.1 Bryobacteraceae bacterium | reverse complement strand
CTTATTCTTCGCCACGAAGATCCCGCCGAATACGAAGCACTGTATAAAAATTGGTGGGACCAATACCAACCATGCGGCCAGGCCGCAGAAACACTCGTCGAACAGCTCATCAATAACCATTGGTTCCTTTTACGCGCCAGCAAACGCATGGAACAGGTCGATTTCGGAATGCCCGAG
This sequence comes from Bryobacteraceae bacterium, assembly GCA_036269625.1. Taxonomy (GTDB): domain Bacteria; phylum Acidobacteriota; class Terriglobia; order Bryobacterales; family Bryobacteraceae; genus Bog-105. The sequence goes on along the minus strand of DATBEF010000114.1, from coordinate 13,149 downwards.
GACGTCTTGAGCTGGACCGCCGATCAGACCAAAATTTTCAACACCATCCAGCGCTACAAAACCGCCGCGCAACGCGCCTTCGACAAGTCTTTCAAGGCCGTAGAGACCTATTTCCGCGATTGCCGCCGCGACAAAATCGCCGTCGAAAAAGCCGATTTGACGCGCGTCAAGACCGAACTGCAGATCAAGAAACTGACGCCCAAGCCCGAACCGCCTCCGCGCAAACGCACGCCTCTCGCCGAAGCTAAAGCCATGTGGGAAAAGGAGACCGGCGGATTCTTGGGCCCTCTCTACCCGGGTTCAAACTTCGTCGTTCCCCCCGCCGGGTAGGAACGGCTCTCGCAACCCTTTCGCGCAACCCTATTGCGGCTATCCTTTTCGCGCATAACCCGCTAGCCTAGTAACTGGAGGAAGATTATGCCGAGAACCCTGCTTGAACAGTTACGTGAGATGACGGTGGTTGTCTCCGATACCGGGGACTTCGAATCTATTAAGAAGTTCCGTCCGCGCGATGCCACCACCAACCCCTCGCTGATCACCGCCGCGGCGCAAATGCCGCAATATCAGGAAATTGTCGATTCTACGCTGATGGCCGCCCGAAAGGAAGCTGGCCCGAAGGCGACCGACAAAGAAGTCGCCACGCTCGCATTTGAGCATTTGGCCGTCGAATTCGGCAAGCGTATCCTGCACATTGTTCCAAAACGCGTATCCACCGAAGTGGACGCCCGGCTTTCCTACGACACCGAAGCGACCATGAAGAAGGCGCGCTTCATCATTGACCAATACGACAAGGCTGGCGTGTCCCGCGATCGCGTGCTCATCAAAATTGCATCCACCTGGGCCGGCATTCGCGCAGCTGAGCAACTGGAAAAGGAAGGCATTCATTGCAACCTGACGCTGCTTTTCGGGATGCATCAGGCGATCGCCTGCGCCGAAGCGGGTGTTACGTTGATTTCCCCATTTGTCGGTCGCATTCTCGACTGGTACAAGAAGGACACTGGCAAGGATTACACGCCCGAGGAAGATCCCGGCGTGCAGTCCGTGACGGCCATCTACAACTACTACAAGAAGTTCGGCTACAAAACGGAGATCATGGGCGCCAGCTTCCGCAACATCGGCGAGATTGAACAGCTTGCCGGCTGCGACCTGTTGACCATTTCGCCGCAACTGCTGGGCGAACTCGATTCGACCGAAGGGGAACTTACGCGCAAGCTGGATCCCGAGAAGGCGAAGTCCCTCAATATTCAAAAAATACCCATGGACAAGACGACCTTCGAAAAGATGCACGCCGAAGATCGCATGGCCCACGACAAGTTGAAAGAAGGTATCGAAGGCTTCAGTAAAGCTCTCGAAAATCTAGAAGTGGTGCTGGCCAACCGTCTGGCCGCGCTCGAAAAAGAAGCGCAGCCCGCCAGAGCCTAGAACCTATCTAACCCATACCTAATTACCGGGGCGGGCGCGTCCCTATACGCCCGCCCTCCTCCGCCACGCGGCTACAATCGAAGTATCCGCGCATGAATATACGCTTGTCCGCGATGGCTGTCGCCCTAGCCTTCCCATTTTTTTGTCATCCCCAATCGCTTACGGATTTCCAGAAGAAAGTCACTGAATTCACTTTGGCGAACGGTCTGCACTTCATCGTGGTGGAGCGCCACGATGCTCCCGTAGTGGCGTTTGACACATTGGCCAATGTGGGTTCGGTAAACGATCCGGGCGGCAAGACGGGGCTCGCGCACATGTTTGAACACATGGCCTTCAAAGGAACTGCCGTGATTGGCAGTGAGAACTGGCCGTCCGAGAAAGAAGCGCTTGCGCAGATCGAACGCGATTACGACGAGCTCCAGAACGCCGCGCCAGCTGACTCCGCCGAGTTGCAAAAGAAGGTTCAGCAGGACATTGAAGCGGCCGAGAAACTCGTAGTTCCGAATCTCTATACCCGCATCATTGAGGAAAACGGCGGCGCTGGCTTAAACGCCCAGACCAGCAACGATTCGACTGAGTTCTATTACAAGCTGCCCTCCAATCGCATCGAGCTTTGGTTCTTGATGGAATCGCAGCGCTTTCTGGCCCCCGTGTTCCGCGAATTTTACAAGGAACGCAGCGTGGTCCTCGAGGAACGTCGCATGCGAACCGATTCCAACCCGCAGGGCTTGCTAATCGAAGATTTCAGCGCGGCAGGTTTTGAGGCGCATCCCTACCACAACCCGCCTGTAGGATGGGCCAGCGACATCGATCAACTGCGCGTTGGCGACGCGATCGCATTCTTTAAGACGTACTATGTGCCTTCTAACTTGTCGATCGCCATTGTGGGCGATGTAGACCCTTCGAATGCTCGTCAATTAGCGGAGAAGTACTTCGGCATGATTCCGGCAGGTCCTCATCCGCCGCAGGTCCATACCTTGGAACCCTCGCAGCACGGCGAACGCGATATCAGCGTGGTTGGCCAGGCGCAACCAATGGAGGTGGTGGGCTATCGGCGTCCGGATGAGAAGTCTCCCGACGATGCAGTACTCGAAGTCACCGCCGACGTATTATCGAGCGGGCGAACAGGTCTGATTTATAAGGATCTGGTGGAGGAGAAACGCGTGGCGCTCGAAGCCGGAGCCGATCCATCATTTCCGGGCAGTAAGTATCCCAATCTTTTTCTTCTGTATATCGTGCCCAACCAAGGCAAAACGCTTACGGATTGCGAGAAGCCGCTGTTCGATGTGCTCGATCGGCTTAAGACACACAAAGTGGATGAGGCAACGCTGCAGCGCGTAAAAACGAAGCTGCGTGCGGAGCTGATCGGCAAGCTGGATGGTAACTCGCAGCTCGCCTCCGAACTGAACGCTTACCAGGTCGCGTATGGCGATTGGCGAAGGCTCTTTACTGAACTCGATGAGATTCAAAAGGTGACAGCGGATGATGTCCAGCGGGTCGCAACACGATACTTCACGCCCGAAACGCGGACCATCGCCCGGCTGATCCCGGCCCAGGAGCAAAGCACAGGGGGCGCCCAGTAGATGCTACGCCTCATAGCCATTGCAGCGATGTTTGCCGGTTTAGCACCGGCTCAGCAGGAGCCTGTGGTCATCCGCGACACGGGTCCGTTATCTTCGCCCGAATCGCTGCAGTATCCGGCGCTGCATCCTATCCATATTCCAAAACCCACGATCGTGACGCTCTCGAACGGGCTCAAAATTTATCTCTTGGAAGATCATGAGCTGCCGATTGTGCGTGGCTCAATGCTGGTCCGCACAGGCAATCTGTTCGATCCGAAAGACAAGCGCGGCCTGGCTACTTTGACCGGGATCACCATGCGGTCCGGTGGCGCCGCGGGAATGGCCGGAGATCAGTTGAACGACACCCTGGAATCCATGGCGGCTTCCGTCGAGACCTCCATCGCCGAGTCCACCGGAACTGTGCGTTTCCACTGCCTGAAAGAAAACACAGATGCCGTCCTCGGAATAATGCACGATGTGGTTACCGCGCCCGCGTTTCGGCAAGACAAAATCGATCTCGCCCGGTTGCAATTGAAGAGCTCTATTTCGCGTCGAAACGACGACGCTGCCGGGATAGCCTCCCGCGAAATCTATCGGCTGGTGTATGGCCCCGATACGCCTTACGGAGGGCAGGAAGAATACGCAACTGTAGATGCTGTGACCCGCGCCGACATCGTCGCTTTCTACCAGCGCTACTTTTTCCCAGCCAACATTCTCATGTCGGTCTATGGCGATTTTTCCATTCCCGAGATGCAGAAGAAGCTCGAAACCCTGTTCGGGTCCTGGACCGTCACACAGCCGAAGGTACCCGCTTTCCCTAAAGTAGAACTCAAGCCAAACCCTGGCATATTCTTCGTGGAGAAAACGGACATAAACCAGACATTTTTCCAAATGGGCGAACTAGGCGGCGAGATCCGGGACAAAGACTATGCCGCGCTTTCGGTGGCAGCCGATGTGCTCGGCTCCGGATTTAGCAGCCGATTGCTGCGTGAAGTGCGCACCAGGCTGGGCTATGCCTACGACATCTCGGCCGATTGGGATGCCGATTTCGATCATCCCGGAATGTTCGCCATTTCGGGAAGCACCAAGGCCCAAAGCACGACGGAAACCATCGATGCCACCATTCAGCAAATCGATAAAATGCGTACCGCCGAGATCACCGATCAGGAGTTGAAGACCGCTAAGGACACGGCTCTGAACAGTATCGTTTTCGAGTTTGAGCGCCCGTCGTCGACGCTGTCGCGGCTGGTTACTTACGATTACTTTGGATATCCGGAGGACTTTCTCGCCCGCTATCAACAGGCCGTCGCAGAGGTGACCAAAGCTGATGTGCTACGTGTTGCGAAGCAGCATTTTCGACCGGAGTTGCTGACCATTGTTGCTGTAGGCAACGAGGCGAATTTCGATCGCCCGCTGACGACGCTCAGCCGCCCTGTGAAGATGCTTGATGTGAGCATTGCGCCTGAGCCAAGGAGTTCTCAATGAAAATGAGCGTGCGATTAACAAGTTTCGTGCTCGGGCTTACGGCGCTGGGACTGCAAGCCCAACAACTCGACAAAGGCAAGCCTTATGTGGATAAAGCGCTGGAAGCGTTGGGCGGCGACACCTTTCTTCATATGCAGACGCGGGCGGAGCAAGGCCGCGTGTTTTCCTTTTTCCACGATCAGATCAGCGGCCTGTCCGTCGCCGCCATCTACACGGAGTACTTGGATCAAAAGCCGGCCAAAGGCGTTGCCGTTCGGGAGCGCGAGGTCTTCGGTAAGAAGCAGGATTGGGCAATCCTGCTGTTGCCGGACCAGGGCTGGGAGATTACCTTCCGCGGCGCGCGCCCAATGGAAGACGAGAACTGGAATAAGTATCTGCAGACCACCGAGACGAGTATCTTCTACTTGCTGCGAGAGCGCTCCGGCGAGCCCGGGTTCGAGTACGACTACATCGGCACGGATCTCATCGAAGGCGCGCAAGTAGATGTCATCGACATTACCGACTCGAAAGGCCAAACGATCCGGGTCTCATTCGACCACATAACCCATTTGCCCGTACGCCAGGTTTATAAGTGGATCGACCCGGTCACGAAGTATCACAACGACGAAGTAACCGACTACGACAAGTACCGCGACGCGGGGAACGGCGTGAAATGGCCGTACACGATTGAACGCGAGCGCAACGGGTACAAGACATATGAAATTTTCTCCGACCACGTCGAAGTAAACAGAGCCTTGCCGCCGAAAACGTTTGAGTTGCCGTCGGGCGCCAAGATCTTGCACAAAGTAGAGTGATTGTCTCTACTTCAAGGATTTCAGATACGCCGTAACAGCCTCGGCATCTTCAGCCTTCATTTGATATCGGGGCATCGGCGCGTCGGCGTGATGCCCCTTCGGATTCTTCGCTGTCTCCAAGAACGTGACGACGCCCTTATCTCCCCAGCGCTCCCACATCTTGCTGGTCGAGGTCAGGTCCTGTGAATGATCCGCCCTTTTGATCGTCGGCGCGCCGATAGGCCCCATATCCAGCTTCTTCATCCCCTTCAAGTAGTTCGCTTTATCCGGCTCGCCATTGGCCAAACGCGGCGTATGGCAATAGCCGCACGCGCCGACTTGATCCACAATGTAGCGCCCGCGTTCGATATTTGCCGACTGTGCCCGGAGCGATGATGTGCCGGCGACAGCGATCACGCCAGCGCAAAGAGTGGGAAGGATAAGGCCAAAGGTTTTCATAATGAGACCCTCAGGTTAGCGCATCAGAGGGCAATTTCTTCTTTGGCTGCGTGGTTTTCCGCCAGCGCGGCTTTTTCGCAAAATTCCTAATGAACTGCTACAATTTGATCACTGGCGATTCCCTGTTCAGAATTGCGGAAAGCAGTGAAGGGCGAATCGCGCCTTCCTGTACTTGAAATCCATTCCGGCCTCGTCGTGACCGGGTGCAGTAACCAAGGGAGTCCCGTCATAGCTCATGGATCTCGATCAGCTACACACTTTTCTTGAGATCGTTCGGCTTAAGAGCTTTTCAAAAGCGGCCCAAACTTGCTATCGGACCCAACCGGCAATCAGTGCGCAAGTGCGGCAATTGGAGCAGGAGCTAAACACCACTTTATTTGAGCGGCTTGGCACTAAAATCTCCCTGACGGTAGCTGGGCGAATCTTCGCGGAGTATGCAGAACAGATACTGGCTTTGCGGCGCCGGGCCCAAGACTCGATCAATGAACTAGAGCGGGTTCCTCGCGGCGAATTGCTGATCGCAGCCAACGAGGCCACCTGTATCTACGTTCTTCCGACCGTGTTTGCCGAGTTTAAGAAGCAGTTTCCCAACGTTCAGTTGCTGGTTGATCGTTCGTATGGCACGCGCGTCGTGCAGGCAGTGCTGGACAATCTAGCCGATTTCGGCATCACCCAGCTTCCCGTTCAAGAGAAGAAGCTGCAGGTAGTGAAAATTCACTCCGACGAGATCAAGTTGCTGATTCCAAGCGACCACCCGCTCGCGGGCAAGACACAGATCACGCCGCGCGATCTGATTGGCGAACAGTTGTTGCTGCCCAAAACCGGAACAACTCGAGCGCGACTCAACGTGTGGCTCGATCCGGTGCAGGATTCGCTCTCGATATCGATGGAACTGGATTCCACAGAAATGATCAAGCGTTTTGTCATGGCCGACTTAGGCCTGTCGTTCCTGGCGGCTTCGCACTGCCGCGAGGAAGTGGAATCGGGTAAACTGGCGGCGATCTCGCTTGGCCCGGAACCCATGATCCGGCGCGTCGGCCTGATTTACCGAAGAGATAAGTCGCTGTCCAAAGCCGCCTTGGGGTTCATTCAGGTGACGCTGGACAATGCGGGCAGTTCTCTCGGTCTCGAGCCGGTCGCTCGAATCCCGCGAGCGGCCGTATCGTAGTGGCGGGAACCGGGCGCTACACTGAAGAAAAGTGCTGGTTTCTATAATCCCTCAGCTTGAGCGGCCAAAGTGGCTTCGGGCGCCGGCTCCGGTTGGGAAGAACTATCGAGAGCTGAAAGACCTGGTTACCAGCCTCCATTTACATACAGTCTGCGAGAGCGCGGCGTGTCCGAACGTGGGTGAGTGCTGGAACCGCCGCACTGCGACTTTCATGATTTTGGGCAACGTCTGTACGCGCCGCTGCGGGTTTTGTGCGGTTCAAAAAGGCGCGCCGATGGAGGTGGACTTTGACGAGCCCCGCCGGGTTGCCGAAGCCTGCGCTCTACTGGGGTTACGTTATGCCGTAATCACCAGCGTCAACCGCGATGACCGCAAGGACGGCGGGGCGGAGCTGTTTGCGCTGGTGATCGCCGCCATTCGCGAGCGAATTCCCGGTTGCAGAGTGGAGGTGCTGGTGCCTGATTTTCAAGGGTCCCGTGCCGCGATGGACATTGTGATGAACGCGCACCCAGACGTGCTAAACCACAATACGGAGACTGTGCCGCGCCTCTACCGCCAAGTGCGTTTGGGCGCTCGCTACGAACGGTCGCTGGATATGCTGCGTTATGCCAAGCAAGTGCGGCCCCATATTCCCACCAAGTCGGGCCTGATGCTGGGTTTGGGTGAATCGGAATCGGAGGTCCTTCAGGTTATGCGCGATCTTCGGGGCCATCAGGTAGACATACTGACGTTGGGGCAATATCTACGGCCTTCTGAAAAGCACCTGCCAATCGCTCGGTACGTCGCACCCGAGGAGTTCGACGCTTACAAGCGAGCTGGCAGGGATATGGGGTTCGCGCACGTGGAAGCGGGGCCTCTGGTTCGCAGTTCGTATCACGCAGACAGCGTTTAAGAGAAGCGCCGGCCAGTCCTAACGCATATAAATCATAGCCGCCCGTAATAGCCAGTTATCATAGGTTCAGGTCTCTTGGATGGTATTCTCACGTGCGTCTATCCCATCATCCGGCGCACACTTGCTTTTGGGCGTAGCGCTTCTCTGTTCGGGAACTGGTGGATCTCAGCCTCCCGGCCCGTTGATCCCGGGCCAATCGCCGCCCCCGAACTCAAGTCCCCCGCGGCCGGCGCAAACCGCCCCCGACCAAGACGATGAGCGCAATTCGCAGGCGCCGAAAGCCGCTCCGTCAGAAACCGCGACCCCGCCCATCCAATTCGAATCGCACGGTTTAGAATACGAATCCGTTACTCGCGGCGGAGTGACGCTGATGTGCGCCGCGCTTCCGCCACGCATGAAAGATTACAGCGTTTTGCAAGTCACGGTGACTAACGGCAGTCTTGTCTCCTGGACCGTCAAACCCGAAGATTTCAAGTATGTCCGTCAGGACGGGACGGCAGTTTCGCCTTCCTCTGCCGATGATGTGGTGCAAAGCTTTTTAGACAAGGCGAGCCGTAACGACGTCATTAAATTGCAGCTCATCTATGAATCCACGATCTACGCCTTGTCGAATTTCCGATCGACGAATGGCTATGAAAAACGGCGTGAGGCGGCGATGGCTCAGTTCATCAATGTGAAGTTCAAAGCAGCCGCCGAAGCATCTGCCATCGCCCTTATCCCAACCAAGTTGAAGCCCGGCGACAGCACCGATGGAGCCGTCTTTTTCCCTAATCGAACCAAGGAGAGAGGTCTGGGCTCAGGCCATTTAAACGTGCATACGTGTGGCGAAAGCTTCGATCTCGATTCACTCCCGGAGCCAAAGAGTAAATAGTGCCTGCGCTTAGCGGTTTTATCGATCTTCACTCACATACGAATGAATCTGACGGAACGCTGACGCCCTTAGAACTGATCACGCTGGCGCGGACGATCGGTTTGGATGCGTTAGCGATAACCGACCACGATACGTTTGCCGGTTACGATCTTGCCCGTCCCATTGCGGATCGGCATGGATTTGACCTGATTCGCGGCATTGAACTGAATACAAGATTCGTTCTTGAGAACGGCGAGACTCGCTCTCCCCATTTGCTTGCATATTTTCCCGGACGTGATCCGTCGCCGGGCTTCATGGCTTGGTTGAAAAAGGCGCAGACTGATCGTCGAACTCGCAATAACCGGCTTGCCGACGCCCTTGCCGCCCGCGGCATAGAGATTGGCGTAAGTGAGGTTGAGGCCCTGGGCCGAAGTCTTGCCGGGCGGCCCCACTTTGCGCGTCTTTTGGTTGAGAAAGGATACGCCAGTGATTTCGGTGACGCTTTCCGCCGATATCTGGGCGAAAGCGCACCCACTTATGTTGAGCGGGAGAGCCATTCCACAGTGGAAGCCATACAGACCGTTCGGGCGGCCGGCGGCGTTCCCGTTATCGCGCACCCCATCCGGCTTTCCCTTGATATTGCAGACGAGCGCAAAGCGTTGGCTGATTTCACCGATGCGGGCCTGCTGGGCCTGGAGGTTTTCCATTCTGAGCACTCCCCAGAGCTACAGGTTCATTACAGGCGCATTGCCGACGAACTTGGATTGATACCGACGGGAGGGTCCGACTTTCATGGCGCCGTTAAGCCGAAAGTGGCGCTCGGGACCGGTATAAATGACAACATTCGCGTACCGCGCGAATTCCTCGATCACATGCGTCTTGTCTCGGGTAGATTGGACCACTCGGGCGGGTAAGAGCTACTTCCCGACGCCAAATCGCTCCTGTTTGATAATTCCGGATCCTTCGTGGATGGTCACAAGATGATCAGCTTGCACCTTTGCGAAGGTCTCGGCTTTGCCTGTGGGCCACCGCACCTCCAGATCCACAGTTTCGGCTGGGCCCAATCCAAAATGTAGCCGCCGGTCATTGGCCGAATAGAAGCTCGATTGGCTCAAGACCTCCTGCGCCTGGACTTTTCCTCCATAATGCGCAGTGACACGAGTTCCAATTGCACTGCGGTTCGACGTGGCGCCAATCAACTTAACCTTCAGCCAATGCGCCCCGCCCGTCACATCGTTACGAAGCAACGACGGCGGTTCATTCAGATTAATGACGACCGCATCCATGTCTCCGTCATTGTCGAAATCTCCGAATGCACATCCACGGCTTGCATGAGGCGTGGCAATGCCCGGGCCGGCTTCGTCTATTAACTCTTCGAACTTGTTACCCGCCAAATTGCGAAAGATAATGCGTGGTGTTTTGAAGGGATAATTGGGCAGTTTACGTTCGATTTCCGGATAAACGCTTCCCGTCACAAACATCAGATCCGGATAGCCGTCGTTGTCGACGTCCACGATCCCCGCGCCCCAGCTGACGTAGCGAGTCTCCACCCCCAGGCCCGATCGGATGGTGACGTCCTCAAAATTGGCTTTGCCGTCGTTCCGGTACAGCACGTCGGTATCGTCTGCGAAATGCGTCTTGAAGATGTCCAGATTGCCATCCAAATTGAAGTCGCCGATACCGACTCCCATGCCCGCTTGTTCCATCCCATCTTCGTTCAGAGCTACTCCGCTCTCAAGGCCGATATCGGTGAAGGTGCCGTCCTTATTGTTGCGAAACAGGAAGCTGGGTGTGGAGTCGCAGGCTACATAAATGTCAGGCCACCCCCTATTATCAAAGTCCGCCGCTACGATCGTCATGCAGTAGCTGCCCGAAGCTTTGGAGATGCCGGATGCCTCGCTGACATCGGTGAATGTACCATCTCCGTTGTTGCGATAGAGGTAAACGCGGCCCGGCGGCAAGCCTCGCGGGCCACAGTTCACGGGAATCCCCTTCCAATTGCAATTCGCGTTCTCTCCGGGTTTGGGAATCGATTTCGGGTCGAATTCCAGGTAGGTGCTAACCACCAGATCCAGATGCCCCTTCCGGTTGAGATCAGTGAAGGTGCATCCCGCGCCCCAGCGAGTCTTTGGATGCAGCAGCCCTGCCTTCTCCGTCACATCGGTGAACGTGCCATCGCCATTGTTCCGATAGAGCACGTTCTGTCCCCAATACGTGACGAATAGATCTTCATTGCCGTCGTTGTTGTAATCACCGGTGCAAACCGAGGATGCCCAGCCGGTACGCCGCAGACCGGCCTTGTCCGTCACATCCGTGAAAGTGCCGTTGCGGTTGTTGTGATAGAGGCGATTAGTAGCGTCTTTGGGGTCGCCCTCTAATCGCGTTCCGCAAAGGACAAAGATATCCTGCCATCCATCGTTGTCGTAGTCGATGAACGCAATACCGCATCCCACGGTCTCAATGATGTAATCCTTGTGCTCGACGCCGCCATAGATCGTGGGCGACAGCAAACCCGCCTGTTCTGCAATGTCGACGAACTTCGCGTGAAATGGAATTCCCGAGGGCTTACCGCGCGGGGTGGGCGTAACATTCCTAGTCGAAACCCCTTGCGCCAGGAGTTTGATGCCGGGGGTCATCAGTAGGCATAAGAGATCTCGTCTGCTGATCAACCCCCATCATATAGCTACGGCTCGCGTGGATCTTCTAGGGAATACGCATCCGCGCCCTTTGCGCTTCGAATGTAAAGTGACCTGCGCTAGACTCCTTCGGAGCCGTGCAACTTCACCAGCTTGTTGTACAAACCAAGCAGAAGGAACGTCGGCGCCCAGTGACCTACGAAGTTGGCCTTGTGTTCATCGCCGGTGGCTTGAAAAAATAGTGCCAGCCCGATAGATCCGAACGCAGCCCATAGCCAGGTGTCCGATGGCAGCTTTGCTGTATGGTGCTCAATCGTACGGGCGATGGGTCCCTCGCGATGCTCTTGGCTTGGTCCGGTTTGGGGCTCTTTAAGTAGTTCCGTGTAACTCATGACTAAGATTCTCCTCGTCGATAAGACCGCTTCGGGTAAGTCTTCGTTTCTTATCTACTCCGTATGATGTAATCCCTATATAGTCCAGTCTTTAATCTGCGATGAAAAGAACCGCAGGCACAATTACCGGCACATCAGGGCTGAACAAAGACTACACACACCGGCGACGGCACGCTCAGCGTTTCGCCGAGTGGAGAGAGCTTGCCGGTGTTTGGATCGATGTGGAAAGGTACGACGGTATCTGAATTCTGGTTGGCGGCGAACAGATACTTACCCTGTGGGTCAATTCCGAAACCTCGCGGCTCTTTCCCTTGGGTGGGCGTGCTTGCTCCATAGGTCAATAGACCCGTCGCCTGATCGATGTTCAGCTGCGCGATATCGTCCGCGCCGCGGTTCGATGCATAGAGGAATCGCCCATTGGGATGAACGGCTATCTCCGCGGCGGTGCTCTGCCCGCTAAAACCCTTCGGCAGGATCGAAATGGTTTGCAGCGTTTGTAATGTGCCGTCGGTGTAGGTGAATACGATTACGTCGCTTGCCATCTCACAGGCAAGATAGACGAATCTTGCATTAATCCCAAAAGCAAGGTGTCGTGGTCCCGATCCCCCTTTCACCGGTGTAAAGGGCGGCTTTCCATCGGTCAATTTTCCTGTTTCCGGATTGAGAACGTATGTGAACACACGATCCAGGCCCAGATCGGGCGAGAGAACAAAGCGCCCATCGGGCGACGGAACGACCTGATGTGGATGAGGTGCCCCCTGGCGCTTCGGGTCGACACCCGAGCCTGTATGTTGCAAGAGACTTGCGGCGGTGCCAAGGCGGCCGTCCGCACCTACCGGGAAGCTAGCCAAACTGCCCCCCGCATAATTCGCTACAAATAGCCACTTCCCCGAAGGATCGACGGCGAGGTGGGTGGGGCCTGGCGAGCCGGAGGAGACTTTGTTCAAGAGGGTTAATTTGCCGTTGCTCGGATCGATCGAGAACGCGCTGATGCTGCCGGCCTTTTTACCTTCGTATGTGTCGACCTCGTTTACCGCGTACAGGAAACGGCGATTTGGAGAAACCGCCAGGTAGGAGGGACTCTCGGCCGCCGCGGCAAGGCCAAGAGGCGTCATATGCCCGGTATCTTCATTCAGGCGGTAGGCATAGATACCTTTACTTGCTCCCGTCGTGAATGTTCCGATATAGACCAGCGTGCCGGCGGCATAGGCCGGCGAAGAGATGAGTAGAGAAGCCGCACAAATGGCGATTGATTGAATGTTGCTCATATGATTTAGCCCTTCCAGTCTATGGTGTTCCGAACTGTTCTATGGTGTTCCGAACTGTTGACCAAGCGCCGCTTGGCAACCAGGGGGACCATCCGCAAGGCGGTCATCTATGAGAGCGCTGTCGCTGTCAACCCGTTTTTCTGATCCTAAATCGGTGCCGCAGGCACCGATCGATTGAGGTTTGGATACACTCCATGCAGCCGGACGGAAGACAGGGCAACACTGGAGAGTGACCCGAGCGC
>DATBEF010000110.1:0-21481 GCA_036269625.1 Bryobacteraceae bacterium | reverse complement strand
GAACCGCTATTGGGTGGACCCGTTCCATGGCGGCCGCATCCTGTCGTTCGTGGAATGCTGTGCTCTGGCAAAGGAAACGGCCGGGGTCGATCTGCGTGCGAACCCGGCGGTATTGGCGCAAGTCACCAAGCGGCAGATCCTCGTACGGATGCTCAGTAATCTGAAAGCGATCTATCTGCGCGGCCAGGCTCTGGAGAAGGCTAAGCAGGTTTTGGATTTGCTGATCGACGCCATGCCGGAGTATGCGGAGGAATATCGGCATCGCGGTCTGATCCACCTGCGGCAATTGAATCATCGCGCAGCTAAAGCGGACCTGGAAACCTATCTGCGACTGGAGACGGATGCGCCAGAGCGCGAGCAGGTGGAGAAGCAGTTATTGCTGATTGAGCGTTGGAAGGCCGGATTGAATTAAAGCGGAAGAGGGCAGAAGCGCAAAGGGCGCGGATGCGCGCCGCTCGCTGAGTCTGGAATATCTCGCCATACCCCGATAGTCCGCCCAGGGCTGATACCTCTAGAAACCCGAACTTGTTAACCTAAGGATTCTATGAAGGGTATCGTTTTGGCCGGTGGGACCGGAAGCCGATTGTTTCCGTTAACAAAAATAACGAATAAACATCTGCTGCCGATTTTTGATAAGCCGATGATTTATTACCCGATCCAAACGCTGGTGGATGCCGGAATACGGGATCTGCTGATTGTCACCGGCGGACGCAATTCGGGCGACTTTCTACGGCTTCTTGCCAACGGCAAGGAGTTTGGACTGAAGCACATCAACTATACGTACCAGGAAGGCGAAGGCGGCATCGCGGAAGCTCTATCTCTCGCCGAACATTTCGCCGAGGGGCACCGGATCTGCGTAATCCTTGGGGACAATATCATCGAGTGTTCCATTGCGCAGGCAGTCCGCGATTTCGAACGGCAGGAGTCCGGCGCGAAGATTCTGTTGAAGGAAGTTCACGACGCGCAGCGGTTTGGTGTGGCCGAAATTGCGGGTGATCGCATTGTCGGGATCGAGGAGAAACCGAAACACCCCAAGTCGAACTTTGCCGTTACCGGCATCTACATGTACGACGAGACGGTTTTCGATAAGACGCGTACCTTGAAGCCTTCGGCGCGTGGGGAACTGGAGATAACGGACGTGAATAACGCCTATATCAGCGAGGGAACGATGACCTTCAATTATCTGGACGGATGGTGGACCGATGCCGGCACATTCGATTCACTGCTGCGCGCGAGCAACCTCGTGCACGAGACGCATTTAAGCCAGCCGATGAGCCGCATGGCGGCGGAGGCCGATTAGCAGATGAGCGCGACGGCTCAGCAAACAATTCTCGGAAGGCTCGACTCCGGAGTGGAGATCACTATACCGTCATCGGAGCCGGGCATCGGCAAGGTAATTTTATCTCCGGCGAGTGCGGACCTGATCGATGGCGTCGAGGTTCGGCCGTTCCCGTTGTGGCCGGACGACCGCGGCTACTTTCTGGAAGTGGCTCGGGTCGGACAGGGCTTGGTGGCCGGCTTCCCCGCGGAATCGACGCAGGTCTCGGCGGCATTGAATTATCCCGGCATTATCAAAGCGTTTCACTATCATCGGCACCAGACCGATTTCTGGGTTCCGGCCGCGGGTCTGTTACAAGTGGCGCTAGTCGACCTTCGGCGAACTTCGCCGACCTACGGGAAGAAGAACACCTTGTACGTGGGGGCGCTGCGGCCTTGGCAAATCGCCATTCCGCCGGGCGTCGCACATGGTTATAAAGTCATCGGCGAACAGCCATCGATGTTGATTTACGTCACTAACCGCACCTACGATCCGAAGGACGAAGGGCGCATCGCCTATAACGACACTGCCATCTCTTACGATTGGGAGTTACAACACAAGTGAAGCTAATTGTAACTGGTGGAGCGGGTTTCATCGGGTCGGCTTTCGTGCGCTTGGCTGTGCGCGAAGGATGGGCGACTCGGGTCGTCAATTTGGACAAGCTGACCTATGCGGGCAATTTGGATAATCTACAGCCTGTAGCGGCGGACCCAGCATACAGTTTTGTCCAGGCCGATATCTGCGACGCGGCCGCCGTCGGGCAATTAGTGGAAGATGAGGCGCCGGACGCTATTGTCCATTTCGCCGCCGAATCGCACGTGGACCGCAGCATTCATTCGCCTGAGCCCGTAGTGCAAACAAATGTGTTCGGGACTTTCACGCTGCTGGAGGCCGCGCGGCGGTTGAAAGTTCCCCGCTTCGTTCACGTATCAACCGACGAAGTATATGGCAGCATTGAGGCGCCGCATGAAGCAGATGAGAGCTATCCGCTGCATGCAAGCAGTCCGTATTCCGCATCCAAAGCCGGATCGGATCTGCTGGCGTTGTCCTATCACACGACTTACAAGATGAATGTGTCCGTAACGCGCGCGTCGAATAACTACGGTCCCTATCAGTTTCCGGAGAAGCTGATTCCGCTGATGATTTCAAACGCGCTCGAAAATAAGCCCTTACCGGTTTACGGGGACGGGCAGCAGATACGCGACTGGCTGTATGTGGAAGACCATTGTCGAGCGATTCGCGCGGTCCTGGAGCGTGGCGGGGCCGGCGAGATCTACAACATCGGTGGAAACTGTTCGTTACCCAACCTCGATGTTGTTCATCGGATCCTGCTGGCGACGAACAAGCCGGAGAGCCTGATCACCAGGGTGACGGACCGTCCGGGGCATGATCGGAGATATGCGCTTACGAATGAAAAGCTGACACGCGCAACGGGTTGGGAACCCCAGATGGATTTCGATCGGGGACTTGCTTCTACCATCGATTGGTACCGGTCCAACCAGCCTTGGGTGAACCGGGTGAAGAGCGGTGAATACCGCAACTTCTACGAATTGAACTACGCACAGCGCGGTTAGCACGTCGCAATATCTTATAATTCCAAGCGAGGACACTCTTGTCCGTGGATTCGTCTCAAGAAATTTACACATCCTCTCTCGATGAATTGAGACGTATCGAATTGGACGCGAGGCGCTCCAATTCACTCGATCACTTGCGCGCGTCGTTCGAACGCGTGCAGATGCTGCGGCGGCTGCATCCGGACGACTTCGATTTGCAATTGTTTATCGCCGAGGTGCAGGACCACATAATTGAGCGGGCGCGGATGTTGCGTGAAGAGCCGCTGATCGCAAACGCATCGGTGCTGATGACCGATAATCCAGGACGCCTGGTCCCTGAATCTCATCCCACCCCGAAGAATGCCGCGCCACTGCCGCCCGAAGAACGGCCAGACGTGGCCGAAGCTCCGCCGGGCGTAGAGCGCGTCGACATAAAAACGTGGCAGCGCGCCATCTGGATCGGGCTCTTCTTCTGTGTCATTGTCCTTTCAGCGTTTTGGTATTTGATCATGACCGCGCGCCGGCTCTACTTCACGCCGGGCGATGCGGCTGGACAAGCGGCAGCGGCTCAGAACAGCGGCAAGAACGCGCCGGTACAGAACGCATCCAGCCAGGCTCTTCCGCCAGTATCGAAGAAGCCGACGGTCCGGCTGTATACAGACCTGGTTCCCGGCACGGTGTCTATTGATGAGAATCCGCCCGAAGACTTGAAGGACGGCGAACTCCAACTGGATAATCTGGAGCCCGGGCGGCACTCAATGAAGGTCGTCGGACAGTCGGGGAGTGCCGAGTTTTCGTTTGATGTCAGCGACAAAGATGCGCCCAAGGTGGTGGGCTCGCCGGCGGCGAGTAATGTGATGGCTGTGCTTGTTTCGACCGAAGCCGGCAAAGCGCGATTAGTGACGAATGCCGATGCTTCGGAAGTGACCTTGGACGGGAAATCGGCGGGGCAAGTAGGCGCCGACGGGCTGACTATGGACGATCTCGGCTCGACCGATCATGATCTGGAAGTGGTGCAGGACAAGGATCACCAGCGGTTCATCCTCACCTATACGCCAGCTCCGGCGCTAACCGTCTACGTTAAATCCGATCCAAATGCGGGCAC
Source organism: Bryobacteraceae bacterium (assembly GCA_036269625.1). Classification (GTDB taxonomy): domain Bacteria; phylum Acidobacteriota; class Terriglobia; order Bryobacterales; family Bryobacteraceae; genus Bog-105. The sequence continues at coordinate 17,505 of DATBEF010000110.1, read as the reverse complement.
GGTCGTCGTAGTAGCCGGCGAGGATAACGCCGATGTCTATATCAACGACAAGCTTTATCGGCGGAAGACGGACCGAGGCCAGATCCGCATTCCGAACCTGCGTGTTGGGACGTATGTGATTCGGGTTCACAAGCAAGGCTTTATCGACCCTCCGCCGCAGACCGTGGACGTACGTAAGGCCGAGGAGACGCGTGTGCCGTTCCGCATGCAACCGGTTCCGGAGATTGCAACACTGCAAATCAAGGGCGCTTTACCGGGGACCATGGTCTATGTGGATCGCGATCTGGCAGCGGCGATCGGCGCCGACGGAAACGCCACCATTTCGAACGTGAAACCGGGCGACCACGTGATTGAGCTGCGCCGTGATCAGGCGCTCGCCAAACGATTCCCACGCAGTTTTCACACCGGCGACGTTGTGACACTAAGCGGGCCCGACGTGACGCTAGACAAAGTGGTTGTGGAGAATAAGCCGGCGCCGGCGTCCACCCCCGAACCGGCCGCTGCGCCTGCTCCTGGGGACGCCGGTTCGAACGGTATGCAGATCGACGGCGAACAGCTTCGCCGTGGTGGAGGATTTGTCGCGTATCATGTTCCCCGAGTGCCGGGCCGCTACGAATTCATGGCGCAGGTGCGTAAGGGCGGATTTCTGAAGCGCGGCAAACTGCAGTTTTATGCCGGTTATCAGGACAGCGACAACTACGTTTTGTTCACTCTGGACGGCAAGCACGCCATTATCAAGCAGGTGAAAGAAGGAAAGTCGACCGAGCGGCGCACACCCTTCACCAGCGATCCGAACGATTGGGTTCAGGTACAGATGTCTGTTCGGCAGAATGCGATCGATGCGCGCGTAAAGTCGACAGGTGGCGCGTGGGAGGATCTTGGCGCAGTTCCCACCGCGCACGACAGCACTCAGGGTAAAGTGGGATTTCTGATTCCGGGCAACGACGAAATTGCAGTCTCAAATTTCCGGTTTTCCACGCATTAAGCGGCTTTGATTACAATAACGGCGTGGATGAACGCGCCTTTTATCGTGAATCGCAAGTCACTAAACAGACGTCACTGAACTGCCCGTTCTGCCGCACCAGCGACACTTACGACCTGCGCTGGCTGGTGCGCCGGAAGTTAGACAAGTTGCCGCGGCAAGCGGATGAACGCGACCGGGCCAAGTTTGCAAAGTCACAAAGCTATATGGTCCTGCTGGACGATCGTGCGTCCTGCAAGAACCAGCGCTGCCGCAAGTCCTTCGACATCTCTGGAATCAAAACCACCGCTTTTCTAACCGATTGAAGGTGGTTGTCATCGTTACTGAGCCGCGACTGCAACGGAGCGGTCTACTTCCGCATCGTCAAGCTGCCAGCAATTTCATAACAACCATGGTCATGTCGTCGTGTTGGGGCGCGCCGTTGACAAACAGGTCGGCATCGCGCATCATCGAGGGCACGATCTCCGTAGCCGTGAGAGTGGCGCAGGAGCGTAGGGCGGGAATCATCCGCTCCTCGCCCCATTCCTCTTCCGCGTTGTTCATCGCTTCGCTGATACCGTCTGTGAAGCCCAGGAAGAGATCGCCAGGCTCGAGAATCAGGGAAGCTTGCTGGTAGGGAGCGTTGCGAAACAGGCCAACAACGGGACCGCCGGTGCTTAGGCGAATCACATGCCGCTCATTGCCTTCTACGCGGCGCAAAATGATGGGCGGGTTATGCCCGGCATTGACGTAGGTGAACAGCCTGGTGTCGCGGTTGTATTCGCCATAGAAGAAAGTGGCGTAACGGTTGATTGGCGTAGCGTCAAAGACCAGCTGGTTCACGTTGCACATAACCCGGGCTATATCCACTTGTCCCAGCATTGCTTGTCCTCGAAGCGAAGCTTGCAGCGAAGCCATCAGGAGGGCAGCGGCAATGCCTTTGCCAGACACGTCACCGATGGCGATTCCGAAATTGCCGTTCGCTAATCTCAGAAAGTCGTAATAATCGCCGCCAACACCCAGCGCGGGACGACAGGCCCCGAAGTAATCGAGCCCAGGGATGGGGTCCAACTTTTGTGGGAACAAGCGTTCCTGGACCTCGCGCGCGATCTCGATCTCACGGTTGAGCTTCTCGCGCTGTGCCATCTCAGTTGCAATGGCGTTGGTCAGGCGGCTGTTCTCGAGTGCGAGTCCGGTCTGAACCGCCACTGATTTGAGCAACTGGACATCGCTTCGCGAATAGGGCTGATCGGAACGTTTGGGACCCAGGCTCAGGACACCGACAAGGTTGCTCTTGAAACCGACCGGAAGCAGGAGTTGCGACTGCAGCTCCTTCAGCGCTTCGATCTCGCTCTGCGGCGCATCGTGCACCCAGTTGCGATGGTCGTCATGGTAGATCCGGGGCGGATCCTTCGACCCTTTCAGATATTCAATCGTTGGGCCGTTTTCGGGAAGTTGGACGGGAGCGGTAAGGTGTATCCCATGGCAGTGAATGGGCCGGTAGAAGCCATCTCCATTCAGAAGAACGGCAATGTTTGAAACATGGAGCGATTTTGCGATGCTCGTGGTAACGGTATCGAGAAGCAAGCTCTCTTCAACTATGGTGCGGACGTTGTCGCTCAGTTCTTCAAGGATCTGATCCGCGTTGTATGCTTCGCGGAAGAAACGCCGATCCACCCACTGCAACACACGCGTACGAAGTATGCGCCCAAGCCCAATGATGACCGCAATGGTCACGCCCAGGATGGTGAACTGTTCAGTTGTAGGAAGTTTGGAGCCGACGAGCGAAACCTCCGCACCGGCAATGGCCACGCCGACCACGATGAAGAGAGCCACGCGGACGCCAGTTCGAGCGAGGCCATAACGGACCCCCTGGCGGATGACCATCTTGAGGTCCATAGCGCGGTCAACAACGATCACGTGCGCCAGGGTCAACGGGAAAATGCAGAACAGCAGAACTACGACAACAACGGCCCACTCCGGCATGGAGCGTCCTGTATCGCGAAGGGCGACCCTGATCAAAATAAATAGGAATAAGGGCGTGAGGCTAACGAAAGAGCCGGCAAGCAGGATTCGCAACCGGCGCCGTGCGTCCTTGTTGGTCGATCTTCCAAATTTGAAGCCGATGCACACGAAGAAGCTGCTGATCGCGCTGATGCTAAGCGCGAGCCCAACCATGTCCGCCGCTTTCGTGTTGAGTATATGGTCGAGCGGTGCGATAGCGGCAAAGTTTATAATTCCTGCCCCCTCGTCGACGATCACCAGCATGGCGGACGCGGTAAGGGGGACGATCAGGAGATATTTGATCCATGGCCGGCGCCGATCCCAAGCAAAGGCGTGGGGAAAATACAGACCGAACAGGGCCATCCAGATGGGCCAGGTGATCGAAATAAGCGTCCGGTAAACCACAACGAACATCAGCAGAGATGGGGGAAACGCGAAGGCATTAAATGTCGAAGCAACCTGCGATACGCCGAGCAGGAGCCCAAACAAGATGAGAGCGCGGCTATCGTAAGGCCGGAGGGCGGCTACGTAGATCGCCACGGCGACGCAGAACAAGGACATCAGGATGATGACGGCAGACAACAAAGTCGCCCCGAGCGTAAGTGCCTGCGTCGCCAAAGGGGGAACGGGAACCATTTCCATGCGCGGCGCCGAACCATTCTTCGGCATAACCATCACGGGCAGTTTGTCACCCGGCCGGTGCGAGTGAAGCATGTCGTCAAACCTGGTCCCACTCGTGATGGTTTGGCCGCCGATTGAAATGATGTGGTCACCATCGTGGATACCCGCTTTTTTGGCCGAATCATCCACGTCGCCGACTGTGCACTCCGCGGATACACTAAATGGCTCGCCGGGCATTTGCTTACCGTGTTGGAAAATTGAAATTCCCACGCCAACGTACGCCAGCTCGTAAAAAATCACCGCCGCGAATAACGGGATGAGAAAGATATAGTTTCGAAACCGGGGGTGGACTAGTTTGTTCATCGGAACAGCCGCGAGAACCCTATTGTAATGCGCACTAGCGCAAGGGGCGTCGCCCGTCTTGGGCGAGTTCTCTAGAAACGCAAAGGCCGCGCACCACCTAACCCGTTCAACAAGCGGTCTGCTATCTGCTTTGTACTCGTTTCGAGACGCCGCAAACAAACCGTATTTCGCGATTTACAACGGCGTACAGGTGTTCACTCGGGCCATTCAGTTGACACCGGACGGAAGATTTGAGAGATCAAACGGCGCGCTGCATGGCACCGGCGTGACGCAATCCGCCGGCGGCTTTTCGGGGAGCGCATCTTCTGTTGAAGACAGGAATGAGCGCCGGGCATCCTCCGCAGGCGCCTATAACGGAGGTCCGGGAGGAAGCTCTTCGCTAGTAGCAACCGGGTCTTCAAGATCAGCCGGACGGGGCAACACGAGCGGCGCATACTCTGTTTCGGGATATTCGCTCGAATTGCAGGCAGATGATGGAAGCGTACAACGGCTGCTGGCTTTTTACCCGTTTGTGGCGCAAGGAAAGGACCGCGTCTTTATTGAAGGCGCGACATTCAATTCCGGCAAGTAAGGGCAGACGATAATGAAGGTATGCAAGACGCGTTGACGATCGCCGGACGCACGTTCTCCTCCCGCCTGTTTGTCGGGACGGGCAAATATAGGAGCAAACAGTTGATGGCGCGGTGCCACACGGCTTCGGGTACTGAAATGGTGACGCTGGCTGTGCGGCGGGTTAATCTGACGGACCGGTCCAAAGAGTCGGAGCTCGATTTCATTGACAGAAGTAAGATCTTCATCCTTCCGAACACCGCGGCCTGCTATACCGCGGATGATGCGGTGCGCACGGCGCGGCTGGCCCTCGAAGTGGGGCTGTCCAACTGGATCAAGCTGGAAGTGATCGGCGACGAGAAGACGCTGTTTCCCGATAATCAGGGCCTTCTGGAAGCGACGAAAACGCTGGTCAAGGAAGGTTTTGTGGTGCTGCCCTACACGACCGATGACCTGGTGAATGCGCGGCGTTTGATCGATGCGGGTGCTGCAGCAGTGATGCCTCTGGCCGCGCCCATAGGCTCAGGATTGGGAATCCAGAATCTGACCAATCTGAAGATTCTGCGGGAAGCCATTTCAGAGGTGCCGCTGATCGTAGACGCAGGAGTGGGTACCGCGTCCGATGCCGCGATTGCCATGGAGTTGGGCTACGACGGCGTGCTGTTGAATACGGCAATCGCGGAAGCGGAAGATTCGGAGCGTATGGCTCATGCGATGAAGCTGGCAATCGAAGCAGGACGAGTAGCATTTTTGGCCGGCCGCATGCCGAAACGCCAGTACGCGACCGCCAGCAGCCCGCTGGTGGGAACAATCGCGAGCTAAGGTCGATGTAATCCATCTACTGCATGCCGCCGCCACCAGGCGCGGTCAGCTTGCGGTGTATCTCGCGTTCAGCGGCAGCACGGTCCGATTGACCCAGACGGTCATAGACACGCGCCAAGTGATAGTGCGGCATAGCCTGTTTCGGGTCGAGCTGGATGGCTAGATTAAATTCCGAAGCCGCTCCGGAGTACTTGCGTTCGCGTTCGAGCAGCACTCCTAGCTGGTAATGAGATTCCCAATCGCGCGGGTCTAGACCAATCGACTTTTGAAGAAGGGATGCCGCGCGGGCACTCGTCGGATCGGATGCAAGCAATGCTGCGGCCAAAGCATATTGGGCCTTTGCGTTGCGCGGGTTCGCGGCGGCCCAATTTTCGTCATCGCGTGTAATCTCAACCAGCCGTGGGCCGGCCTGGTCCAGCATTTTGCCCAGAAAAACGTAAGGCTGCTCAATGGTTGGATCGACGCTAATGACCTTGAGGAACAAGGCGATCGCGTCGTCGAAGCGCCGCTCACCATAGCGGGCCACGCCTAAAGCAAGAATCAGCTGGGTATCGCGAGGATGAGCCTGAAGGGCGGGTTCGATGACGGCGGCGCCCGCTTGAAAATCCGGCTTCCGGAATAAGAGCTGCGCCCAATCAAATGCGATTTGAGGATCGGTTTTGTCGGCTTGCCACGCGGCCTCGAGATACGGAGCAGCCTCGGCAGGCTTACCTGCGGCCTCAAGAGCCCGGCCTAGAAGGTCCTGGTTGGCCGCGGTCAATTGCCGAGCGACGGCTTGCCGGGCCAGTTCCAGGGCCTGCGAAGCGTTTCCGGCCTCTAGATAGAAGCTTGCCGCGCGGCTCAACGCGTTCGAGTCGGCGCGAGCGCTTTGCGCGTACCGTTCCTCGAGCTTGGCCGCATGAGCCGGGTCGCCGGATTCGGAATAGAACACCGCGAGCGCGTGAGAAAGGACCGGATCGGACCCGCCTTGCCGTTCTGCGGTCTCCGCTGCCTGCCGCGCAAGCGTGGGTTCGCGCAGCCGCCAATAGACCTCGGCCAATGAACTGGAGATGTACGGATTATTGGGGTCAGCAGCGCGCGCCTGCTCGAGGTCTTTGCGCGCTTCAGGCAATTGCCCGTGCTGGAGCGCGAGAAGGCCATCGCGCAGGAGAGAGGCCGATTGCGCCGAACCAAAAGACGCGAGCAGAAACAGCAGGAAATACAAATTACAAAATACCTGAACACGTTAGCCGCGTAAGATCTTGCGCACGCAGTGCGCGACTTCGCGCAAAGTTTCCTCGCAGGACAAAAGCAAACGATGCGGAAACCAGAACGCGTCCGCAACACATGCTTCGGCGACCGGACAAGCTACAACACGGCAATTACCGGCCTGATACAACGGATTCGCGTACAGCGGATGCGGATAAAAAGGCGTACACGGAATGCCGGCGGCTGCTAGCGCCTGGCAAAAATCGTTTCGCGTAATCTTGGCTCTTTGAAGGCGCGCCGGGAGAAGATAGTAGGAATTCTGAGTTACCTCCGGCGGCGTCTGCTGCCAAACAATTTCGGGCACATCGGCTAGAAGACTTTTCAGCATACGGGCGCTTCCGGCGCGGTTTTCGATTTGGCCAGGAAGCAGCTCTAGCTGGGCCAGCAGGATGGCAGCCTGGAAGCCAGTCATCCGAAAGTTGGTACCCAGGCGATGGTGTTCGTAGAAGCTTCGGCCCGGAAGACGGCCTTGATTCGCGATTGAACGGGCCTCCTCGGCGAACGCATCATCGGATGTGACCAGCAGACCGCCTTCGCCGGAACACAGAACCTTCCCGTTCTGAAAACTGAAGGACCCGGCCATGGCGAAGCTGCCGGCGCGCTTCCCGTTCCACTCAGATCCATGGGCATGCGCCGCATCTTCGAGCAAAAACACATCCCGGTCCAGGCAGATCGCCTGCAGTTCGTCGATCCGGCACATCGGACCTCCGAAATGTACAGCGATGATGCCCTTGGTCCTAGGTGAAAGTGCATGGCGAACCTGTGCCGGGTCCATGTTGAACGACCACTCTTCGATATCGACAAAAACGGGCGTTGCGCCGAGCCGCGACACAGCTGTCGCCGTTGAAATGAACGATATCGACGGGACGATGACCTCGTCCCCGGGCCCTACCTTCAGGACTTCCAGCGCAAGCTCCAGCGAGACCGTGCCATTGAACGCGCTTATGCCATGTCGCGATTGCTGGTAAACGGCAAAGCGCTGCTCAAACTCCGCGACAAAAGGATGAAAGCCGCCCCAGTGCGGGCTCGCCAGCACGATCTGCAGAAGTTCGGTCTCGCGCTCACTTGCTTGCGGCCAGTTGGGTATTTGCATCCGGCTGTTACTGGAGAACCAGGCTTTCTATCTCTGCCACTTCGTCCGCCGTAAGTTGAAAGTCCATCGCTCCCAGCGTGCCGTCTACTTGCTCGGGCTTACGTAGACCGACAATGGCGCCGGTAACCGCTGGGTTCGCCAGAGTCCAGGCAATCGCAACCTCTCCGGGCGATCGGCCGTGTCGATTGCCGACTTCGCGCAACCGCTCAACCAATTCCAGATTGCGGCTCAAGCGCGGTTCCTGGAAATCCGGGTTTCGCCGGCGCCAGTCGTCTTCCGGAAGATTGAGGGCACGTTCGCGAGTCATTCGCCCAGCGAGCAATCCTGCGCGCATCGGCGAGTACACGATAGCCCCGATATTGTGCTGCCGCGCAAACGGCAGGATCTCCGCCTCCGCATCGCGGGCCAGCAACGAGTAGGGCGGCTGCAGCGATGTAATCGGCGCAATCTTCATCGCGCGCTCCATCTGCGCCGCATTGAAATTGGAAACACCGATCCAGCGGACCTTCCCTTGCTCTTTAAGCCTTGCCATCTCCGTCCAACCCTCTTCTAAATCCTCGTCGGGCTGAGGCCAGTGCATCTGATACAAATCGATCACGTCTATATTCAGCCGGCGGAGGCTCGCTTCGCATTCCTCGCGTATCGATTCGGCCTTCAAACATGGAAAGATTTTGCCCTCTGAGTCCCACCGCCGCTCACATTTTATGAAGATGTAGGGTTTGTCGCGAACGCCTTGGATCGCTTTCCCCACGACTTCCTCAGAGTGGCCGAGCCCATAGACGGCCGCCGTATCGATCCAATCAACGCCACGCTCCAGCGCGGCGCGGATGGCGGCAATAGAGTCGCTATCGTCTTGCTGACCCCAGCCAAACTGCCAGCCCGCGCCGCCCATCGCCCACGCACCCACGCCGACACGGGTGATCTGAAGATCGCTCTGCCCTAAAGTTCGCAATTCAGCCATGAACACATTGTTAGCAGACGACTGAAACGACCTGGCATCTACGAACCCGCAACAAAGCGGATGTCAATGCCTGTCGACCCTTCCCACCGCTTGCAAACCCGGTATATGGGGCAAATCAATGTGGCCGACGTGTGTCTCCGGACGGTTGTACGTACCCTGCCGCTCTCGAATATCCACGAAGTTGACCGCCGCGCGCTCGGTTGCGATCAGCAGTTCGTTCTTCTCGGCCTTGGGATCCGGCATGTCGCCAAACTTCAGCACATCTCGCGCTCCGAAGCGTTGAAAATTGATGGCTTTCATAATCCTAGCTGTCAGCGAGGCCAGTGATGTTCGAGATCAGCAATTCAAGCTTCCGATCGAGTTCAAGCGCCGCCTTCTTCAGGGGCGCATTATCATCGATCACCATCAACGTTGAGGGACGTACATAGTGCAACGTCGATCCTATACCGCTCTCGACCAGCAGTATTTCAACCGGCGCAAACAACCCCGCCGAGATCTCTTCACGCATCATAGTGATCGCAAACAGCGGGTTCCCGAGAATAACGCGGAGCACCCGGCGGTTAATCCCGTACTTCTTAATCCAGCCGCTATGGTCGATCTTCGCGAAGAGCATGAAGCCGCTAGGCCCCACGAAGCGTCTGGTCACCTCCGCATCGAACTCCTCCGCTGAACGGCTGTTCGATGCAACCTCATTAACTTGAGAAACTGTGGATTCTCCAGTCTGATCCTTAAGCCTGCGCAACACCTCGTCAAAGCTCAGCCCGCTGTTGATTTCGAGACGTATCCCTTTGAACTCGTGCGCGATTTGCCTGGTCCTGTCCATTCTGCCTCCTTTGTAAACACTGGCTCCGTTTCTCCGATGCCGCGAAATATATGTTAGATGCATATACATCACATGGTTTCGGTGATATATAGGAGATGTGTATACATCTCTACCGGCTGGAAACATCCCCTGCGCATGTACCACCGTTAAGAAGTTGTCGCGAGTCTTGGGCCGGGTCTATGACTCCCATATCTCCAGCGCCGGTATCAATATCACCCAGTTCGCCGTGCTTCGTTGCATCGCGCGACGCGCCGGAGAGCCTCTGGTTCGCATCGCCGAAGAGATGGAGATGGATAGGACCTCTCTCTACCGCGCTATCGCCCCGATGCTTAGAGATGGCTGGCTTGCCGACGGACAGCCTGTTAATCCTCGGTTTCGCACAGCGAAAGTCACCAGGAAAGGCCGCCTGGTTCTGGCGGCGGCAACCAAACGATGGAACCGCTTACAGCGACAGGTCATTGGACGATTCGGACAAGGCGCTTACGATTCACTGCTCTCTGAGCTTCATCGGCTGGCCGATTGCGCAACCACAGCGGAATAACCCCGCAAACCTCCCGAGTTATTTCCTCTGTGGCATCTTTGGCTTAATCACGTAAACTGGGGTTAACGAGTATTCCTCTCCCCCGTGGCATCGCAACCAAAATCGCTGCTCGGTGCACGCCGCCCTGTGCCCGACCTCCGGCAGATCGCGGAGCTTGCGGATCAACACGGGTTGGCAAGCGCCCAACGCTGGTTTTCGCGCGAACGTGCTTGGATCACCGACCAGCAAGTACAGCTCTGCCGCATCGGCGCTCCCACTTTTTTTGAGGAAAAGCGCGCCATCTGGTTCCGCGGTCAATTGGAAACTTTCGGTTGGGATGCGCGGCTCGATCGCGCTGGCAATGTGCTGGCTTCGTTCCAGAGTGCGGCTGATGAACAGTTCCTTGTAGTCTCCGCGCATCTGGATACCGTCCTCTCCCCGCAACGTCCGGAGGATATTTACGTCGCACCCGACGGCCGTCTGCTTGGACCAGGCGTTTCGGACAACGGGTCCGGGCTCGCGGCTTTACTTGCTTTGGCTCGCGCCATGGCGGATCTGCCAGAACTCAGGCCGTTAGCTTCTTCCCTGCTCCTGGTGGCAAATGTCGGCGAGGAAGGCGAAGGAAATTTAAGCGGCATGCGGTATCTCTGCCGTGAATCGGCGCAATGGAATGCTATTAAGGCCTTCCTCGTGCTCGATGGGCCTTCTATTGAACACGTCACGGCCCAGGCGCTTGCTAGCCGTCGCTTGGAAGTCAGCTTCGCCGGTCCTGGCGGCCACAGTTGGAACGACCATGGCGCTCCCAACCCGGTGCATGCCCTGGGCGAAGCTATTTCATCGTTCATCCAGGCCGCCGATTCGCGCTCGCAAGGCAACTCTCTTGGCCGATGCTCGTACAACTTCGGCATTGTGGAAGGCGGCACCAGCATCAACTCGATCCCGGCAAGCGCCCGCGCCAAACTCGATTTGCGATCCGAGGAGCCGTCTTCTCTAGATGAACTGGGAAGCCTGCTCACACCGGTTGTTGAGCGTGCTCTGGAGCGCGAAAATCGCAATGCGCGAGGGACTCGCCTCACCGCCAAAATAAAGGAGCTCGGATCGCGGCCCGGCGGCAAACTGCCTCAAAATGCACCGCTGCTGCGCACGATTCAAGCTGTGGATGCGTACTTGAACATTCGCTCGCGCGTCGATTGCGCGTCCACCGATGCCAACATTCCACTCTCCCTCGATATGCCCGCCGTCTCTATCGGCGCAGGCGGACAAGGCGGAGGCGCCCACACGGGACAGGAATGGTATCAGCCCGACGGCCGCGAAACTGGATTGCGCCGCATATTGCTTGTTCTGGCTGCTCTAGCCGGCCAAAAGATCCAGTGAGCACGGCCGCCGCTGTTGCACCTGTCACTCCCAAGAGTCCCAAACGTTGGCAAGCCGATATCGCCTTGGCCGGCGTCGCCCTCATTTGGGGATCCACCTTCATCGTGGTCAAACAGGCTCTGGGCGACATCTCCACAATCTATTTCCTGACCCTTCGCTTTTGGCTCGCCAGCGTCTTCATGCTTGCTATGTTTGCGCGGGCCTTTCGCCGTGCGGGTTTACCCGCCTTCTTCGGCGGACTTCGTGGCGGAATGATCGCGGGCCTTTTCCTTTGGTCGGGCTATATGCTCCAAACCTTCGGATTGAAGTACACGTCCGCGGGCAACTCCGGCTTCCTTACGGGACTCTACATCGTACTGGTGCCACTGCTTAGCGCTATGTGGTTCAGGCGATGGCCGCGCCGGCGGGAGTTCCTCGGCATACTCGCCGCAACTTGCGGACTCGCACTAATGACTTTCCCTTCCATCGACGTTCATCTCCGCATGAATAAGGGCGATCTGTTGACTCTGGGCTGCGCGCTTGCCTTCGCGTGCCACTTATTGGTGCTTGGCCATTACTCCCAGCGAGGCCTATTGGAGGCGGTTGCGCTCGGACAGATTGTCTGCACGGCCGCGCTCTCAACGATCTCGCTAAGCGTCGAACCGCCGCGCGTCACTTGGACCTCGGGACTCATATTCGCGCTTCTGCTGACCAGCCTTTTCGCAACCGCCATCGCCTTCGCTTTACAGACTTGGGGTCAACGCTTCACCACGCCGTCACGGACTGCGCTGATCTTCGCGCTTGAGCCCGTCTTTGCTCTCGTTGTCGCCGTGGTCGTGGGCGGCGAGAAGTTGACCTGGGCCGGCGTTGGCGGCGGCGGCGCGATTCTAGCCGCGATACTGATCGTCGAATTAGGCAAGTAGAAGACGGGCCCTAGGCTCACAAATCGAGCTAAGTCCCCAAACCGCCCATGCACAAGTACTTCACATTCTGATACTCCCAAAGCCCCTCGCGCGCGCCCTCTCGCCCGATGCCGGACTCCTTGACGCCTCCGAAGGGAGCAACTTCCGTGGACAGAATGCCTTCATTGATGGCGACCATGCCGGCCTCAATCGCGCCGGCTACGCGCCAGACGCGGCCGATGTCGCGAGCGTAGAAGTACGCCGCGAGCCCGAACGGCGTGTCATTGGCCAAACGAATGGCTTCGGCTTCGTCCTTAAACCGAAATAGCGGAGCGAGCGGTCCAAATGTTTCTTCCCCGGCCAGTTTCATTGCGGGAGTCGCGCCGGCGACTACCGTAGGTTCAAAAAACATCGCGCCCGCGGAATGACGTTTGCCGCCGGTCAGTATGCGCCCGCCACGGGCAACCGCATCGCTCAAATGCTCCTCCACCTTACGCAGAGCACGCTCGTTGATCAATGGCCCTTGTTCAGCGTCCGGCTGGGTGGCAGGCGCAACACGTAGGCGAGAGACTGCGGCGACCAATTTCTCGGCAAAGGCATCGTAAATCCCATCCTGCACGAAGATGCGGTTAGCGCACACGCACGTCTGCCCAGAATTGCGGAATTTGGCCGCTATCAAGCCCGAGACCGCGGCATCCACATCCGCATCGTCAAACACGATGAACGGCGCGTTACCGCCGAGTTCCAGCGAGACCCTTTTGAGCGTGTCCGCGGATTGCCGCATCAGAAGCTTTCCTATGGCGGTCGAACCGGTAAACGTCAACTTGCGAACGCGAGCGTCCTTGAGCCACTGCTCGACGACAGCGGGTGTTCGCTCGCGGGAGGCAGTAACGATGTTGATCACCCCGGCCGGAACGCCGGCCTCTTGCCCTAACATCCCCATCGCCAAGGCCGAAAGCGGCGTGTCTTCCGCGGGCTTGGCGACAATGGTGCATCCGGCTGCCAGCGCAGGGGCGATTTTGCGCGCGAGCATTGCAATCGGGAAATTCCACGGAGTGATCGCCGCAACAACTCCGACTGGTTCCTTAACGACGATCAGCTTGCGCCCGCGGACCGGCTCGGGAATCACCTCGCCATAGGCGCGCTTAGCCTCTTCCGCAAACCACTCAACAAACGCAGCCGCGTACGCGACTTCCCCACGGCTCTCCGCTAGCGGTTTGCCCTGTTCGAGCGAGATGATGCGGGCAAGGTCTTCATGGTGGCGAAGCAGGGATGCCTGCCAAGCCTTCAACACGGCCGATCGTTCCTTCGCCGTGCGTGCGCGCCAATCCGGGAATGCGCGGCTTGCGGCATCTACTGCAAGCACGGCATCCGAAGCCGTCGAATCCGGAACACTTGTCAGCACCTCGCCGGTCGCCGGATTACGAACGGCAAACGTTGTTCCATCCCCGGAAGATCTCTTCTCTCCATCGATCAGAGAGGAGTCCAGCATCAACTCTGCGCGCGTCAGCGCTAACGGTGATTCGGTAACGGTCATACTTCGATTTAAGCACCGTCGGGGGCCGCCCGTTCGTGCATACTACGAAGAAATTAGGGTCTTTCCCGGGTGTTTAAACACAGTCAAATATCTCCCATCCCGCCGTCAATCCGAAGTTCACTCCGCCTTGAGCCGCCCGATCGTTTTAAATCAACCGGCCGCCGCGACAAAGGCATTGCCGTTCAAATCTCCCGGCGAAACCGCATCCACATAGCACCAGACCCACGCCTCTCCTGGCTCAATCGAGCGCACGAGCGGGTGTTTCGAACGGTGGAAGTGCTTCGTTGCATGCTTGTTCTTCGACGAGTCGCAGCAACCGATATTCCCGCATTCGAGGCACAACCGCAAATGGACCCACGTGTCGCCTCTTTTCACACACTCTTCACAAACATGCTTGTCCGTGCTGGTGATCTTGATCTGATCGAGATGTGTACACTGCATCGTGTTCTCCTTTATCGTGCGTTGACTGGCTAAGCCCAGTATCGGACCCTTAGCTCAACTCTACGCCAACCGTTTCCCGCAGGAAAAAGGCGCTCATCATCGCGCACCCGAAAGCCAGACCGCACGCTCCGAAGCCCCAGCCGAGACCTCGTGATTCCCCGATCGCCCCAATGATGAAAGGCGCGAATGCGCTGATTCCGCGGCCTACGTTGTAGGAGATCCCGAGCGCTGTCGCACGAATTGGCGTCGGAAACAACTCGCTGCCCAAAATGCCCGATCCAGTGAAAAAGCCAGTGCCAAAAAACGCCGTGATGGAGGCAGTCAACAGAATCAATCCCGGGCTGCGTGCGGCGGCGAAGGCGGGAACCGAAAGGGCGGCTAGCGCGAGATACAGGATAATGGTCGGCTTCCGCCCCAATTTGTCCGCCATCACTCCAAAAAGAAGATAGCCAGGAAACATCCCGCATAGATTCAAAATAGTCAGGAACGACGTGAAGCCCAGTTCGCTGAAATCACGCCCGCCTTTGCTCGCCGGCAAAGCAAGATAGGCCGGAATCCAGGTAAACAGGCCCCACCACGCGAACATTCCGAATGTGTTCATACTGAGCAGCGCGAACAGGCTGCCCAAAGACTTCCGCCATAGGGGACCGGCGTCGACCGGATCTTTCAACTTACGTTGTTCTTTCCAAAGTTCCGGCTCCGGTACGTCATGCTGTATCCAGAAGGTGATTACGGCGGGAAAGACGCCAATAAAAAAGACCCACCGCCAGCTTGCACGAGATAGGACGACACCGGCCACAATCGCGGCCAATGCATACCCAATGGCCCAACTGCTTTGAACCATCGCCATCGCTCGCCCGCGCCATGCACTCGGCCACGTCTCGGCCACCAGGGTCGCGCCGGTGTTCCATTCGCCGCCCATGCCCAGCCCTAAGAGGAACCGGCAGACGGCAAGGGCGGTGATGCTGGTCGAAAACCCGCATGCGAACGTGAAGATCGAGTAAGTCAGGATGCTGGCGCTCAGCATGCGGCGCCGGCCGAAGCGGTCCGCCAGCAGTCCAAAAACAAAGCTGCCGATCGCTGAGGCAATCAACGTCAGTGTGTTCAAGAGTCCAGCCGTCCGCTTGTCCATTCCGAACTCGCGCATCAACGTCACGAGCACGATGGAATAGAGCATGACGTCGAAGGCGTCCAGCATCCAACCGAGGCCGGCCGCTAGAACAGTCCGGCGCTGCGCAACAGTAGTGTTGCTCCAGCGTAGCGCCGGGATCTGAGGATGAACTTCCTTCGCGGTATTCAAAATCGAGTGTAGCTATTCTACTTTTTGCGGCTCCGCGTTTACTTCAGATGCCGGCAGATTGGGCCTGTCGCGTTGGACTTGCCACACCACTTTGTCGCCAGCTTCTCGCTCAATATGGCGGATGCGCAGTTTACCGCTTGAAAGATAAGACAGATGCACACGGTCAAATGCCAGGCCTGCAGAGGCCATCAGGTTTAGGTAATCGCCGTGAGCAGTCTCATCCGGCGCTTCGGTGTAACCGGCGTCCCAGGTTATGTCAGGTGACACACCGCCGGTCGCCGATTGGCTGCGAGCCGCGTCTGCGCCTGGCCGAGGGGCGGGCATGCCTTTCAAAGACATGTAGATTCGAATGCCGTTCACCAGCGGCTGGGTCATATCTTTCGGCTGCCACCGCTGCCCGAACCGTTCGTAGCGATCGTTCATGCGTTCTTCTAAAGGCAGCAAGCCCGGAACCGCGCGCTCGGCATCCACAATGCGATCGCGGATCTCAAACGTGACTTTTTCGCTATACGGGTGGTCCTGGTCACGAATATAGTTCAAGCTTGTGAACCAACCGCGCGGAATCCACCAGGCCCGGCCAGGATTCGCGCCTTCGCGGCTTTGCACCCATCCCGTGTATTCGGAAAACGGCTGGACCCATTCGTGAGACGGATAACCGTGAGGATTCAGAAACCCATCCGGCAGCCATGATTCCAGCAGCAGCCGGCGAGTACGCGATTCCGGATAGACCGGATCGGGCTCCGCCTGTCCCATCGATACGTCCGCCGCAAGCGAGCCATGGTAGCCGGGGTGCAGCAAGTTATCAGGCGTGATCTTCGAAAGTGCAATGGAAAGCTGCGCGCCATCGGGATTATCGATCGGATGGAGTACTACGTTGACCTGCTTCAGCATCGCCCGTGTAGCCGGATCGGTCACAAGCTGTTCACCCAGCTTATCGATATGGCTGGTGCTCGAAACTTCATTCGCGTGCTGGCGGCCGGAGTAAATAATCGACGCCTTCAGAGTCGTCTCCTTGGCCCACGATCGCAGTTGCGAGGGCGAAGGAAGCATCACGTCGGCCGCCCACATATCGCGGCCAAGATAACTTCGTCCCATCCAATAGACATTTACGCCCGGATATTGCGCCAGCTTCGCCATAATCGCCGCATTCTCATCGGGACTGATCGGCTCATCCCATTGCACGATCGGCTTGCGATTGGCGACAGCCGGATCTGCCGCAGCATAGCTTTGAATCATCGGGCGAGAATCCGCCGGCGGCGAAATGGCCCACGCGACTGATTCTCTCGGCGCCGGACTATCCACCTTTGCCGTGAGCGGACGCGGCAATTCGAGTTCGAAGCTCATGCTCTTCAGGTGCGGATACGCAATCTCGTCCCGATATAAACCGGCCTTGTGCATTTCATCAAGCCAATGCACTTGACCACGCGCTTGTTCAGCGGAAAAGATGGTGCGTTCAACTTGATCTTGCGGCTCCAGCTTCACCCAATCGTCGAAGTGGTCTTCCTTGTAGTCGGCAGGCAACTCCCACGTCAACGCTTCGATTTGATCAACTTGACTTCGTACTCGAGCGCCAATGAGCCGCGGCTGCATCGTACCGGCAATAACGGGCAGATCGCGCTCTTTCTCATGACGGCTGCCTTGCGCATCCGTCCAGCTTAAACGCACTACTGGATTGCCCGCCGGTTTGCCGTAGTACTCAATATGAACGTGCCCGTCCTTCCCGTCCTCAGATGCGTGCACTACCGGGATGATCCGGCCCACGTAATTCATAGGGCGGCCCGCTTCCAGGTTGCCCACCATATCCATAAAATTCTCAGTCGAGTAGAACGTGTCCTCCTGAAGCGCTTCCAGGCTGGAGATCCGCTCTTTATCGAGACCGATGCTGTAATCCGGCTCGCTCATGTGAAGATCGATGCGCAGCGTGTCAAACGGCGGGGCATATTCCGGTCGCAGATCGCCTTTCGCCTTCGCCATCACGTCGTGGAACACTTTCGGCAAAGTCTCGTC
>DATBEF010000077.1:0-24826 GCA_036269625.1 Bryobacteraceae bacterium | reverse complement strand
CGTCGATACCGATAAGGCCCAAACCCTCGGTATCCCGGTGAGCGATGTCTACGATTCCCTCCAGACTTTTCTCGGCGGTTTGTATGTGAACGATTTCAATCGCTTTGGCCGAACATGGAAGGTCTTGATGCAAGCCGATGCTGAGTATCGCGATCAGGCAAGCGATATCAACCGGTTTTATGTGCGCGGCTCGCAGGGCGAAATGGTTCCTTTGGGAACGCTCGTGCGCGTGAAGGAGGTTAGCGGGCCTGAAGTGATTTACCGCTATAACCGGTACCGCGCGATCGAGATTCTGGGGCAGGCCGCTCCCGGCCATAGCTCTGGCGAGGCGGCCGCAGCCATGGAGCAGGTTGCGCAACACAACTTGCCGAAAGGCTATGGATACGAATGGACTGGGACTGTGTATCAACAGAAACTCGCGGAAGGGAAAGAAGGCTACACCTTCGGATTGGCCGCCATACTCGTCTTTCTGTTTCTTGCCGCGCTCTATGAAAGCTGGTCCATTCCGTTTGCAGTAATCCTCGCGGTTCCTCTGGGTATTTTCGGCGCATTGCTCGCCGTCTTCCTGCGCCATTACGATTACGACATCTACACGCAGATCGGCATCGTGACCCTGATCGGCCTTGCCGCGAAGAATGCCATCTTGATCGTGGAGTTTGCGAAGCAAAAGCGCGAGAGCGACGGCATGTCTACGGTGGAAGCGGCACTTGAGGCCGCGCATCTCCGTTTGCGGCCGATTCTGATGACTTCGTTCGCATTCATCCTGGGAGTAGGTCCGCTAGTCGTCGCTACAGGCGCCGGGGCGTCATCCAGGCGGGCGCTGGGGACGGCCGTCTTCGGCGGAA
The DNA here is from genome assembly GCA_036269625.1 of Bryobacteraceae bacterium. Classification (GTDB taxonomy): domain Bacteria; phylum Acidobacteriota; class Terriglobia; order Bryobacterales; family Bryobacteraceae; genus Bog-105. The sequence goes on along the minus strand of DATBEF010000077.1, from coordinate 23,981 downwards.
TGAATGCCGCCACATTGCTCGCGATCTTTGCCGTGCCGGTTTGTTTCGTAGTTGTCAGTCGATTAGCGGAACGGCGCAAGGAGAAGGTCAGCGATGAACTATCGGCCGTAGGAGCTTCCCGATGAAGTGGCGTGCGATTATTCCTCTCTCCTTGTCGGTCCTGCTCAGTTCGTGCGCCATTGGTCCGAACTATACACGGCCTCAAGTGCCCGTACCACCGCAGTTTCGCGGATCGCCCGGCGCAGCGCCCGTTACCGGATCTATCGCCGATTCTTCGCCGTTCGATGTGTTTCATGACCCCACCTTGACCGATTTGCTTAAGACGGCTATTGCGCAGAACAACGATCTGAAAATCGCCGCCGAGCGCGTGTTGGAAGCGCGGGCTCAATACGGAATTACACGCTCCAATGAGTTTCCATCGCTTGATGCAACGGGCCAATTCAACGCCGCCCGAACCTCGTCGGTCGGCTCTTACACCTTTATTCCTCCCGGTCTGAACCTCGCCGCGAGCTACACACAGGCTGGCTTTTCATTATCGTGGGAACTCGACGTCTGGGGCCGCTTGCGGAGGCTGACGGAGTCGGCGCGGGCCCAGTACCTGGCAACCGCGGAGGCCCAACACGGCGTCATGGCCACGGTGATCGCAGACGTGACCACCGACTATCTAAACCTGCTCGAGCTGGACATGGAAATCGAGATTGCGCAAGGGACCCGCGACATCGCCGAGAACGGACTCAAACTCACCGGATATCGGCATGAACGCGGTGCAGCCACTGGATTGGACGTCCGTCAGGCGCAAGAGCTTTTATACACTGCGACCGCGCAGATTGCCGAGACGGAGCGTCTCCGCGGCGAAACGGAAGATGCACTCAGCCTATTGCTCGGCCGCAATCCAGGTGAAATTCCGCGTGGCCGAAAGCTTGTTGATCTACCCGAAGTTGCCGAGATCCCAGCCGGCCTGCCATCCCGATTAATCGAAAGGCGTCCCGATATTCGCGAAGCAGAAGACTCGTTGATTTCAGCAAACGCACAAATCGGAGCCGCAGAGGCGCTTTACTTCCCACAGATTTCCCTCACCTCATTCCTCGGCGGGCAGAGTAGATCTCTGTCGTCATTATTTACAGGACCGGCGCGGCAGTGGGCGATTGCGCCCAACGCGGATCTCTCGATCTTCAACGCTGGCCGAATTCGAAACGGCGTTCATTATGCCGAAGCCAGCAAGCGCGAGATGATCGCGAACTATCAAAAGGCCATACAGAACGGGTTCCGTGAGGTATCGGATGCGCTCATCGACCATGAAAAAAACCTGGAACAGCGGAAGCAGGAGGAGTTGTTCGTGAATGCTCTCGATGACGCGAATCGCCTTTCTGAGTTGCGGTACAAGGGCGGCCTGGACAGTTATCTTCAGGTTTTGGACGCGCAGCGCAATTTATTTCAGGGCCGGCTTTCGCTCGCTAGATTGCGCCGTGATGAACTCGCCTCAGTGGTGCAACTCTATCGAGCGCTCGGCGGCGGCTGGCAATAATCTTTGTGGCCATTCCGGGGATTCCCCTGCCCTCACTGTTCTAAATCTTTCCTGTGGTAGTTCGACATAACCTGTGATACCTTTATGTGCGAATAACACAGGAACACCGGATGGCGGATTCGAAACTCGATTTACTGAAGGGCACGCTGGACGAAGCTTCCGCCTGAAGCGCTTGCTTCGAGTGTCTTGAAGACACTGCGCGGGATGAATCGGGGGCAACCCGCCACCGAATTCCGTCCTCTCCAGCAGCTTTTGACCACGCCGTTTCCCCGCGCCGCTTCTTCGTGTCACTGGTCACTTGTTTTGCAGTGTTGGGGTTGAATCTTGGCTTCGCTCGGAATCTACGGTGTTATTTCCTATTCGGTGACGCGGCGAACGCAGGAGATCGGCGTCAGGATGGCGTTGGGCGCCACCGCTCCGCAAGTTGAGATCGGATGCCACCGGCTCGTTACGATACACTCATGTATTGTATTGTTATTTCTTTACCTGCGCCGAGAAAATGAATGAGTGCCACGACAAAGCAGAGAGCGCGTAGCAATGTTCCGGGTCGCCGCCGTGATCCGGCCGTTGATGACGCAATCTTGAAGGCTGCCGTCGAGCTTTTTATCGAGCATGGAATTGAGGGGGCAAATTTCGAGCAGATTTCGAAACGCACCGGAATCTCACGCGCCACGATCTACAGACGATGGAGAAGCAAAGAGGAACTCCTTGTTTCGGCGCTGCGGAGAACAAAGCGGCCAGAAGGGCTGAGTCCAGAGGCTCTTGAACGAATGTCGCCGAGCGAGTTGGTCGCCGTTGTTCGGGAAGCGATCACCAATTCGTTAACACAGCCGGGCGCCCGCGAACTCTTCGCTCGCCTGATCGGGTCCATGCCCACACATCCGGAGCTAATGACAATCTATCGTGAAGAATTCGTCGATCCGATGTGGCGAGCAATCTCCGCATGTGTAAAAAAAGCGCGCACAAGCGGTGCATTTCCACGTGCACCTGACGAGAGACTCCTGCGGGATTTGTTGAGCGGCGCAACCCTACATCGGGCGTTACTTCGAATGGATACGGCACACCCGAAGAAGGAGAGGGCGTGGGTTGAGAAGCTGTTGTGCCAAGCGGGCCTCACAACCGGCTCGACGTGACGGTGAAACCCCACGCTGGAGGAACTGGAATGACTAATGACGTTGTTATAGCTGGCGGCGGTCCGACCGGCTTGATGCTTGCGTGCGAGCTTCGACTTAGCGGCATACAGACCTTGGTTTTGGAGCAGCTTTCGAAACCCACTGGTTTTTCGAAGGCGTTAGGCCTCCAATCACGGACGATGGAGATGCTCGACCATCGCGGATTGCTGGAACGATTCAGTGCGGGCACAGTAGCGCCGCCGTTCGTGAACTTCGGAATGTTTCCGCTGGATTTGCGGACGCTGGACTTCCCCCACCCGCATGGACTGTTTATTGGCCAGGCGCGCGTTGAAGAATTACTTGAAGATCATGTAAACGAAGTTGGTACGGAGATCCGGCGAGGACACGAAGTAACCGACGTATCTCAGGACATAGATGGCGTAACGGTGGAGGTTCGCGGGCCGAGTGGCGGATATGAGATTCGCGCCAGTTATCTCATAGGCTGCGATGGTGGGCACAGTATTGTACGCAAGCGAGCAGGATTTTCATTTCCGGGCATGGAGCCGAGTCTCGTTGGCCGGATGGGAGATATTCGAGTCGCTCCTGCTGGATTGGAGCTATTGAAGCGAGCCGTACCTCAGTTGGGCGGTAAGGACTTTGGAATCGTCCGAACCGAGACGGGCAACTTTGCGATTGTGCCGCTGGGCGCCGGAATTCATCGTGTGGCGGCGGTGGAGTGGGACCCGGCTCCAATCGAGCGCGATGCTCCGATGTCACTCGATGAATTGCGGGCAGCGATCCGGCGAGTGACCGGAATCGATCTCCCGATGAGCGACCCGGTATGGTTGAGCCGGCCCAGGGACAGATCACGTCTGGTTGACAGATATCGGAATGGACGGGTTCTGCTGGCTGGGGATGCCGCCCATATCCATTGGGCATATGGCGGAATGGGGCTTCAGACCGGCCTGCAAGACGCGGGCAATCTTGGTTGGAAGCTGGCGGCCGAAGTGCAGGGCTGGGCGCCAAAGGGACTTCTGGACACGTATCACTCCGAGCGACATCCTGTTGGCCAGCGCCTGCTCATGTCAACCCGAGCCCAGGAAGCGTTGGCGCGCCCCGGGGATCACGTAACGGCGTTGCGCGATTTGTTTACAGAACTCCTTGAACAGGAGAACACGCGCCGGCATATCGTCGAAATGGTGACTGGCGTGGAGATCCACTACGACATGAGTCCTGGCCAAGAAACTAGACACCCGCTCATCGGCCGATGGGCACCGGACTTACAGCTTATTACTAAGAATGGGAGGACACGAGTGGCGGAACTGATGCACCGAGGTAGAGGCGTGTTCCTGGAACTCACTCCGCTTGATAACCTGCATAGCATTGCGGCCGGCTGGAAAGAGCGAATCGACTTAGTCATTGGCCAAAGTGATCGCCCGTCCCTAGATGTGGAGACGCTCCTCATTCGCCCGGACGGTTACGTAGCGTGGGCAACATCGCCAACGGATTTGGACGAGGACTCCCGGATCTCACTTCGCTCTGCGCTAACGACTTGGTTTGGCGAGAGCCTAAGTGGCGGGCCGCAGTCGATTAAGTGAAGAACCCGTGGTTGAGTGAGGACTCTACAGCCCGCAGCCAGATACTGACCGCAATAGCGCCCGGGTCGGGAGTGCCTAGCGCTCGATCACCTATGTAGCTAGAGCGGCCTTTGCGGGGATGCATTTGCGCCGTCGCATGCGCACCGGTTTCTGCAGCTTCAACGGCTGCGCGTAAAGCCGTAGCTATCGAGTGATTTTGTCCGATTTCCATGCGGAATGTCGTCGCAAAGGGGATCAGCGCGTCAAGCATCGTCCTATCGCCCGCAAGCGCTCCGCCAAGCTTTGACACAGCTTCACAGGCATCGATCGCTGCCTGTGCCCAGGTGTCCGCTGCATCGACCGTACAATCTTCCAGAGCGGTGGCGGCGCGTAGAAAAAGGATGCCGTAGAGAGGTCCCGATGAGCCACCAAGATGCTGCCGCAACGATTCAGCCAGAGCATTCAACGTGCCGGAGGGGCTATCTAACGGAAAGGTCGGTAGCGCCCGTTTCACCACACGTGCCGCGCGCGCCATATTCAGGCCCAAGTCGCCGTCGCCTACGATTCGATCCAGCTCGGTTAAGCGTTCCTCTGCCAGGATCAACGCAGAACAGGCTGCTTCAATGGCTTGTTGAGCAGATTTCCCAAAAGCGGTTTCGGGCGGCTGGATGGACAGCGCGGGCGCGTTAGACGTGGAGATAACCCGCTGCCAGACGGGAAGAGCCGGCTGGGCCGAAGCAACTGGCCAGGCAGGAGCAAGCGTTGGGGCATCGAGCAAGCGCAACCGCTCGTCATCCAGACGAAGAACGGAGAGCGAGACGCCGGCCATCTCGAGCGAGGACATGAAGGTTCCGGCATAGACGCGCTCTACTTTTAGGCTGCGGCCGGCGAGCGTTGAGACGGCATGGCGGGCCACGATGGCCAGCTCCATGGGAGTAGTCGATCCCAGATTATTAACCAGAAGAGCAATGCGGTGCGCATAGTGAGAGTGTTGCGCGGAGAGGATCGGTTCAAGCAAGTCCTCTACTGTGCGATCCGCCGAGCGAAGGCGGACGCGGCGGACTCCAGGCTCGCCATGAATGCCGAGGCCGAGTTCGACCTCGCCTTCGGGCAAAGTGAAACTAGGCTTCGCAACAGCAGGAACAATGCCGGATGAGAGCGAGACGCCCATGCTGGAGACGGACTGAGCGGCAGCTTCGGCAAGAGCAGCAACTTCAGCGAGAGGTTTGCCTTCGGCGGCAGCAGCGCCCGCAATTTTGTGAACCAGGACGGTCCCGGCGATTCCGCGGGCTCCGGCATGTTGATCGACAGAGGCAAGTGCGACATCATCGGCGACGATCACGATCTCGACCGGAATGCCCTGCGCACGGGCCATCTCGGCGGCGACACCAAAATTGAGCCGATCGCCCGTGTAGTTCTTGACAATAAGGAGAGCTCCGAGGGGGCCGGCGACCGCGGAGATCGCGGCAAACACCGATTCGGGAGTTGGCGAAGTGAAGACCTCGCCCGCAACAGCAGCGCTGAGCATGCCGGGTCCGACGAAGCCCGCGTGAGCGGGTTCATGACCACTGCCGCCCCCGGAAATCAGAGCGACTTGAAGGTCACGCGTTTGGCTGAAATCGGCGCGGACGAGCACGTTGTACCCGCCCAGCCGGGCAAGGCCCGGGTAAATGGCGAGCAACCCTTCGATCATCTCCTCCACGACACGGTTGGGATCGTTGATCAGCTTCTTCATTCAGGCCGAAGAATAGCAGCAAACCTAGCCTGTGGGTAAGTTGTTCAGAGCACGAGTCAACGATTGAATCGGGGTGGAGGGCCTCCCGGGCCGACTACCGAGGGCACAGCCTCTGGGTTTACTCCCAAAACAGCTTTAGCCACGAAGCCGTCTGCCATCGATCGCTTATTCGACTGAGCTAGACTCACGATGAAGTCGCTGCCGTGCTGGGACGTGAAGACATTATCTTCGTCCTGGCGTGTCCGTTCTGTGTGGTGTGTGGCGTAGGGCGGCAATTTCGCGACGGCATCGCTGATGTCTTCCGGGAAGAAGAGTTGGCCAGTGTGACACACGTGCCCACCATCGTACGTTCCGGCCTTTATCGAGCCGCTTATATGCACCTTCATATGAATATGAATGTCGCGACCCATGTACCAGCCGGGATAGACAGTGACGAATTCTGCGAGGCCGGTGGCGTCCGTCATCTGCACTCCACGAAAGAACCGAGTGTCGTCGCTCGGGCCACGACGGAACGGGGGAGGGCCGTTTCCAGGACCGAAATCCGATCCAGGAGGCGGACCTGGCGGCGGGCCGCCGTCCATTGAAGTCGGGCGGGGCCGGCGCTGACCACCCCTAAACTGCGGGCCGTCGGGACTGTTGGAAGTGTAGCCAGAGTAGACACCTGCCGAGTCGCAATGCCATATATCCAGTGCTGCATTCTGGATGGGAGTGCAGCGTTGAGTGTCAAGCACAACAATCTGGAGACGCAGCGGGATGCCGGGCCGACTTTCTGTGATGTCCTGCCGGACCAGCCGTTGGTCAACGTAATAGGGACCTTGCTCTTGCTCGGACGCGAGGAAGCAACCGGGGGCCTCGATGCGATTCTTCGACGTGACGATAGCGGGCGCTTGCCCTCGGCAGGCGACGACTAAACCGCCGACCGCTGCAGTGAGCAGGCCTCTGCGCGTAATCACGGGAAGATCCAGACCGAGTGCTAATAGGTTGCGTGCTTTTTCCATTTGCTTTGCAATACCAGATAAACAGGGCAACGTAAACGCAGTGTGAGTTTGGCGGGATGAATTGTAAGAGTGGTGTAAAGAAGCTCCATGGGGCATCGCTTCCCGTCAGACTTTACTCTACCTTTACAAAACACATCGAGTTGCTTACAAGGCCTTTACCTTCACGTGTTGGAATTAGTCTGAAATGCATATAGCCGCAAAGCTCTGCGAGCCTTTTAAGGGCACAGATGGGGCGGGAACCACTGACCTGAACGGGCAGGTTGAGCGAAGCGTCTCGCCACGGCTGCGGAGGACGATACTCTGGATTTCCGGGGACGGCGTAACGCCTCCAATAGTTGCCTCTTTAGAAGAAGCGGAGTTAAGTGTTCAAATATTAGGCCACCGGGACGAGCGTTTGTCCGCGGCGCCAAATGACGATTTTTGCTGTGTCGTCCTGGATATCTGTACTCAGGATAAGAGCAGCCTGCTGATGGCTCGCCAGTTTGTTGCGCTGAATATCGCGCCGACGCTTTGGATTAGCACATCGGAAGACAACTGCCTGTCGGGCATCGAGCTGGGCGCAGCGGATTTCCTGCTAAAGCCATTCTCGCAACCTGAGTTGCTGTTGCGCGTGCGCGCCCTGGTGAGGCGCTTCGAGCTTCGGCAGCCCAGCAGCGAATCACTTAAGCGATGCGGCGCATTGAAAGCGAATTTGAGCACGCGCGAGGCGTGGCTTCACGACTCTCCACTTGTACTTACGAGCAGCGAATTCACGATCTTAGAGACTCTATTACAGGAGCCTTGCCGAATTGTGTCGCGCGATAAATTAGCAATGGCGCTCTATCAGCGGCAAGCTAGCCCTCTTGAGCGGTCGATAGATGTTCATATTTGCAACCTTCGGAAGAAAATTGAAAAATATGGGACCTTCGAATTCGTACGATAAGGAATTCTGGTTATCTACTTACTCCGGCTCCCACCGTTTCCTAATTACTGCGTGGACGTCCAATTATCAGGGATCAACGGGAATCTACCCACCGTTCGATGACCTTGCGGTCTTCCGGAGTGAGCCGCGCGCCCCGATGCACGAACAGGTAAGACCATATTGGCATCTCATTTTTTTCAACGGAATCGGCGATATCCTGCCTTTCGTCTTCGGAATGCTTTGGCCACTCCGAGAAGTTTAACTTCTCGCGGCCGCGCTCGATATGGCGGGCAATAAACCATGAAATCGGGCTTACCCGGCCGTACCAGGGCAGGTTCGCCTGGTTTGAATGACAATCTGCACAGGCGCGCTTCAGAATAGATCGGATCCGCGGATCCACAGCGCGGTCCCGTAAGAGATCATTGGAACCGGTCGAACCATTACCCCGATAGCTCGATAGTCTTGGCTGAAGGAGTTGCGCTCCAGCGAGTGCAACTCCGAGGCCGATCGCGACACTGCGGATGTGCCGATTCATGGCTGGACGACCATCTTCAAGTTCATGGTGTCGTGGCCTGGGCCGCACTTTACCGTGCATTCGATCAAGTATTCGCCCGGACCCGGGGCTGTCAGATCGAACTCCTGCACGCCTTCTTTGAGGCGCACGTCCCATCCCTGATCGCGCAGTTTCTTGACGACGAAACTGTGGACGGAGCCATCACGCGATTTCTCGCCTCCAAAAGCGGAGACTAGCTTGAAACGCACCTTCTCGCCCGCTTTCAGGGTTAGAACGTTATCACCGCTCGCAAGCCGGAAGCGATTGTCCTTGCCGGCGAACACCTCGACCGTCCGAGTTTGTGCGAACGCGCCGCAGGTTAGTAAGAGCATGAGGGCCACGCGGCGCAGCGCCGGACTAATTAAAAACTTGTTCATTGGCTACTCCTTAAAGTCGAAAAAGGCTTTACTTACTCATGGAGATTGGCGCGCCTTCTGGTCTTTGCCGCCGTCTCCCTTGGCACGGGCCTGGTCGTCCCAGATCGCGAACCGAAGAATGGCTTTCGATTCGGCGTTGTTCATGTGAGAACTTGCCATGTCCTGCATTCGGTAGATGACATCGGCCCATTCGTCAGCGGACTGATCCGGCTTAGCCCGCAGCCGATTCAGAGAGTGACATCCACCACATTTTTCGCGGAAGAGGCGGTAGCCTTGCCGCACGTCGGGCGGCATACCGGCCGCCGAGACCTTAAACTCGGGCTTGTCTTCTTCGTAGGGTTTGGAAACAGCATGTCCCGACGGAGGTGACGTCGCGCCTTGCTGATCCGAAGCGGTCTGCCCACGGACAGACAGCGGATTCACGATTAAAAGCAGAGCACCGGGGATGGCGAGAAAAAAAGCTTTGCTCCATCTATATCGGATATACATAGGTCTCTCGTTTCCGTCAAAAATTGAACATGACGTCGGCTTGGATGCCCCAAGTCTTGCTTCGGAGCGCTGTTATGGGGTCGCGCCCGTCCATGTAGCTGTAGCCAACACGTCCCACAATGTTGCCCGACCGCGTCAAATTTTTATTCACAGCGGCGGTCCAGTCACGGATCGGCTGGTTCCCGACGCCGTTTGTAATCGTCTGGTTCAGGAAGTCGTATCGGCCGGCGAGGGCTAAGCCCGGCCTGATGTAGTAATCAATTTCGCCGAAGAAGTCGTTGGCTTGGAAAAATCCTCCCGGAACTCCCGATACATATTGCCAGTCGTCTTTACTGCGCAGATAACCGCCAAGAAAGTCGACTTTGTAATCGAGCATGTAGTTGGCAAATACTCCCTGCCGGCGTATGGTTGGGCGATAGGTAAATTGATTTGTAAGTCCGCTATTTTGTATCTGATCTTTGTTTCCGTAGTAACTGAGAAATGTTACGCCGCTTTCGGGCGCATACCACCAGTCCACGTCCAGCCATATGTCTTTGCCACTTTTAGTGGAGACTCCAAGATCCTCGCTGCCGTCGGCATTGTCTCCATTAGTAACTTTTGCTGTGGCTGCAAAGATATTGTGGTAGCCGTTCGAAGCTAAGGTATAACCAGCTTCGATTCCAACCGGCGATTGATCGACCATGAAATTGGTGGGGCTCGCTGATTCGAACAGCAGGGGAGAGGCAGGAATCAAGCTATACACCTGGGCGGCGCGAGTGCCGTTACCCATTTGAAGGTGCTCACGGCCTCCCGCGACATACCAACTGCTTTTTGCGGTACCGCCCGAATATCCGAAGTACGCGTTCGGGAGATTTAGACTCATGGCGCCATTCGTCACGATGTCGAACTCGGTCATGTAGAAGAAATTTGTATCCGGAATCCAGCCTGCTGCGTAGCTGTTCCACGTGTCTACTTGAAACCCGGAGGACGAAGACGGGCTCTGGCCTTCTTGCGTCGTCCTTTGCGCTTGATAGCCGAAGTCAGTTACCGCGGCCGAAAGATTGTTGCTCAAAGACCACTGAGGTTCCTGTTGGACTAAATAGGAGATTGTCGGCGCGGGCTGTTCTTTGCTTAAGGCGGGAGGCAGGTGATAGCCCAGGCGCTTAAACAGATAGCCCTGCTCATTAAGTACAGGGACGATCGTGTGACACGCCGAGCATTTGAGATCGTAGCGGCGTGAGAACTGTGGGACGGCGGTGAGCTGCGACGGAGCTAGCGTGAATAGAACAACGACACACAGAAGGCGGCCATCTAAGTAGGAGCGCCAGAAGAGTTGTTGAGTGACCATCTGCCCGGACTGACGGGCCACAGCGAGATGGCGTTTTAGCGGGCGGCCACTTCTAACACTTCTAACGTGACCTTCTCAAAGTGTTCACCCGTATTGTGTTTTGCGTTGATTAGACCGAAACGGGCCGTGCTCACGGCGCGTCAGTAGATGGCTAACCGGCTGCCGGCGGGCGGAGTCATACCGAAGCGGCTGAGACAAGTCCCGATCCAAGGCGGCAGAGCTTGGCGTCAATCGTCGATCATTAAAACGCAGGTAGCTGAATCATGCTCAGGATCTCCGGACCCGCTTGGAAATGAATCCAAATTGACACATGTGTCTCCCATTCGATAGACTGAGGTGTTCGAACCTTCGAACAAGAGAGAAGAAGTTTGTCCATGCGCACCGAATTTCCGTCCCAGCACGATATCAATCGTGCCTGGCACGTGATTGACGCTGAGGAAGCTGTTCTGGGACGTATTGCTTCCCGCGCCGCTATGCTCTTGATGGGCAAGCACAAACCGACGTACACGCCATCGATGGATACGGGCGATCATGTGATCGTCATTAACGCCGCAAAGGTGAAGCTCACGGGAAGTAAAGAGGGCCAGAAGGTTTATCATCGGCACACCGGATACCCGGGCGGATTGATCAGCACAGGCGCCCGGAAGATGCGCGAGACGCGTCCGGAACGAATGATTGAGCTGGCGATTTCGGGAATGTTGCCGAAAACGAAGCTTGGAAAGCAGATGTACCGGAAGCTGAAAGTGTACGCTGGTGAGCACCATCCCCATCAGGCGCAGAAACCGACCCCGCTAGCCGTGGGGCAATAGCACTGAGGAATTCAAAGAACCATACATGCCAGCGAAGTTAGTTCAACAGTTAGCGACCGGACGCCGTAAGACGGCAACGGCGAGGGTGTTTTTGCGGCCGGGGACCGGGAAAATCACGGTGAATCACCGGCCATTTGAGAATTACTTTGTCAGCGAGTCGGCGCGCGCTTATGTGCGGCAGCCGCTGCTGGCGGTTGAAGTTGCGGATCAATTTGACATCATGATTCTCGCCGCCGGCGGCGGAATTAGCGGACAGTCCGGAGCGGCACGGCTCGGGATTGCCCGCGCGTTGATTGAGTTCAATGCCGAACTGCGCGGGAAACTGAAGCAGCTTGGATTTTTGACGCGCGATGCGCGTGCGCATGAGCGAAAGAAGTACGGTCAGAAGGGCGCTCGCAAGCGCTTCCAGTTCTCCAAACGCTAACCGCATTTCCTTCCCCTTCAATCTCAGCGAGCATTTTGCGACGGGCGGCTTTCGGGCCGCCTTGTTGCGCGATTAGAGGCACATCGGGTCAAAACCGGAGCCACGCAAATTCCGCTTTGGGCGCGTGGATGTCCGGTTGGGCACGTACAAACTAAGGAGGCACTTTGCCATCTATTTCAATGAAGGAATTGCTCGAAGCCGGCGTTCACTTCGGGCACCAGACCAAGCGCTGGAATCCAAAGATGAAGGAATACATCTTTGGCGAACGTAACGGCATATACATCGTCGATCTGCAGAAGACATTAAAGCTTTTCAAAGACGCGATGCGGTTTGTGGGCGAAATGGCAGCACAGGGCAAGACGGTGCTGTTTGTGGGCACCAAGCGCCAGGCGCAGGAAGCCATTGCAGAGGAAGCCACGCGCTGCCAGCAATACTACGTCAACCAGCGATGGCTGGGCGGGTTGCTGACCAACATCATCACGGTGCAGCGATCGATCAAGCGGCTCAAAGAGCTGGATGAGATGTCGACCGACAATGCCTACGAAGGCCGCGCCAAAAAGGAAGTTGGACGGCTGGAGCGCGAGCGCAAGCACCTCCAGCAGAACCTGGCCGGCATCAAGGATATGAACGGTTTGCCCGATCTTCTGTTCGTGGTGGACTCAAACAAAGAAGCCATCGCGGTTAAGGAAGCGCGCAAGCTGGGGATTCCGGTGGTGGCGGTCGTCGATACCAATTGCGACCCCGACGAAGTGGATTATGTGATTCCCGGCAATGACGATGCGCTGCGGGCGATCCGTTTATTCACGACGAAAATCGCGGACGCGGTGGTGGAAGGCAGGTCCCTCGCGACGGAGCAAGACTTCGCCGCCGAGAAGATTGTCACAGAAGAAGCGGGATCGGAAGAAACGGCTCCAGAAGAATATACCCAATATCTGGATCCGAAGTATGCCGAGCAGTTAATGTCGGAGAGCCTGGCGACCAGCGGAGAGCCGGAAACGCCGCCGCGTAAGGGCCCCGGCAGCGAACCACCCGAAGAACTGGCAACGGTTAGCGAGAGCTAAAGGCTCGGGCAGCACTTAACCGGCGGGCCACTCCGTTTAAAAACCGCTACCTCACAGGCTCGCGGCTCAGTGAAGTACTGTCTCTACTGGGCCGCGAACCGGCAATCTACGATAAAGAAGAGACAAGTAATAAGAGGAATCGATGGCCGAAATCAAGGCGGAATTAGTAAAGCAGCTTCGCGAGCGTACCGGTGTGGGCATGATGGAGTGCAAGAAGGCGCTGGTGGCGACCAACGGCGACTTGGGCGAGGCGGAAATTTATTTGCGGAAACAGGGCCTGGCTAAGGCGGGTAGCAAGGAGACGCGGTCTACCAAGCAGGGTCTGATCGGCTCCTACATCGCGGCGGACCAGAAGTTGGGCGTGTTGGTAGAAGTGAACTGCGAAACGGACTTCGTGGCGCGCACGGACGAGTTTCAGACCATGACATTGGACATTGCGCGGCATATCGCCCAGACCAAGCCGTCACTGGTGCGGCTGGAGGATGTCACGGAAGCTGAGCGCGTGCACCTGAAGCAGGAACAGGCTTTGTACGAGCAGAAGTTCGGCGCGGACCATGCCGGCACCGTCGGGGAGTTTGTGAAATCGAAGATCGCGAAACTCGGCGAAAACATCGGCATTTCGCGCTTCGCGCTGTTCACGGTGAACGGCGAGGGCGTGGTGGGACAGTATGTGCACATGGGCGCACAGATTGGCGTGCTGCTGGAACTGACCACTAAGATCGCGGAGACCTCGAAGAAGCCGGAGTTCGAAACTCTAGTCCGCGACATTGCTATGCAGGTGGCCGCCGCATCACCGCATTTCGTGAGCAAGGCGGATGTGACTGCCGACGTGCTCGCGAAAGAGCGAGACATCGCGAAGGCACGGGTGATCGCAGAGGGCAAGCCTGAGAAGATGGCAGACAAGATCGTCGAAGGCCGGCTGGCGAAGTTTTACGAAGAAGTGTGCCTCCTGGAACAGCCGTTTATCCGGGAGAACTCTATTACGGTCGCTGAATTGATGAAGACGATATCAGGCAAGCTTGGCGACCAGATCGGCGTGGCTCGGTTTGTGCGGTATAAGGTCGGCGACGCCGGAGATGCTCCGAACGTGGCCGCATCCCCACTACCGGTCTAAAGTTGGCCGGCTGCTGGCGAATCCAGGTTCGATCAACTAAGACTTGCCCGCTGCGGTAAAACAGTTCTGTACTATGCAGGGGGACCGGTTTCGGTGGTTTGGCTGGTGGTACGCGGCGATTGCGGCGGGGTTCGCTCTGCTGGCAATCAACCGCGCCATGGTCGGCGAGAAACTTTGGCTGGTCGGCGTACGGGTAGTAATTTCGCTCGGTTTCGGACTGCTGTCTTATATGGAATTCACCGGAGTAGGCCGCAAGAAGTAACCCCCATTACCAGGAGGAGCTTCGAAGGGCGTTAGGATTGTTATACTTTAAGTTTGTGTGTTTTCCCGTTGGCTTGGCCGCCAGGCGGTCGTCGGAGGATTGCGCGTGTACATCAGCCTCCAGGAACTAGAACTACGAAAAGTCCCCTTTACGGTGGATATCCCAGCGGGCCAAATCGAGTTTGATTGCCCGGCGGTGCAGGCGTCGAATCTGCATGCGGCCGGCGCCGCGGAACTGGCCAGCCATGCTCTCGATGAGATTCGGGTTCGGGGGAAACTGACGGTAAAAATGGAAGCGCCGTGCGATCGCTGCCTTGAGCCCGCGAGCTTCGACCTGGACAATGGATTTGATCTTTCATATGTGCCCACGCCCGAGGCGTCCGGAGGCGAGGTTGAGATCAAGGCGTCCGCGAGCGACGTTGGATTTTATGAGGGTGCGGGCATCGAACTGAACGATGTTTTGCGCGAGGTGGTCCTGCTGGCGCTGCCAATGCAATGGGTCTGCGAGGACGATTGCAAGGGCATTTGTCCTTCGTGCGGCCGAAATCGCAACCACGAGACGTGCGACTGCCGTGAAAGAGCGGCGGACGATCGTTGGAGCAAGTTGAAAACTATACGGGTCGAGACCGGCCCGAGTAAGTAGTAAGTAAAGACGGAACCCACCAGGCAAGGTGTGGCCGATATGGTGTGACCGATATATAGAGATTTAGAAAGTAGACACGAACAATGCCCAATCCAAAACGCCGGCACTCGAAGCGGCGGACATCTACACGGCGCGCTCACGATTCGCTGGCGATTCCCCAGTTGGCCGAGTGTCCCAATTGTCACGAGAAGATTCGCCCGCATCGTGCATGCCCGCATTGCGGCAAGTACAAGGGCCGGGAAGTCATAGAAGTAGTAGAAACTTAGCAGTCCAGATTTCAACAGTCGAGAGCTGCAAACATGGTAACTATAGCCGTCGATGCTATGGGCAGCGACGAGTTCCCCAAGCCCGAAGTAGCGGGTGCGGTCGGCGCCGCCAAAGAGCTTGGGGTGCGCGTGATTCTGGTGGGGCGAGAAGATGTCGTCCTGAAGGAACTCAGCGGATTTCCCAATTGGCGTTCCCTGCCGATTGAGGTGCGCCACGCGAGCGAGCAGGTCACCATGGAAGACGCGGCCGGTAAGGCCCTCCGGGCCAAGAAGGACAGTTCCATCCGCGTTGCGTCCCGGCTGGTGAAATCTGGCGAGGCGCAGGGGGTGGTCTCGGCCGGAAATACCGGGGCCGTTATGGCAACCACCAAGACGGTGCAAGGCGTTCTGCCGGGCGTCACCCGGCCAGCGCTCGCTTCGGCCTTCCCTACACTGACAGGTTCCGTCGTTGTTGTGGACGTCGGAGCGAACGTGGATTGCAGCGCCAAGCTGCTGGTACAGTTCGCGGTAATGGGGAATATCTATTCACGCGTGATCTTCCACAACCAGAACCCACGTGTGGGTCTACTGTCGATTGGCGAAGAAGAGCACAAAGGCAATGCTCTGACGCACGAGGCGTTGCCGATGCTGAAGACGCTTCCGCACCTGAACTTCATTGGCAACGTAGAAGGCCGCGACATCTACGGCGGCAAAGTGGACGTGATTGTTTGCGATGGCTTTATCGGTAATGTGGCACTTAAGGTAAGCGAAGGTTTGGTTGAAGTTATCGGCAAAATGCTAAAGCATTCCTTGAATGCCAACCTGCAGCGCAAGGCGGGAGCCCTCCTGGCCCGGGGCGCATTCGATGACTTCAAAAAACGTGTGGATTATTCGGAGTACGGTGGCGCGCCGCTGTTGGGTTTGAACGGGATCTGCGTTATTTGTCACGGGCGTTCTCCGGGCAAAGCCATCAAGAACGCGATTCGTGTTGCGAAAGAGTTCGCAGAAGGTAAAATCAACGACCGCATTGCATCGGAGCTCGAAGAATGGACATCTGCACAAGCAGGGGCGCTGCATGCACCGATCTTGGCTCCTTAGTGTCGTAGTTGGCGCGATAGTCTGCCTGCCGCTGGCGGGCAAGGATGACCCTGTCCAATGGACGCTGAAGCCGCAATCGCCGTCGGTAGCGCCAGGTGGGACAGCTGTTTTCGAGCTGGATGCGACCATCCAACCGGGTTGGCACCTTTATTCGCCCACTACGCCAGCCGGCGGCCCGATCATCACGAAAATCAAGCTGAACGATAACCCGGCGATCACCACATCTCGGGTTTATCGGCCGGCGCCCGTGAAAAAGCTCGACCCCAATTTCAACCTCGAGACGGAAACATACGTCGATAAGGCTGCATTTTTCATTGAAGCCGACACGGCAAAAAGTGCGGCCGGGAATGCGACTGTCGAAGCGGCCGTACGCTATCAGGCCTGCTCCGATGTGAAGTGCCTGAATCCGGTCAAAAAGACGGCAGCCGCCCCAATAGCGTTCGATGCAAACGCGAGCAAAAGCAGCTTCCAAGCGCCGGCGGGCTATTTGCTTGTTTCCGGTACTACCCCAACCAGCGGCACAGTTCCCGCCGCAGCCCCTGTCCCGACGAGCACGCCAATAAGCACTAGCCAGGATCTCCTGCCCTTTCTATTGACAGCGTTTGGGTTCGGATTAGCCGCGCTGTTTACTCCCTGCGTCTTCCCAATGATTCCCATCACGGTGTCGTTTTTCCTGAATCAGCGGCAAACAGGTCAACAACAAACGACGCGGAATGGCTGGCTACAAGCGCTGGTGTTCTGCCTGGGCATTGTCGTGCTGTTCACCGGCATGGGGTTCCTGGTGACCGCGGTTGCCGGGCCGTTTGGTGTCGTCCAACTCGGGTCAAGCCCCTGGGTGAACGGTTTTATCGCGCTGGTCTTCTTCGTCTTCGGCCTCAGTTTGCTAGGAGCATTCGAACTGCGGCTGCCCTCAGGATTACTCACGAGGCTCGATCGAGCTTCGCAGGGCGGCGGATATGCAGGAACGCTGCTGATGGGTTTGACCTTCTCATTGACTTCATTCGCCTGCATCGGGCCCATAGTTGGACCACTATTGATTGCCTCCGTTCAACAGAAAGGTTGGCAACCAGTGCTGGGCATGATGAGCTTCGCGGCCGGGTTGTCGGCTCCGTTCTTCCTGCTGGCGCTATTTCCTTCCTATCTCCAAAAGCTGCCTCGCAGTGGCGGATGGATGGTTCGGGTGAAGGTAGTGCTGGGGTTCATCGTGCTCGCGGTGATGCTGAAGTATCTCAGCAATATCGACCAGGTTCTGCAAACGCACTTGCTGACACGCGAGCGATTTTTGGCCTGCTGGATTGTGCTGTTTGCGGTGCCCGGACTCTACTTGCTCGGACTGGTGCGCATGGAAGGCATCCGCAGTGATGAGCAGTTGGGAGTCGGCCGGGCACTGATCGCGTCACTGTTTCTGATTTTCTCAATCAGCCTGATTCCAGGCCTCTTTGGCCAACGGCTTGGAGATCTGGACGCGTTTGTCCCGGAAGGCAGCGGCGGAGTATTCACACAGGCAGAAGCTGCTCCAGCGAACGTTTTCAAGAACCAGTTGGACGCCGCGCTGGCCGCGGCCAAAGAGCAAAACAAGCTGGTTCTGATCAACTTCACGGGCTATGCGTGCACGAATTGCCATTGGATGAAGGCGAATATGTTCCCTCGTCCGGAGATTCAAGCGGCCTTGAGGAACCTAGTCGAGGTGGACCTTTATACAGATGGCACGGATGCCGATTCGGAGCGGAATCAGAAGTTGGAGGATAACAAGTTCCAGACAGCCTCCATTCCCTTCTATG
Organism: Bryobacteraceae bacterium; assembly: GCA_036269625.1. Taxonomy (GTDB): domain Bacteria; phylum Acidobacteriota; class Terriglobia; order Bryobacterales; family Bryobacteraceae; genus Bog-105. Next base: position 5,951 of record DATBEF010000077.1, on the reverse strand, counting down.
CCATCGTCGATGCAAACCAGAACACAGTGGCGACGTTCCCGCAACTGACTCACAATTCACAGGAATTTCTAAGCTTTTTAGAGAAGCGCCCCGGCGACGGTTCGCAAACGGCAGCGATGTTACGCTAAGAAAGTTGCGTCGCGCGGATGTGGCGGAATTGGCAGACGCACTGGATTTAGGTTCCAGCGCTCGCAAGGGCGTGGGAGTTCAAGTCTCCCCATCCGCACCAATAAAAACAGTAAAGACCGCGTATAACGCGCATTTGCTCCGGGAAACATCAAGAGTTGTATTCTCGGAGCCATATTCGTAAGCTGGTAACTGAATGCAGGCTTTCTGTCGTCGAGGAGCAACTCTTCTGGTTCTGCTCTCCCTGCTCGTTCCGACGATGGTGTGTGCCACGCCTGCTTCCCAAATGACAGCTGCCGAGCATGCCTGCTGCAAGCAGATGAAGGGGAGATGCGGCAGCATGCGCATGCCCGCCTCGCATAGCTGCTGTCAAACGACGGTAGAAAATAGCCGTTCGTATCTCATACAGCCACAGTCTCCCTTTTCCCAGGTTCATATTGCGGTTCTTGCAATACCTGCGCGGACCACAATCTTAACTTCTCCCCTTTCAGGCTTTCGCCTAATTAACAAGCTCGACCACTCTCCGCCGCCTGCTTATCAGCCTCTACCTTCTGTTCTAAGAATCTAGACAAATCTCCCGCCTTCCGTTCTCGAAGTGTGGCGTCGAAGCGCAAAGGGCGCGGCGCGCGCCACCAAACAATACAGGAACTCCTCTGCCCTTGGGGTGGCGCGCTCGGTACCGCGACCGTTTTGCGCGAGTTCCTTAGGCGTCCGTTTGCACGCACGCGCGAGCGATTACGAAACAGGAGATTTGTTGATGAAGATCAGGATAATTCTCGCTGCTGCCGGGGCGCTGGCTGGTGGTTTGCCAGTTTACGCGCAGAATGCTACGCCCCTCTCCGAGCTCTTGGCCGAAGCGGCGCATGCGAATCCAGACATCCGCGCCGCGGAGCATACTTGGCGAGCCGCAACGCATGTCCGCCAGCAAGTGACAACGCTGCCGAATCCTCAATTCACAGTGCAAGAGTTCAGTGTCGGCAGTCCCAAGCCGTTCGCCGGGTTCAACACAAGTAACTTCGCGTACTTCGGAATCGGCGCCTCCCAGGAGCTGCCCTATCCAGGAAAGCTTCGCCTCAAAGGAGAAGCCGCCGACCGTGCGGCTGACGTCCAGCAGGCCCAAATAGTCGTTATGCAAGCTTCGATCGCAAATCAAGTCAAAGCTGCGTATCTTCGATTGGCGTACTTACAGCAGACGTTGAGTCTGCTCGAAAGCAGCCGAAACATCTTGGGGCAAGTCATCGACAGCGAACTACTCCGGTACCGCACCGGCGCGGGAAATCAGGCGGATGTTTTGAAGGCGCAGCTCGCGCGGACAAAACTCATTAAAGAAGTTACGATGCGCCGCGAGGAGATCGGGCAGGTTCAGGCGGATTTGAAACGGGTTTTACATAGACCGCAAGAATCCCCGGACATCGTTGCGCAAGATCTGGCGGTAACTCCCTTAAGCTACAGCTCTCTCGAACTGATGAATCTGGTACGCAAACAGAATCCGGAGGTCAAGTTTCAGGCGAGTGCGATCGAAAAGCAGAGCGCCGAGTTGCGATCGGCTGAACGTGCCGGCAAACCGGACTTTAGCGTTGGCTACATGTACCAGAGGACCGGAGAGGGTTTCCCCGCCTATTACATGCTGACGTTTAATTTGATCTTCCAACGGCGAGAGCGCGTCCGGGCAGAAATTGAAGAAGCGGCCGAATCAGTCAAGAGTACCCAGGAGGAACTGGATGGCCAACTCCAGCAACAAATCGCGGACGTGCAAAAACAATACGTAGCTGCGAAAAGTACCGCTGAGGAACTTACCGAATATCGCGAAGGAATGATTCCTCAGGCCGACGCCGGATTCCACGCTGTTCTCGTGGAATATGAATCGAATAAACAGCAACTGGATTCTGTGCTCACGTCGTTCAACGAAGTTCTTGAGCTGAAGCGTGACTATGCACAGTCACTTCTGGATCACGAGGCCGCCATCGCGCGATTGGAAACCCTAACGGGGGTGACGCTGCGATGAATAAGTACGTTGTACGCACTTCGCTCGTCTGGCTAGCGGTCATTGCATGCTTGGCGACAGCTTATCTTTATCGCAGCCGCGAGCGCAAACAACCTACGGCAGCTCCAACTGGCGTACAGCCCGTCGCGGTTGGACCTGCCGCATCTCAAACCGTCGCTACGACACCCAACGCAACCACTCCCGTCGAGGCGCCGCTTGCATCGGTCGAGCTTACTCCGGAGCGCATGCAAAGCATCGGCGTGGAGGCCGGCACGGTCGAGTGGAAGCAAGTCAGCGATGATGTGCGGGCAACCGGAACGGTAGACATTGATGAGCGGCTAATTTCGTACGTGCAGGTTCGTTTCTCGGGATACGTACGGAAGGTTTTCGCGAACGCAACGTATCAATACGTGAAAAAGGGCGATCCCCTCTTTACAATCTATAGCCCTGATCTGGTCACAACGCAAAACGAGTATCTGCTCGCAAGGCAAAACGAATCTCTGCTGAGACAAAGCAGCGTAGATGGTGTTGCTTCAGGTGCATCCGCATTGACCACTGCTGCCGAAGCCCGTCTGCGGCAGTGGAATATCCCTGAAACAGAGATCGCCACAATGCAGCAAACGGGTAAGCCCGTTTCCGATCTGCTGATCGATTCACCTGTTTCCGGGTACATCACGGAGCGTAATGCACTGCCTAATTTTTACGTCGAACCCGCGACACGCCTCTATGCGATCGCCGATCTTTCACGCATCTGGGTATACGCGCAGGTGTTTCAAGACGACGTGGGCCGCTTGAAGCCAAACGATTCAGTCCAAACCACTGTCGATGCTTATCCCGGGCGCATATTTCACGGACGCATCGAGAGCATCTTGCCCCAAGTGGATCTTGCCACCCGAACCGTGCGAGTAAGGCTTGAGATCTCGAATCCCGATCTGAAGTTGAAGCCCGGAATGTTCGTGAACGCTGAGTTCAAAGCTAATGTTGGACGCCACCTGGTTGTGCCGGCGTCTGCGGTTCTCCAGTCGGGCACGCGCCAGCTCGCCTTTGTGGATGAGGGCGGCGGCCGCCTGACTCCGAAGGACGTTGTTCTCGGACCGCGTGTTGATGACCAGGTGATCGTTCTTCAAGGGCTCAGCGCTGGCCAGCGTATCGTCACTTCTGCTAATTTCCTGATTGATTCCGAAAGCCAGCTGCAAGCTGGCGCCGGTTCGTACGCGCCCCCGCCGCCTGGCGCAAGTGCCGCCGCCACACAGCCGTCGCAAAATGCCCAAGCGAATATCGACTTTACAACCGATCCGAATCCGCCACACAAAGGAAACAACACGGTTCGGGTAAAACTCACGGGAAGCGACGGGAAGCCAGTTGACGGAGCCGACGTTTCCGTGACGTTCTTCATGCCAGCCATGCCGGGCATGGGCATGGGAGCGATGACAACCAAAGCGGAGCTCCGCGCTCAAGGCAACGGCATGTACCAAGGAACTGGCGCTCTCAGGTCCGGTGGACCGTGGCAGGTAACCGTCACGGCCCAGAGAAACGGACAAGTGCTGGGCACAAAACAACTCCGCGTGAACGCGGCGGGGGGCATGTAAGATGCTCTCGCGATTCATAGAAGTATGTGCCCGCAACCGGTTCTTGGTTTTCACTGGCGTTCTGCTGTTGACGCTTGCTGGAATCTGGTCGCTCGACCACATACCGCTCGATGCTTTGCCCGATATATCGGATGTCCAGGTAATCGTACACACCGCCTGGACCGGTGAGCCGCCCGACGTTATCGAAGATCAGGTCACTTATCCGATCGTGACGAGTCTCCTTGCCGCCCCGCGCGTGAAAGCGGTTCGGGCACAAACCATGTTCGGAGATTCTTATGTCTATGTCGTCTTTGAGGACCGTACAGACCTGTACTGGGCGCGCTCGCGTGTCATCGAGTACCTTCAGCAGATCAGCGGCCGATTGCCGGAGAACGTGCATCCTTCGATCGGCCCGGATGCGACCGGTGCAGGCTGGGTATTCGAGTACGCAATCGTCGATAAAAGCCACCGGCATAGCCTCGCCGACCTGCGCACTTTGCAGGATTGGCATTTGCGGTACGCGCTCGAAACGGTTCCGGGTGTGGCGGAAGTGGCAAGCATTGGTGGTTTCGTGCGGCAATACCAGGTCCAACTCGATCCGAATAAGCTGCTGGCCTACAATATTCCGCTCTCGACCGTTATCGATCGTGTCAAAGCGAGCACCAACGAAGTCGGCGGACGAGTTCTCGACCTAAGCGGCGCCCAATACATGATCCGTGGCCTCGGATACCTGCATTCGCTGAACGATCTCGCCAACATCGCAGTGGGAAGCAACAACGGAACGCCCGTCTTGTTGAGCAATCTCGGCTTCGTCAACTTCGGTCCGGATATCCGTGAAGGCGCCGCCGAGTGGAATGGCGAAGGCGAAACGGTGGGCGGCATAGTCGTAATGCGCGATGGCCAGAACGCGCTGAACGTCATCGAAGGAGTGAAACAGAAGCTGCGCCAGCTTGCTCCCTCGTTACCCAGCGGAGTCGAGATCATGCCGGGTTATGACCGCTCGGGTTTGATCCGCGATTCCATCTCGACGCTTCAACGAGACCTGCTCGAAGAAGCCGTCATCGTCAGCCTCGTCATTATTGTCTTTCTCCTGCATTTCAGATCGGCGTTGATCGCTATTCTCACGCTGCCCATTGCCGTCTTGATTTCGTTCATCCCCATGCACCTGCTCGGCGTAAGCTCGAACATCATGTCTTTGGGCGGTCTGGCGCTCGCAGTCGGAGTTTTGGTGGACGCCGCGATCGTGATGGTCGAAAACGGATATCGCCGCTTATCCGAGTACCAGGAACAGGCTTCCGAACCTGTTACAAACGAGATTCGTTTTCAGATATTGATCGACGCTGCGAAGCAGGTTGGTCCGGCGTTGTTCTTTTCGCTCCTGATTATTGTCGTTTCGTTTCTGCCGGTGTTTCTCCTCGAAGCGCAAGAAGGGCGCATGTTTCGTCCGTTGGCCTGGACAAAAACTCTAGCCGTCGCTTCATCGTCTATCCTGGCCATTACCCTTGTTCCGGTCCTGATGACCTTGCTAATTAGGGGCCGCCTGCGCCCAGAGCGAGCCAATCCCGTCTCGCGGTTTACACAAGCGCTATACCTCCCGGTGCTGCGCTTCTGTCTGCGCCATCGCATCCTCGCTATCGTTTTAAATCTGGCTTTCTTGGTCCTGACACTTCCGCTCGCCCTGCGGCTTGGCAGCCAATTCATGCCGCCGCTCTTTGAGGGCTCCGCTCTCTTCATGCCGACCGCGTTACCGGGCATTGCGATCGAGCAGGCGACCGCCCTCCTCGGGAAGCAGGATCGCATTCTTCGCACCTTCCCCGAAGTCGAAAGTGTGTTCGGTTCCGTAGGCCGCTCCGATAGCGCCACCGACAACGCGCCGCTCGACATGTACGACACAACCATAATGCTGAAACCTCGCGAACTATGGCCGGCCGGAATGACATACGAGAACCTCACGCAGCAAATGGATGCAACCCTCCAGTTCCCCGGGCTGTCGAATACCTGGACAATGCCGGTCGAAAACCGCCTTGATATGGAACTGACAGGCATCAAGACGCCTCTCGGGATGAAAGTGCAAGGCGCAAATGTCGAAGGAATCGAACGAGCAGCTTCAGAAATTCAGGCAATCCTCTCTGGTCTGCCCCAGGTCAGATCGATATTTGCCGAACGCGTCGCCCAAGGTTTTTACATCAACGTCGAACCCGATCGAGCAGAAGCAGCACGCTACGGATTGACAATCGAGGACATCCAGCGAGCAGTTGCTTCCGGCATCGGAG